>NZ_JH992901.1:6069567-6070411 GCF_000315565.1 Mastigocladopsis repens PCC 10914 | reverse complement strand
GTTAATGGGAAACCCGTAGTTATTTCAGGTGAGAAATTAGTATTACCTGGTAGTGGGGCGATCGCTAAAAATGGCGATACCTACGCAGTTGATTTTCCCACAGGTGAGAAAGTTGTCATTAGTCAAGCCACTGCTGGGGGTAATACTTATTTCAACGTTTCACTCTTTGTCTACAACCAACCAGGGAGATACACTGGTTTACTGGGAAATGTCAACGGAAACCCCAATGACGACCAACAGGTTCGCGATGGAGGGAATGTTTTACAATCTAAGTCAACCTATGGTGATGTCAAGCAGGTGTTAAGCCTAGTTGGGTTGAGAGTTCCCGGTGTCCTTGATGGCGGCGAAAAACTGTATTTTGACCAACTTTACAAGGAATTTGGTAACAGTTGGCGTGTAAAACAAGAGCAATCACTGTTTGATTATGCTTCTGGTAAGAACACAAAAAATTATGTAGACTCCAGTTTCCCAGATAAGTATCTAAAACTAGAAATGCTTTCGTCAGAACAAGTAGAAAAAGCGCGAAAACACTGTACAGAAGCTAAAGTAGACCAAGATTTGATGGAAGGATGCATCTTTGATGTCGGTTTCTCAGGATTTTCTGAATTTGCTCGCACCACAGCGACAATCAACGGTTACGTAGAAACCATCAACAAACTTTCCCCTGGTTTAAACATTCCTACACCTGAACGGGCTATTAATAGTGTGATAGAAAAGGTTAAACCCAAAGTTTGCTTACCTTTTGTAGGTTGTTTATAAAGAATAGGACTTACGCATTGACAAAAAGTATCATCGATATGCGACCGATGGAGCGATTTGATGCCATTAATGACTTGGGAGTTGT
>NZ_JH992901.1:5882388-6069559 GCF_000315565.1 Mastigocladopsis repens PCC 10914 | reverse complement strand
TTGTCTTGCCGCCGGGACTGAAACTGACGCCCAAGACCGCATCACTATGACCATTCAAGGTTTTGAGCAATTGCCCTTGCAGGTTCCACAACCGTACCGTCTTATCATCACTTGCCGAAGCAATTGTCTTGCCGTCGGGACTGAAACTGACACCATTGACCTCATCGCTATGACCATTCAAGGTTTTGAGCAATTGCCCTTGCAGGTTCCACAACCGTACCGTGTTGTCCGCACTTGCCGAAGCAATTGTCTTGCCGTCGAGACTGAAACTGACTCCAATGACCGCAGAGCTATGACCACTTAAGGTTTTGAGCAATTGCCCTTGCAGATTCCACAACCGTACCGTGTTGTCCGCACTTGCCGAAGCTATTGTCTTGCCGTCGGGACTGAAAGCTACGCCATAGACCCGATCGCTATGACCATTCAAGGTTTTGAGCAATTGCCCTTGCAGATTCCACAACCGTACCGTCTTGTCCCTACTTGCCGAAGCAATTGTCTTGCCGTCGGGACTGAAACTGAGGCCATTGACGATATCGCTATGACCATTAAGGGTTTTGAGCAATTGCCCTTGCAGATTCCACAACCGTACCGTCTTGTCCCTACTTGCCGAAGCAATTGTCTTGCCGTCGGGACTGAAACTGAGGCCATTGACGATATCGCTATGACCATTAAGGGTTTTGAGCAACCGCCCGTCACTGCTCCACAACTTCACTGTATTGTCCGCACTAACAGAAGCAATCGTCTTACCATCTGGACTGAAACTAACGCCCCGGACCGCAGTACTATGTCCTTCTAAACGATTACGTTCATTCACCTCATAAACTGCTTGTCTTAGTGCCACGATACTCTGCTCCCGAATTTGGGAATCATCTATGCCCAACCAAGCTACTCTTTGCTGTTTTATCGTAGCTTTAAGACTTTGCATCAAAGCATCGAACTTTTGATCTGAGGAGAAAAGCAACTCTGATTTTTCTATTAAACCTTTGATTTCATTTTGTTGAGCTTCGCGGTACTGAAAGAAAGCCACCAGCCCTAGCCCAGTGGTAGCAAAAAAAGCAGCAAGTAGAGCAATCAGAGCTTTTCTTTGAAGTTCAATTTTCTCCCTTTGTCGCCTCAGTTCCTCCTTCTGGCGTCGCTCTTTCTCAGCCAACTCATCATCACGAGTTCTAGCACTCTCCTCTAAAAACTGCATTGCTTGCTCAAACTGCGGGTTATAACGCCCAGCCCAAGCTGAATTAGGTTTATTGCGTTCTTGCCAATTCAAAGCAATTGTCAGTTCTGGATCGCGGAGTTTAGCGTCTTTTTCCTGGTACAGTGCTGATGTTTCCGCCAAACGGCGATAAATCCGAGCCGATTGAGCTTCTTCTTCCACCCAGTCTTTTAACTTCTGCCAAACCCGCATGAAACTTTCATGGGAAATATCCAGTACGGAATTTTCATCCAATTTTACACCCACAGGCGGCATGAGAAATGACCGACCAGGGGCGCGGAACTGTTCGACAATATCGATAACTGCTGCTTCGGTTGCTTCCGCAACTGCACAAACTTCACTTATTTTTGTCGGGCGGCGAATCCCGCGACCATCTGGACCTTTCTCTGTGAGACATTTAAACAGTTTTTCCGCAATTTTTTGGCAACGGTCATCTGGTAATTGGTTGTAAATTTCGTCGGCGTGTTGCGACAGCGCCTTGTCCATCCCACCAATTGCCTCATAATGGTGTAGGTCAATTGGTTCTCCAATTTTGTGGTAGTTCCAAGTCCGCATCAGCGCGTGTTGCAAAATCGGCAACTGGTCTGGCTTATCGCCCACATCATTCAGCAGCCGATTCACTAAGCGTGGTGTCATTTGGGCTTCGCCAACGCCAACGGGACCTGTAATTGCTGCTTGCAATTGGTCACGGGTTAAGCGGGGAATCAAGTACTGACTGTCATTCATCGCTTCCGGCAAATCCCGGAATTGGGCGCAGTCCCCCAAAAAGTCGGAACGCATTGTCAGCACAACATAAATGGGCAACTCCTGCTGCTGAGTTGCTTCCAAAAGTAGCTTGACAAATGCTGCGGCTTCATCTCCAGAATCCTTCCTGGGCGAGTTTTGTTTGAAGCGAAACAACTCCTCAAACTGGTCAACCACAATCAGCAAGTTTTCATAACTCGTTCTTCTCGCCTGCTGCACAACTTCGACCAGTCCCAAAGCACCGCGTCGCAGAACTGTTTCAGTAATAATTGTTTGAATCGGGGCATCTTCTGTATCTAAACCAAAGACATCTGGATGATTCAGCGCCTGTGCCAAATTCGCGATGGGGTCATTCCCCGGACGCATGATTGCCACCCGCCAACTTGAGCCAGCTTTGGTCATGAATCCACTGTACAGCGCAGGCAGTAGCCCCGCCCGAACCAGCGAAGATTTGCCGCTTCCCGATGTGCCGACAACTGCTAAAAACCGATGACGGCGCAGCCTGCGGAGTAACTCATCCGTTTGCCCTTCCCGCCCAAAAAACACGTCATTTTCGTGCGCTTCAAAAGGTCGCAACCCCGGAAAAGGATTCAGGCGAGTTTGGGTACTAACCATCACCGTTGCCCTCCCCGGATGTGTTGGGCTACGAATAATTCTAAATCATTGACACTTTGAATTAACTGTGCTTCGCGAGTGCGACACCACCGCCGCTTTTGTTCTGTATGCGGTTCACCCATGAAGATACCTTTCGCCAGCATGGGTTTTGAGCGACCATAACCATAAACTTTTCGTAAATCTCCCAGCTTTGTCCGCACCCACGGTTCATTCACATCACCGCAGTAGATAATCACCACATCACACACTTGTAGTTGCTCTTGATGATACTGACGCACCTGCGCTTCGTCTCCCTCAAACAAAGGCAATATCACTTCAAATCCTTGGTCGTAGAGATAGTCATCGAAAGGAGCGATCGCCTCTCTGTCACGCTGGTCACATATCAAGTAAACTCGCAAAGGTCCATCTTCTGCAATAATATCTTTCGTCGGCTGCGGCGTAGGATTAAGTTTATCTTTAATAATAGTCTTGAATTCTTCCAAGCTTGTCTGAAACAGATCAGCATCACTTTGCAAAGATGTGATAAATTCTTTCTGACGCGGTTCTTGTGGCTGTAATCCCACTGGCATCCAAACTAAGCGCAAAAAATCAGGAGAGTTTTGACTGTGTTGAACCGCGAGTTCATTTTGTAAAACAACAAGCGATCGCTCTGCGCCTTCCGGCACCATACCATACCTAGCACCAACCAAATGGATGGAAAGTTTGCAGCGCTCTAAATTCTCACGCACCACCTGTTCAAAATCAGGATAATAAGGAGGTAGGGATTGTTCTGGCAAAACACTATAACCCCGCTGCTGCAACTCCCGCTTGACTTTGTTACGTTCTTCTACAAGATCGAAAGTCGTTTCTGCTAGATAAATAGTGGTTTCGGTGGGTGCAATGGGAGTTTGTTCAACCGCACCGTTGCTATTACTGGAAAACTTATCCAGCATCTGTTTCATGTCATAAGCCAAATCGTTGACTTTAGTCCAATAATTGCGTTCAGCTTCCACACCAAATATTTTACTGAATTCAATTGGACGCCCAGACTGATCGAACTGATAAAACTCATAGCCCAAAAGTTCTTGCACTTCCTGAGGATGCTGCTTTCGTTCAACTGGGGTTTTGATAACCTTAAAAATCCGCGATTTATCAGCAACACGAACGCCACCTGTGGTTGCAGCAGCTTTATAAAATTCTTTCAATTCTTTGACACACCAATCGGATTTCACATAGCGAGGTGAGAGGACAGAAACCAGCAACGCCACCTTGGGGAATCGTTCTACAATCGTGTCACCGAAATAATCATTGCCTTGCAGTTTTAAATCTCGCCAAATCTTTGGTGTTTCTCCCCGTAGTTGTGCCAAACGGATTCCCAAGGCGCGATGCAAGTCCGAAATCCATCCTTCTTGCCCCTCAGTGAGCGGGTGGTTATCAATGTGGGCGTAACTTATAAAAATGTCATCTTCAAAACCCATCACTTTCTCGACCTCTAACCCAAAATAGGCAGGCAAGATTATCAAAATAAAAGACTTATATAGTCATGCTAGGTGAGTTGTGATAATGAAACAACCGCCAAGACGCTAAGAAGTCTTTTATAAAGTAAAAATAAAATTTTTGTAGCAATTGTCTTAAAAGCCAAGCGATTGCGCGGAGCGCAGACCCCTAAAGGCGTATTGCTAGCGTTAAAGTAAAACGAACAACAAAATGGCTGTTTGCTTTCTCAATTTGCCAGAATGCTTTCTCATTTCAGTAATTCACGTATTCATTTTGGTGTTTTCCGCAAGCAAAATAGCTGATTGCTTTTTCAATTTGCCTAAATGTTTTCTCATTTCAGTAATTCACGTATTCATTTTGGTGTTTTCCGCAAGCAAAATAGCTGATTGCTTTTTCAATTTGCCTAAATGTTTTCTCATTTCAGTAATTCACGTATTCATTTTGGTGTTTTCCGCAAGCAAAATAGCTGTTTGCTTTTTCAATTTGCCTAAATGTTTTCTCATTTCAGTAATTCACGTATTCATTTTGGTGTTTTCCGCAAGCAAAATGGCTGTTTGCTTCCTCAATTTGCCTAAATGCTTTCTCATTTCAGTAATTCACGTATTCATTTTGGTATTTTCCGCAAGCAAAATGGCTGATTGCTTTCTTAATTTGCCTAAATGTTTTCTCATTTCAGTAATTCACGTATTCATTTTGGTGTTTTCCGCAAGCAAAATAGCTGTTTGCTTTTTCAATTTGCCTAAATGTTTTCTCATTTCAGTAATTCACGTATTCATTTTGGTATTTTCCGCAAGCAAAATGGCTGATTGCTTTCTTAATTTGCCTAAATGCTTTCTCATTTCAGTAATTCGCGTATTCATTTTGGTGTTTTCCGCAAGCAAAATAGCTGCTTGCTTTTTCAAGAAGCCAAGAAAATATTCAATCTTTTTCACGAATGATAATAAAATATTAAAATTTTTACTATGAAATATTTTTCTCGGAAGCTTTGTTATCTGTGGGTGATTGAGGAATAATTCCTTTGATTAACTCCTGCTCACCCTCTTGGTTTTGCTTTTCCTTCTTGTACACAACTTCGGTGACATATACATCGACATCACGCTGGAGGATATCTTCAATTTGGGTAGCAAAATTAGGAAAAGCTTCTTGATGACTCTTATAACCATTATAGAGTCCGCTTAATTGGGAGAATTGCCAGCCCTGAGTTTTGAGGGATTCAGCCGTGTGTCGATAATGCCGCCAGCGATCGCCATAGTGAAAAAACTCTTCCACAGCAGAACTGATCGCAACCACTCCACTTAGACCAATTGTGAACCAGCGAACAGATGAAGCAACGTTTTTATCACTAATATTTAAACCTACCAATATAGGAACAATAATGCCGCCGATGATTGCTGTGAGTCGCAATCTGTAATACCAATTCCGAGCATTTCTAGCCCGTCCCCCCATCCACGATACTTGTTCCAGCCAGCGCGATCGCAAAAACTGCTTTTGCAAATCGGACAGTTCGAGTGTTTCGATCAGTTTTTCCAAGCTTTGTTTCGAGCTTGTACGATTGGAATCCTGAGATGACATCTTCACTCCTTAGTCCTGCTCGCCATTTAACTTGCCATATAAATATACAAGTCCATATCCAGAATTATCCAAGAAAAGGCAGCGCGATCGCTCTGTATGGGTAGTTGTCATTGCAGCTGTGCCTCACAGAACACAAAACCGACAGCTTGACATGATGCTCATCTCCATAGTGAACTTCTTTACAAGAGACTGCTACAAAAAAATGTAACGAAATTTACAAAAATACTATTTTTTCGCGAAAAAAGGCTACGCTAGGCATACACATCCAGTTCGTTAAGATACCGCGAATCGGAAAAGCTCTATCATTTCATCGTCTTAGCAGAGATACCGCGAATCAAAAAAAATCTTATGCTTTCATCGTCTCTATTGCCGCTGGAGGCTCCAACCCCCGCGCATATTTGCCCATATGACCAAGCCTGTAGCTATCTAGAACAGGCGGCAAAAGAATTAAAGCTAGACCAAGGTATTTTGGAGGTACTTAGTCACCCGCGCAAGGTCGTCACGGTTTCCATTCCTGTGAAACGAGATAACTCTCAAGTGCAGGTTCTGGCTGGACATCGGGTGCAGCACTGCGATATTTTAGGTCCCTACAAAGGTGGCATTCGTTACCATCCAGCCGTGACGTTGCGGGAAGTGTCAGCCCTGGCAATGCTTATGACCTGGAAATGTGCGCTTCTAGGTATTCCCTACGGTGGTGCTAAAGGAGGTATTGCTTTAGACCCAAAATACTACAGCGTTGGTGAACTCGAAAGAATCACTCGTCGGTACACCAGCGAGTTGATTAAAGATATCGGTCCTGCCGTAGACATCCCAGCACCAGATATGGGAACTTCAGCCCGTGAAATGGCTTGGATGATGGACACATATTCTGTTAATGTTGGTCACGCCGTCCCTGGAGTTGTGACTGGTAAGCCCATTTCCGTAGGTGGTTCGCGGGGAAGGGAAATGGCAACCGGACGTGGTGTCATGTTCATTGTCCGCGAGGCACTGGCAGACAAAGGTCAGTCACTCGTGGGAGCGAGAATAGCCATCCAAGGTTTCGGGAATGTGGGGAGTGCAGCGGCTTTGTTGCTACACGAAGCTGGGGCGAAAGTCATAGCTGTCTCTACCGGTTCTGGGGGAGTCTTTTCAGAAGCTGGTCTAGATATCCCAGCGTTGAAAGCTTATGCAGCTCAGAACCGCAAGAGTGTTTTTGGTTTCCCGCAAGCAGTGCCAATAAGCAATGCAGATTTACTAACTTTGCCCTGTGATGTCTTAATTCCCGCAGCTTTAGAAAACCAGATAACTGAAGAAAATGTGAATCAGGTGCAAGCACAAATTATAGCAGAGGCGGCTAATGGTCCAGTCACTCTCCTGGCAAACCAGGCGTTAGAAGCGAGGGGTGTAACGGTGCTACCTGATATTTTGGCAAATGCTGGCGGTGTCGTCGTGAGTTATTTGGAATGGGTGCAGGGTCTTTCTTATGTATTTTGGGATGAGGAGCGCGTCAATAAGGAATTGGAATACTTAATGGTGCAGGCATACCGCCAAGTCATCCAACAATCTAAGATACGGCAAATTCCTTTGAGGTTAGCAGCTTATACGTTAGGTGTCGGTCGTGTTGCTCAGGCGCTGAGCGATCGCGGTCTTTATCCATAGACTGTGCCCTGTAATATAGCCAAGAATCCCACTTTTGTCTAGGTGGGATTTTAGATTAATTTTTTTCTAATTGTTCGCGTAATTGTTCAGGGGGAAATCCTAATTCAATCGCTTTATTGTATGAGTCGCGTGCTTCTGTTGTTTTTCCTAAATTATCTAAGGCAGACCCTCGGTTAGCCCAAACATAAGGGTCTGTTGGTTCAAACTCTTTGGCTTTGTCTAATGCCGTTAGTGACTCATTGTAGCGTTTTAGCTCTAACAGTGCTAATCCCTTATTTAGCCAAGCAGGATAGAAGTCATTTCTTCTTTCAATTGCTTTGTCAAATGATTGTAAGGCTTCCTTATGCTTTTGGAAGTGTTGTCCTAGTAATATCCCACGATTATACCAAACTTGATAATCATACGGACGAATTTCACTGGCTTGATTAAAAGCTAGAAGAGCTTCTTGAGCGTTGCCAATCACATTAAGTGTATTGCCTTTACCAACTAAAGCTTCATAGAAATTTTTATCAATTTCAAGTGCCTTTTGATAAGAATCGAGTGCATTTTGAGGACGATTCAACTTTTGCAAGACATTTCCTCGATCAGTCCAAGCAATGACGTCTTTCGGATTTCTTTTAAGAAAATCGTTATAAACCCCTAGCGCTTCTTCAAAGTATACCCTGGCTGCTTGTGATCCTTGTAACTGTTCTGTTGCCAAACCAATTTCATACCAAATACTTGGTATATCTGGTCTAATTTGCTTCAGTTTGTCAAAGGACTCTGATGCTTCTTTATATTGTCTTAAGCCAAGATAAGCTAAACCTTTACCACTCCAAGCATCAGCATTATTGAAATCTACTTTAAGCACCTTTTCGTGAGTTTCTAAGGCTTCTTTATATCTGTATAATCTATAGAAAACTTTCCCTTTATTATTCAGCGTTCTAACGTCATCTGTTTTGAGGCTCAATGCTTTATTATATGACTCTAAGGCTCCCGAAAGGCGTCCTAAGCTCAAAAGAGCATCTCCTCGTCCTTCCCAGGCTTCAGCAGAATTTGGTGTGATTGCTATGAGGTTTTGAAATTCTTCAAGAGCTTTTTCTGGTTCACGTAGATTGAGTAAATAATTACCTTGATAGAGATGATATAAAGGTCGGAAAAATGGGTTAATCAATTCTGTACTAACTATGAGAGATCCTACTGTTCCTAAAACAATTGAAACAGACCTAAGCTTTAACAACATTTGAGATTCATCTGATCTTTTCGTAACTGGATAAAATTGTGGCACACAAATTTCGCTTGCCGCTGTCAATTCATTCCAATTCGTGACAAAATCGTCGTTTACCGTTATTTCATCTATATCTTTGAAAATATCGTCTACAGACTGGTAGCGATGTTCGGAGTTTGAGTAAACCATTTTTGTTAAAATAGAAGCTAACAAATCATCAATATCAACTCCCTCAGACCATATTATTTTGTCTTTCTCATCACGTCTTAAATCTCTTGGGTGTTTTCCAGTCAAGAGTTGAATTGCGGTCATACCCAAAGCATAGATGTCACTATTATAATGTGGTTTTCCTGCCAATTGTTCTTGTGGAGCATATCCAGGAGTACCAATCATCGTTTGAGTATGTAAATGTTGCTGGGAAGACGAATATCTAGAATCTAATTGTTTGACTGCACCAAAATCAATCAAAACAAATTTTTTATCTTCCTGTCTTATCATCACATTGGAAGGTTTAATATCACGATGAATAATATTTATTTTATGCAGATATTTCAAGATTGTCAGTATTTCTCTTAAAAATAAAAGAACTGTTTGCCTTGTCCATCTCTTGTCAAGCAGATGATACAAAGTTTGCCCTTCTATATATTCTTGAACTAAATAATAATTTTCTACTTCCTCAAAATAATTAAAATATTTTGGAATCTGCTGGTTTTGTTGCAAATGAAAAAGAGTATTTGCCTCTCTTTGAAATAATTTTTTTGCTGTTTCAATATCAGCATTCTGAGGGTCTAGTTTCTTAATCACACAAAGAGAATAGGATGACAAAGTATCTTCAGCCAGATAGGTTATACCAAACCCTCCTCGAGCTAATTCTTTGATAAGTTTGTAACGTCCACCTAGTCGTTTTTCTCTCTGTTTTTCAGTCTTCATATAACTAAGTTTTGGAGTTTAAAGAAATCTTCAGTAACAAAACTATAGCAGTCCTAAATCATTTGTGAGAAACTACTAATGACAAATGGTGAATGACCCTATGACTGACGCCACGCCTGACGGCGTAAGTCCTGCGGACAGGCTGCGCCAACACGTAGTGTGCGCTCTGCGCTTACGGGTATCTCCTCCCCAGAGGCTGCGCCTATGCCTGCAGCACGCTTTGCGCTTACGCCAGTCTCCGTGACAGTTCGTTTCCAACTTGGCTGCACTGGCTCACTAAGGACAACCTTCTCCTGTCCCAGACGCGGCACGAACACGAAAAATTTCACAACTCAATTTCACAACTCAATTTCACAACTCAAATAGGATTGCTATAGATAGACAAAATTCAAAGTATATGCTAGATAATAAATTACGTATATAATTTTGAATTTTAATTGATTTTCCTATACCTGAGTCAAGAAGGTAAATAAATTTTAACTCATTAAAAATTAATTTTAATTATCTTAAATTTTAGTTCTACACTGATACATTAGCAACAGAAACTTTATCTAAGCTTGGTGTCAGGAGCAAATAATATGAATCAAGGCGGGCAGCTTGGGTGTGGAAAACTCAGTTTAGCTGTTGCGTTGGTAATAAATATCTTTATCAGTTTTTCTTATTATAAAGCTTCAGCAAAGAGCTTGCTTAATGAGAGTTCCAATGCCAAAATTTTACCTCTTGCTGAATTTCAGATTTTGACTTTTACTCATAGCAATACAACATCAACTGTTATTCTGTCTCAGGTTCAGAATCCTACTCAGGTTCCTAATCCCATTACTCCAATACCACCACCACAACCAATTCCAACTCCGCAGCCACCACCAGAAACTCCACTTGATCTACCTCCATCTACACCTCCCTCGTCAGCACCACGTCTAGATACTCCTGGAACTATCAGCGTTAAAAAGTTTGAGTTTGAAGGTAACACAGAAAAGGTATTTAGTGATCAAAAGTTAAGCGAGGTAACTGCCCAATTCACCAACAGACCAATCACCTTTACCGAATTGCTGCAAGTTGAGGCTGTTGTGACGAAGCTTTACACTGATGCTGGGTATATCAATTCTGGTGCTTTCATCCCTGCAAACCAAACCTTTCCTCAACAGGGAGCAGTCGTCAAAGTTCAGATTGTTGAAGGTGGACTAGAAGAAATTAAGGTGACAGGTACGAGGCGGTTGAACCCAAACTACTTACGCAGTCGGATACAGCTTGGCACCTCTAGACCGTTGAACCGATATCGCCTACTAGAAGCATTGCAACTGTTGCAACTTAACCCTTTGATTCAAAATCTTTCTGCCGAATTGTCTGCAGGATCCCGTTCAGACCAGAGTTTATTGGAAGTCAGGGTCGTAGAAGCAGACTCCTTTAGGACAGAATTGTTTGTGGATAATGGTCGTGCTCCTAGTGTTGGTAGTTTCCGACGGGGTATCCGCATTAGCGAAGGCAATGTATTTGGCATAGGTGATAGTTTTGCTGCAACATACACGAATACCGATGGGAGTAATGCCCTTGACCTCAACTACGCGGTGCCGCTGAATCCGCGCAATGGTACACTCAACCTGGCAGGCGGATTTACAGATACGACAGTCATTGAACCACCCTTCGATCGCATCGATATTACAGGTGACTCTTTTTACATAGATGTGGGTTTTCGCCAACCAATCATCCAATCTCCTACTCGAGAATTGGCGCTGGGTTTAACTTTTTCTCGACAGCAAAGTAAGACAAAACTTCAAGGAGAGGACTATGCACTTTCTCCAGGCTCTGACGAAAACGGAGAAACCCGCATATCAGCACTGCGGTTTTTTCAGGAATATACACAGCGGAGTCCACAACAAGTCCTTGCCCTTCGCTCTCAATTTAGTCTCGGAGTCGGGTTGTTTGATGCCACTATCAACAACGAACCGCCTGATAGTCGATTTTTCTCCTGGCGGGGACAAGGACAGTATGTGCGACTTTTGGCACCGGAAACCTTGCTCGTATTACGTTCTGACCTACAGTTTACAACAAGAGCACTCGTACCTTTAGAGCAATTTAGCTTAGGAGGTCTGCAAAGCGTCCGGGGTTATCGCCAAGATCAGCTGTTGGTTGATAATGGCTTTTTTGCTTCGGCGGAAGTCAGGTTGCCCGTTGTGCGGGTAGAAAGGGTAGAAGGAGTTTTGCAGGTCGTGCCGTTTGTTGATTTTGGCATTGGCTGGAATAGTTCTGATACAAGCGATCTTGACCCCAATACTTTGGTGAGTGTGGGCTTGGGTTTGCAATGGCAGATGGGCGATGGCTTGACAGCACGCCTTGACTATGGTATAGGGCTGACTGATGTTGATTCCAGCGATCGCACTTTGCAAGAGAAGGGTTTTTATTTTTCAGTTAATTACAGTCCTTTTTAGGAATTCTCTGAGAAAAACAATTTTAAATGAGGAGTTGATAATGAAACAGGGTTGCCGATCCCTATTTTTAATAACCTTACCCCTATGCACTTTAGGAAGTCTTGCGCCTATCACTCACCTCAAAGCGCAAATTTCTGGTGATGGAACTGTCTCTACAACCGTTACCACTCCTGATGGCAGCAATTTCAACATCAATGATGGCACAACAAGGGGAGGAAACCTTTTTCATAGCTTCAAAGAATTTTCTGTACCCACAGGTGGTTCGGCTGTGTTCAACAATGCAACTGATATACAAAATATTATCAGCCGAGTCACAGGTGGTTCGGTTTCTAGTATTGATGGTTTGATTAAAGCCAATGGCACAGCCAACTTGTTTTTACTCAATCCGGCAGGTATTATCTTTGGACCAAATGCCAGCTTGAACATTGGTGGTTCATTTTTGGCAAGTACAGCAAACAGTCTATTGTTTGACAATGGGTTTGAGTTTAGCGCTACCAATCCGCAAGCACCACCACTGTTAACCGTGAATATTCCTATTGGATTGCGGTTTCGGGACAATCCCGGAACCATTACGACTCAATCTGCTAATCTGGAGGTTGCTTCAGGGAACTCCTTAACACTAGTAGGCGGTGATGTGAACTTAGATGGTGGTTCCTTGCAGGCTTTCAATGGTCGTATCGAGTTGGCAGGAGTCGCAGGAACGGGAACAGTTGGACTTTTGAATACAAGTAATAATATTAACTTAAATTATCCAGATAATCTACAGAGGGCAGATGTATCACTAGGAAATGCAGCCAAGGTGGATGTTACTGGTAGAGGCGCGGGCAATGTGGTGGTCACCGCCGGCAATTTAGATATTTCTGGACAAAGTAGCATTTCTGCTGGCATTGCTCAAGGGTTAACGGCAGATAGCCAACAGCCTGGTGACGTGAATCTCGATCTCACAGGAACGCTCAAAGTCAATCAGGACAGCCGGGTTAATAATGTTATTAATACAAGGGCAACAGGTAAAGCTGGTAATATTGATGTCAAAGCGACAACAGTGGATATCAATGGCGGAATACTTCGTACCCGCACTTTGGGGAATGGCGATGCAGGTGACATCAACATTCAAGCTGGTGATATTTTCATAGATAATCCTGCTTATCAACTTCCAGGTCGTAATGTGACACTTGATGATAAGCCTGCACTAGATGCGAGTAATTACAGTAGTGACAACAGTTCCAGGATTGGTAGAGGACGCAGCGGAAATATCTCACTAACTGCTAGTGGTTCAATCTCTCTTATTGGGCGAGGTAGAGACATTGAGAATAAGGTGATTTCCATCTACAACGCCCGTGGTGGAAAAGGGGGTGGTAGTATCTCGCTGCAAGCCGATAAATCAATCTCTTTATCAAATGCTTATCTTGTCAGCAGTACCTTCAGTCAAGATAGCAAAGCCGGTGACATTTCACTCAAAGGCAATGAGTCTATCTCTTTAACAAACAATAGTGGTATTAATGCCGTCAGCTTTAATGGTGGCAATTCTGGAAATCTTACCCTGGAATCTCAAGGTTCTGTGTCTTTGCAAACCAGTACTCTTTCTGCTGAAGTCAGAGGTCTCAACCGCCAAAACCCTGCAAGAGGCAATGCTGGTAAAATTCAAATCATTGGGCGGTCTATTTCAATAACTGACAAGTCATTTGTGACAACAAAATCAAATAATGCTGGTAACCCTGGTAATATTGCAATTATTGCTTCAGATTTTGTCGAAATATCAGGCAAAGATAAATTTTCGAGCCAGACCAACCGCCGTCGTCAAGAGGCAAAACAAACAACCTTGCAGACAAGCAGTGACGACAGAGCTCAGGGACAAGGTGGTGATATCAATATTACTACTGCTACTTTACATATATCCGATGGAGCCAAATTAGAGGCAGAAACTTTCAGCAAATCCCCAGGTGGTAATATCTTTTTGCAGGTACGGGATTTAATTTTCAGAGGTGAGAATAACTTAATCTCTGCTAAAGCTAGCAGCAATGCCAATGGAGGTAATATTACCATTAATGCTCCTGATGGGTTCATCGTCGCTTTCCCCAAAGAGAATAATGACATCATTGCCAATGCTTCTGCTGGTCAAGGAGGCAATATTCAAGTCATAACTCAAGCTATTTTTGGGATGACTGAAGGTCAAGCAATTCCCGGAAACAGAACTAACGACATTGATGCTAGCTCTCAATTTGGCGTTGCAGGTACGGTGAGTATTAATACACCCGATATTAACCCCAATCAGGGGTTAATTGAATTACCAGAGACTGTCATAGACCCGACACAACAGATTGCCCAAAATCCCTGTCACAGAGGTGTAGGTAGCAGCTTCGTCATCACTGGACGTGGTGGATTACCATCTAATCCCAATCAACTCCTCAGCAGTGACAATGTACGCGTTGATTTAGTCAAACCTGTCGCTAGTACGCTCAATTCAATAAGTGCAACTGTCAATCAACTATCTACCAGTCCCAGTGTCAAAAAGATAGTACCCGCTCATGGATGGATTTTTAATGAAAAAGGTGAGGTCGTGTTGACAGCTTATGTCCCCACCAACACTACTTCACAACGCTCGCAGCAAACACCTGCTATTTGTGCTGCGCGTTGAGGCATCTATCCCAGACTGATGGAAATAAGTAACAAGTATAAAAGCTTGACAGGGGGGTTTAACTATGATATTTCAAAAACTTCTACTCAGGAAAATTCAGAATTTTTTCAAAAGAATATATAAGAGGCGATCCGTTTTTCTCGCAGCTTTGTTATTTATTCTCTCAGCAATCTCGCCTGTTGTTGCTAAAGTTTCTTCACCAACCTCCATTGTCCAATCTCAGCAAGATGCTGGACAGTTAGCAAACAAGGCTGTCAAACTATATCAGAGTGGAAAGTTTGCACAAGCAGCGACAGCGTGGGAACAAACAGCGGCTGTTTTTGCGACTCAAGGAGATAGATTAAACCAGGCAATGGCGTTGAGCAATCTCTCTTTGACTTATCAACAACTGGGACAGTGGGACAAGGCTACAAAAGCGATTGAAGACAGTTTAGGACTTTTGAAAATTCCATTAAAAGGAAATGAACAATTAAAAATCCTCGCTCAAAGTTTGGATATTCAGGGGAATTTGCAAAGAGAATTGGGTCAAACGGCAGATGCTCTAAATACTTGGCAACAAGCCACTAAAATCTATAGCCAAACTAATGACCAGGAAAAATTATCACAGAGCAAGATCAATCAGGCTCAAGCAATGCAAGATTTGGGTCTTTATCCCCGTGCTTGTAATACTTTATTAGAACTTTTTAATAAAGAATTGGAGGGGAAAAACTGTCAAGAATTAGGTCAATTAACTCAAGATGAATTAAAGAAAAAGCTTCGATTCATTACAGATAAATCTCCTTCTCTACACACAGTAATGGGATTGAGAAGCCTAGGGGAATTGCTGCGTTCTACAGGACAGCTAGAGCAGTCTCAACTAATTTTAGAAACAAGTTTAAACTTAGCTCAGAAATTAAACTCTCCCGAAGGGCAAGCTGATGCCTATCTTAGTTTAGGCAACACCACAACTAACTTAGCTGAAGTAGAAAGGGTTCGCCGTAAACGAGAGGATTATGAACAAAAAGCTTTAGACTTTTATAGCCAGGTCATAAAGCTGTCACCATCGACAACTATGCGACAGCAAGCACAACTGAATCAACTAAGCCTGTTGCTGAAACTCCAGAGATTAAGCGAAGCAGAAGAATTATGGAGAACGCTCAATTCTCAACTGAGTCACTTGTCTTCCAGTCACACAGGAGTGTACCTCCAAATCAATTTTGCCCAAAGTTTAGTCAAATTAGCTCAAAAAGAGAACTTCAAACTAAAGGCTCATACCCAACTTCCAACTTTCAACGAGATTGATCGGATCTTAGCTAAAGCAGCAGAACAAGCTAGAAGTTTGGGAGATACAAGAGCCGAGGCTCATGCTTTGGGAAATCGTGGCGGACTGTATGAACTCAAAGGATCTATGCAAAATTTATCCCAAGCAGAAGAATTGACAAAACAGGCTCTGGGTATTGCTTCAAATTTTTCAACACCAGACATAGCCTACCAGTTTTTCTGGCAGCTGGGACGAATACGTAGAGAGCAAGGAGATACTCAAGATGCGATCGCCGCTTACACCAAGGCTTATAATGCCCTTCAGTCGTTACGCAGCGAATTAGTGGCAATCAACCCAGAGGTACAGTTTTCTTTTCGGGACAGTGTCGAACCAGTTTATCGACAGCTGGTCGAGTTAGACTTAAAAGATGCAGATTCCTTAAAAAAAGCTGGAAAAAATGAGGAAAGCCAACAACGGCTTATTCAAGCTCGTAGCGTGATAGAATCTCTGCAATTAGCGGAACTGAACAACTTTTTCCGAGAAGCCTGTGTAGAGGCAAATCCCAAACAGATTGATGAAATAGATCAGACCGCAGCAGTTATTTATACAATTGTTTTGCCAGATCGCTTACAGGTTCTTCTTAGCCTACCAAATCAACCTCCAAGCCTTCATACAACCCCAATTTCTCAGGAAGAACTTGAGGAAACTGTGACAAACGTGCGGCGTTCTCTCATAGCTCCTGTCAGTGAAGTCAAGGACTTTTTGCCCATATACAAACAGATGTATGACTGGTTGATTCAACCACTAGAATCGGAGTTAGCAAATAGTAAAGTCAAGACCCTGGCTTTTGTCCTAGATGGGGACTTGCGGAATATCCCTATGGCTATCCTTCACGATGGCAAGCAGTATCTATTAGAAAAGTATGCCATTGCCTTAACCCCTGGTTTGCAGCTAGTCAACCCAAAACCGATTGCAGAGGTTGGTTTAAAAGCCTTAACAGCAGGACTCAGCAAAATCCGCGATGACTTTCCAGCACATGAGGGTTTTAGACCACTCAGTAACGTAGAACTTGAACTCGAACAAATCGAGAAATTTGGAGTCTCATCTCGGGAACTCCTCAACGATAAATTTACGAGCACTGAGATCAAAAAAGAGATTCTTGCTTCTCGTGTTCCTCCTATAGTCCATTTAGCAACTCATGGTCAGTTTAGCTCCAGAGTTGAGGATACGTTTATCCTTTCTTGGGATAGCCGCATCAATGTTAAACAGTTGAGTGACTTGCTGCGAGACAACACCCAGTACCAAGGTAGACCAATCGAATTATTGGTTCTTAGTGCTTGTGAGACAGCCAGTGGAGACAATCGGGCTGCTTTAGGACTGGCTGGAATAGCGGTGCGGGCTGGAGCTCGTAGTACACTGGCGACACTGTGGGCAGTAGAGGATAAAAGTACCGCTCAAATTATGGGTGAATTTTATCATCAGTTAGAGCAAGCTAAGAAGACAAAGGTGAATAAAGCAGAAGCACTGCGTCAAGCACAACTGGCTCTGACGACAAATCAGCAGTACAAGCATCCCCATTATTGGGCACCGTTTGTTCTGGTAGGAAATTGGCAATAAATCAGCGCCGCCACCGCCTACAACATGAATTCCCACGCTGAACATGGAAACAAGAAAAAGAAAAAATGGCATATTAGCGTAGGGTGTGCTCTTCGCCAGCTATAGCCCACCCTACATTAAAAGTGCTAAAACCCAGGAGGTAGAAGCACCTTGTCAATTTCAATAATCACGCCATTCTTTGTTTTGGTAGAGGGATGCTTGCCGCTAGCATTATTTAGCTTGACTGTGCCTTCAGAGTCAATAGATATGTTGATCTGGTTCCCTTCAACAGTTGTGATTGCCCTACCATTTAGGTCTTTAGCGTCTTTAGCAGTAATTTCACCAGAAACCAAATGATACTTTAGCACTCTAAGCCGATTTTGCGGTTGGCTATATCGCTTGAAGACATCTTTAGGTAAAGCATTAAAAGCATCATCAGTTGGAGCAAAAATTGTGAAATAACCAGGTTGCTTTAGAGTTTCAAGAAGACCTGCTTGTTTCAATTCATCAAAAAGATTGACAAATTTACTATTCTGGGCAAGGGTATCAGCAATGTTTTTTTCAGAGTTACGATAGGGATAGCTGCGATGAGCAGAAGGCTGAAAAAGAGCTCTGGGAGGATAGAATTTGGCTAAGACAGGAAAACTGATAAAGGTACTAAAACCAGCAATTCCTACAGCGCAAGCCAACTTTTTGAACCAATTTTTGGTAGCTAGGGCATTTAGATGATTTTGATTAAGCATAAAGTAGGTGAGTTACAACTAAACTCTTTGACATCCCAACTTCTAGTCGGAGATTGTTAGGCTGAACCTGCCCTTTCAGATTTTACGGACAGACGCCAATAGGAGGGAAGCCCGACGCAAGGAATGCACACTCGGGGAAACCCCAACGGACTGTTGCCTCCAAGGCGCTGTCCTCCCCTACTCATGGTCTTACAGTTCATGTTCAGCCCAGTCTTAGTCTCAATGCTAACTACAACCCACTCAAGGGAAATTTCCCAAACGTTTTTATTGAAAAACAGTTTTATAAGGATGGCAGGCTGAAAACTCCGGAGGGACAGGCACAACGCTTTTTTCGCTTTTGTCGTTTAGGCAACCAAGAGTCAAGAGTCCTTAAGTTCAAAGCTACTCTTGACTCTTGACTCTTGATGACCCTCACGAGTCATGATGCAAATTTAATGAGTATCATCCGTCTTCAACGCCTGCGGTTGACTTAACTTTTTCCTTTGAAAGAGTCAAGCCATTCTTGGACTTGTGTTCTGGCAATATCGCGAGTCCCTAAACCAAATGCCAAGGCAATAGCAACTGCGATCGCCCCTAGTAAAAGCCCAAAAGCTAAATTTACAATATCACTGGCAATACCAATTTGTTGCAGTGCCATTGCTGATACAAGGGCAATAATAGCAATGCGTGCGATCTGTCCCAAAATTCTTGCTTGGCGGTCGCCGGAACTGGTAATGATGTTAAAAGCCAGATTTGCTAAAAACAAACCAACGGCAAATACGGCTAATCCTGCCAAAATCCGCCCTAAGACTACCACAATACCAGCTACCAAAGCTGTCAGCGCCGGAATATTCAAGATATTCACCGCCGCCAAAGTTGCAAACAGCATAATCCCGACGAGGACGATAATGCCGACAATTTCCGATGGGGTACGGGTTGATACTGTAGGTGCTGTTGGTTCTTGCGGAATGACGACTCGTCTTGTGGGTGATGGCAGACCCAAAACCGAGAAAATATTGTTAAAGCCGATACTTGTAAGGATACTGGTCACAAGATCCGCCACAAAGTGCCCGACGAAATAGGCAATTATCAAAATTGCCAGTGCTGTGAAGATTGCAGGCAGTGTATTAAGAATCTGTTGCAGCATCGCGATCGCTGGCACGGAAATTGCCTCGATTTGCAGCTGATTAAGTGCCGCTATTGCGACAGGAATCAAAATCAAGACATAGACAATTGTGCCGATAATTGTCGAAAGAGATTGCGTCCCTGTAGTGGTACTTAATCCAAAGCGACTTCCCAATTGGTCAATTCCCGTTGTTGCCAGTAAGTTCGTGACAATTCGACGCACTACGTTAGCCACAAACCAGCCAACTGCCGCAATTAACGCCGCACCTAGGATGTTTGGCACAATTGAGATAATTTGCGTGACCAGAATTTGTACTGGTTCTAATGCCTGTGTTAACCCTAAGCTATCAAGCAACGGGATGAGAAAGACTAAAAAGATAAACCAGTACAGAGCATTGCCAATCGTCTCACTCAGAGATAGCTGATTGAGGCTGGGAGCGTCTTGTGGTGGATTTAATCGCTCATCTAACCGCAATGCTTGCAGTCCGCGTACCGTTATCAGCTTGACCAAGGTAGCCACTAACCAGGCGATTCCTAGGATAAGCGCTGCACCCACAAATCTGGGTAAGAAGTCACCAATTTGATTGAGAAAACTATTCAGCGGCTGAGAAGCTACCCTAAGTTGTAGCGTATCTAAAACGGCAACAATTGTTAAAAGTAGGATGCCCCAAAAGACTAAGTTGGAGATAATTTTCTCCACCTGGGGAAGATCCCCACCACCTGTTATCCCTGAGGCAATGCGGTTATCGATATTGGTACGATTGAGGAGGGAGCGTGTCACTGCTGCTGCTACCGCCGCAATCAGCCAGCCAATTAACAAAATTAGCACTGCTCCCAGCAAACGGGGCATGAACTGAACCACCTGTTGCAAACTTCCTTGCAGATAATTGATGGCATCGGGTTGTTCCGATGGCAACGTTGGTGATTGTGCCAAAAATTGCTGCATCCTCATTGACAAACCAACTTCTATCACCTGGGATATTCCTTGCCATGTTGTATTCATGGTTGTTCAGAATTAAAGTTGAGTGTTATGGCAGAAAACACCTTAGATGCTTCTGATGTGGATTTTCCTGATAATCCTACATTGCGGTAAGTTTACCAGTGTTTTGTCTATAAATTTACCAGTAAAGTCATTATAGACACGAGTCATTTTTTTACATTGTTATTTCTTATTTCTTGTTATTTCTTATTTCGTTTTATAAAGAAATGGCTTTAAAACAATGGATTATTCCTAATATATAAAATTCGACTCTCAAGCTAGATGTCGTATTATTGAAATCCGCTTATAGTGAAAGATTTTGCGTTATTCTAGGTGCAGCCATAGCAACAAAAATGTGGAATGTCTCAAGTCTTTGAACAATCGATTCAAATTAATGCTACAGCTACGGTAGTGGAGCGCTGCATTACCGAACAGGCTTTAATGCATCGCTGGCTTAACCCCGTGTTACGTTGCGAACCTGTAGGCACATGGAGTACTGATGTCGGTAGTAAAAGTCGGTTTGTGATTCAAATACCAGTCGTAAAACCTACATTGGATAGCACAGTCGTAGAAAGACAGCCGGGTTTAGTTGTATGGGAGTTCCAGGGTTTTTTTAAAGGACGCGACGCTTGGGAGTGTCAACCGCTAGACAAAGGAACACGCCTTGTTAACCGCTTTGAATTCGAGATTCCCAACCCCCTAGTAAGTTGGGGTTTCAAAACCTTTGCTCAAAATTGGACAAAAGAAGACATGCAAGCTCAACTGCGTCGTCTCAAGCGCGTCGCCGAGGAAATACAGCAAGGGTTGCGATCATAAGCTGTTGAGTCATTAAGAGTTCTGGTTTACGAGTGATCTCGTGCTTTTTCCTAACTCATTACTGTTCGCTAGTCCTCCCAAGCAGAGTTAGGATCTGGCGAATCAAAGCAGCATCTTGGGCATGAGGAGCCTTTGCTAGATAAGTTTCCAAGTCGTTAGCAGCTTGTACAAACCGACCAAGCTCATAGCACAAAAGACCGCGATCGCGCAATTCTATTGACGCCCCAGGAAACAACAGTAAAATCCGTTCAACGGCTGCTAGAGCTTTGTCCAATTCCTGTTGATTTAGGTAAATATATTTCAGATTCGCCAAGATACGTGCCAAAATTTGCCTTTTACTCACTGTTGCTAAAAATTCCGGTCGTAGTTGCACGGGTTGTCGATAAATTTGACTTAACCGTTCTTGGCAATCTTGTGGAAACATGATCTCGCCGCCATTGAACGCATCAATGAAAATATCCATATCCGCAATCTCAGGGCGAATTAGGAAATGTCCTGGCATTCCCACCCCTACCATAGGAAAGTCTATTCTTCGGGCAACCTCCAGGTAAACTATCGCCAAGGTAATAGGAATTCCCACTCGACGGTCAATGACATCATTTAAAAAGCTGTTGCGGGGGTCATAGTAATCTGCCTTATTTCCACCATATCCCAAGTCATCATAGAGATACCGATTGATATCTTGAATAACTCGCAAGGGATACCTTTGGGATGGCAAGCGTTCTTGTAGCTCCAGTGCCATTGTATCGAGGGCGTTGAGGTATTCTTCTTGATCAAGGTTAGGGTATTCTTCCTGTGCAATGTATAAAGCTGCCTTTGCTAAGTCAATACGCTCATCAGGCTGCTGGATTTCTTGGTCAAAATATTGCCGCGCTGACGAGAAGTTCATAAGCAGATGTTGTTGAATACAGGTTCAAGAAAGACTGGAGCGCTTAAGAGGCTTATTTCTACTTCTATCTTAAACTTGCTACTGCAATTCAAAAAATGAAAATTCTAAATTCAACTTGGTTCAGACTGCGCTGCGTTAGAAGGTTTCATTAATCACTCCGGTTTGTTCCGGCTTGCAGGGCAAAAATAAAAAAAACACTATTACGTATATTCACGCAAAATAAATAAACAAGTATTAAAGAAACTAAGTAAGTTTATAAAATTTTATTCAAAAATAGTTTTGTATTTTGCCTGAAATCTTTGCTGCAGCTAAGTTGTGGTGTATTTTTAATCTTTGTTGGAATGTGATTCTTGTATGAACAAGAGTATAAACTATGGCGCTTAAATAAATTCGACAATAAGCTTATAGATACAAGGGCGAGGAAAACATTAGATGAAAGCTTCGCCAATCTCTAAAAGACGACAGCGAAATTAAAAGCTTCAGTCATTTTTAACAAAACTTCTATCTGCGATTCGTTGTAACAGATTAACTTATTCGCTGTTGCATGAGTGGCGTTCTATGCAATCTCGCTCAGATGTTTGCGTACGCATTTAGAAGTATTTCAACTACAATGCACACCTTTTTTTGAGAAACAAGTTTTATGGTGATCTCTAATCTTGTCATGCGTTCAGTGGCAGCAAGTGTTGTTAGCTTAATTGGTTTTTCAACTCTTTTCAGTGCTGCACCATCCCTTGCCGCTGGAATTACTAACGGTGGTTTTGAAGACCCTGTAAACGGTTTTAATGGATGGGAAGTTAAAGGTAACACCAAAATCGAAACGTCAGCTTTTGGCAGTGGTCCAACCGAGGGAAGTCAGCAAGCTTTAACATTAACTGCAAAACCCGCAGTTGCTGCCTCAGAAATAGAAAGCTTCTTAGGGTTAGCAACGGGAAGCCTGAATGGTATTGCAAATAAAAATGTTCAGAATGGTTCCGCCATCAAACAAACGTTTAGCGCAACTGCTGGACAGAAGTTAACTTTTGATTGGAATTTCCTCACAGATGAGGGGCGCACAGGGCAAGCAGGCGTGGATTATACCGATTTCGGCTTTGTCTCACTTGGTATAGTGTCCGAATTAGCTGACACCAAATTTTCAACATTTTCTTTATCTGATGCAGATTTTCGGGCAGAGACTGGATTTAACACTTTTGAATACATTATCCAGACAAGCGGAGAATACATTTTGGGAGTGGGAGTTGCAAATGTGAATGATACTAAAGTTCACTCTGCGCTATTGGTTGACAACGTTAAACTCGCCTCCGTCCCTGAACCTGGTTCCATGTTGGGTATTTTAGCAGTAGGTGCTTTCGGCGCAACTTCACTTTTGAAGCGCAAACAGCAACAGAAAGCTACGGCTAAGGCGTAAATGGGTTGCTAGCCAGACTTTTGTAATTGCTTCCTAACCTACTTTTGTAACTGCTGTGTCTGCCATCGCCAGACACGGCATTTTTTCATTTTGACCTTTTCACTCACAAAACACAGCATAACCTGTTTACCACTCCACAGGTTGATTCTTAAGGAGAAATTTAAGCTGATATAGAGGGGATCGTTCAGTGCTACTCTTGAAGATGACATTGCAAAAGATAAAGTCTCTGAAGACCCTATCTGAAACATAGCTTCAATCAATAGGCTCAGCATGGTCACCACAGCAGAAAAAACAAACATTGGTTACATTACTCAAGTCATTGGTCCGGTTGTAGATGTTAAGTTCTCCGGCGGTAAAATGCCGCCAATCTACAACGCTTTGACCATCAAAGGCACTAACGAAGCCGGACAAGAAGTCTCAGTTACTTGCGAAGTGCAGCAGCTGCTAGGTGACAACCAAGTCAGAACTGTTGCCATGAGTTCTACCGATGGCTTAGTACGTGGAATGGAAGTAGTTGATACTGGCGCTCCCATCAGTGTGCCAGTTGGTAAAGCCACGCTAGGTCGGATTTTCAACGTCCTCGGCGAACCCGTAGACAATAGGGGACCTGTCAATTCTGAGGAAAAATTTCCAATCCACCGCGATGCTCCCAAATTCACGGAATTGGAAACCAAACCCTCCGTGTTTGAGACCGGGATTAAAGTTGTTGACCTGCTGACTCCCTATCGACGCGGTGGTAAGATTGGTCTATTTGGCGGTGCTGGTGTAGGCAAGACCGTCATTATGATGGAGTTAATTAACAACATCGCTACAGAACACGGTGGAGTGTCAGTGTTCGGTGGAGTGGGTGAGCGCACCCGTGAGGGCAATGACCTTTATAACGAAATGATTGAATCTGGGGTAATCAATAAAGATAACCTCAATGAGTCAAAGATTGCCCTAGTATACGGTCAGATGAACGAGCCACCCGGAGCGAGAATGCGGGTTGGTCTTTCGGCACTGACAATGGCAGAATACTTCCGCGATGTGAACAAGCAGGACGTGCTGCTGTTTATTGACAACATCTTCCGGTTTGTGCAAGCAGGTTCGGAAGTGTCAGCTCTGTTGGGACGAATGCCTTCTGCGGTAGGATATCAGCCAACATTGGGAACTGACGTAGGTGCATTGCAAGAGCGCATCACCTCCACCAACGAAGGGTCAATTACCTCAATTCAAGCGGTATACGTACCTGCTGACGACTTGACCGACCCCGCACCAGCTACCACCTTCGCTCACTTGGATGGAACAACGGTACTGTCTAGGGGTTTGGCTTCCAAGGGGATCTATCCAGCGGTAGATCCTCTTGGTTCCACTTCCACAATGTTGCAGCCCAACATTGTTGGTGGCGAACACTACAACACAGCCCGTGCAGTACAATCAACTCTCCAGCGTTACAAGGAGCTTCAGGACATCATCGCCATTCTCGGTTTGGATGAATTGTCTGAAGAAGACCGTCTCATCGTGGCGCGTGCGCGCAAAGTCGAGCGTTTCCTGTCCCAGCCGTTCTTTGTGGCAGAAGTGTTCACCGGTTCTCCTGGTAAGTATGTGAAGCTGGAAGATACGATCAAAGGCTTCAACATGATTCTGTCTGGTGAATTGGATGATCTGCCAGAGCAGGCTTTCTACATGGTTGGTAGTATTCAAGAAGCGATCGCCAAAGCCGAAAAACTCAAAGGGTAATTAGTTAATGGTTAGTGGTTAGTAGTTAGTGGTAATACCAACTAGCCACTAACTACTAACCACTAACAACTACCGAAAAACATAAAACAAATGACATTAACTGTTCGTGTAATTTCCCCAGATAAAACAGTATGGGATGCGCCAGCTGAAGAAATCGTTTTGCCCAGCACCACTGGTCAGCTAGGCATCCTCAGCGGACACGCACCACTATTAACTGCCCTAGACACGGGTGTGATGCGAGTACGTTCTAGTAAAAATCAGGATTGGGTGGCTATTGCCTTATCGGGTGGCTTTGCCGAAGTCGAACAAGATGAAGTCACAATTCTGGTAAACGGTGCAGAGCGTGGTGACAAAATTAACCTAGAGGAAGCCCGTGCTGCTTTGAACGAAGCAGAAACTCGTTTGAATCAGGTCAAACCAGACGACAGACAAGCACAAATCCAAGCAAAGCAGGCTTACAAACGTGCCCGCGCCCGTTTTCAAGCTGCTGGCGGTATGGTATAGATGCGTTTAGGTAGGGTATACGCCCTACCTACAAGTTATGACTTTTGATGACCTAAAGGCGAGAGGCTGCCGTTGGTAGCCTCACCCTCATAATAACTATCATTACTACTGATGATAAGATATCTATTTTTTTTGCAAGTTGTTTAAAGTCAAATGAGAGCGAATAGATAAGTATAAATTAATAGTTTTTAAAGAATAATGTTTGAATTGCAATTGCTTATGTAGAGACGTTGCAGCGCAACGTCTCTACACATATGTCATTATCACAAGTAACCCTTAACTGAACTGTATTGAGGTATAAATTGCTGTGATAACACTCTTAAATTGTGGGAGGTAAACACTGGTCAGGTCATTGGCACTCTTTCAGGCAATTCCTGGTCGGTGGTCACAGTGGCTTTCAGTGCCGATGGGAAAAGGTTGATGACCGGCAGTAGAGACAAAACACTCAAGCTGTGGAGGGTGAGCACAAAAGAAGAAGTTGCTACTCTTTCTGGTCATGTAGACTCAGTATCTGGCGTTGCTGTTAGCCCTGTTGCACAACTGATTGCTAGTGGCAGCAGGGATAAAACCATCAAACTCTCGGAGCTTCTTCAACAGCAGGGCAGTTGATTATACAACTCTAGGCGCTACCTGTAAAGCCAACTTCGGGAAATTTTAACTGAGCTTCAGCCATCGGACGGTTTCTGCCTTCTTCTTGCCAGTAGTTAATAACTTCTGTGGCTTTATTGAGCAATTCCACCCGATCCAGTTCAGTAATCCAGTGTTTTGATTCTAGCTCCTTTTTTAACTCTTCCCAGGCATCATTCCTTGGCCAGAAAAAGTACTTAGTCAAAGGACTTGTGCCTTTGCCTACGACTTGATCGACTGCCAAAGCGACGTTTTCGTCTAACCACAGTATTTTCAAAATAAACTTGGACAATCACACCTCCCTTGGAGTATCCGGGCAACATTCACTAACGCATGCGATCGCTTATTTTAACGCAATATCTAGCAGCTTACCAAATAGGAATTAGGCTTTGAGTATTTTGGAATTTTGAATTTTCTCACCATTTCCCAATCTAAAATCTAAAAATCTAAAACCTACACGTTCTATGACCGAACAATCCTCAACAAAAGCGATAATCGTTTTCGATATTGACGGCGTTGTGCGCGATGTCAGTGGTTCCTATCGACGAGCGATGGCAGATACTGTGGAGCATTTCACGGAGGGAGCGTATCGCCCAACACCACTCGACATAGACCAACTCAAGTCCGAAGGCATCTGGAATAATGATTGGGAAGCATCCCAAGAATTAATTTACCGCTACTTTGAAACTCATTCCTACTCCCGTGAACAATTACAACTCGACTACAATGCCATTGTCGCCTTTTTTCAATCGCGCTATCGAGGCTTAGACCCCCACAATTGGACGGGATATATCTGCAATGAACCATTATTGTTACATCCTAGCTACCTAGAGGAACTGACAAAAGCTGAGATCCCTTGGGGATTTTTCAGTGGTGCAACTCGTGCTTCTGCAACTTATGTTTTGGAAAAACGCCTTGGCTTGAAGTCTCCAGTATTAATTGCAATGGAAGATGCTCCTGGTAAACCAGATCCCACTGGACTTTTTGCTACCATTCACCTGTTGGAGTCTTGTGGTAGTAAAGAGAATCACAAATCAATACCAGTCATCTACGTGGGAGATACAGTTGCTGATATGTACACAGTGGAAAAATCCAGGGTCTTGGAACCTACGCGCACTTGGATTGGTGTAGGTATTTTACCGCCACACGTACAGGAAACAGCAACGCGACGTGATGCGTATACTGAGACATTACTAACAGCAGGAGCATCGATAGTTTTGAGCAATGTACAACAACTGAGTCCGCTCAAAATAGAAGAACTACTGGGGATATAAGAGGTGTAGGAGGTAGGGATGTGCGTTAAAGGAAAACCCTTACCTCTTATATCCAATCTTAACCAACAAATAGATGCGTAAGTCCTATGAAAATTTGGCAAGCTGATTTTTATCGTCGTCCGCAGACAGAAGCATCAGGACAAGTGATGTGGGAGTTGTTGATTTGTGACGAAACTCGCAACTTTGAGTATCAAGCAACTTGTCCGCAATCGCAAGCAAATTCAAGTTGGGTTGCTTCTCAACTTCAACAAGCAGCTGGTGAACATTTACCAGATGTTATTCAGGTGTTTCGTCCTCAGTCTTTAAGTTTAATAGAACAAGCTGGACGCAGTTTAGGCATTAGTGTTGAACCAACCCGTCGCACATTGGCATTAAAACAGTTGTTGCAAGAAAAGCAATATGCCATATCCTTGGATAAACCACCCCCAATGCCATTACCAGAAAACCTTTGGGGAGAAAAATGGCGTTTTGCTTCACTGAGTGCTGGTGATATGGCAGAAGCGTTTAGCGATCGCCCCATTCCTATTTTAGAAATACCAGAATATCTCTTGCCGATCAATCTCGGTTTGGCGTCAACAGTTGCTGTCCCCGGTATAGTCATTGATGGTGGAAGGCAATCGATGCGTTTGGCTCGATGGCTGGAACAAGCGCATCCCGTAGCATTAAATTACGTTGCTGGTGCGCCTAATGGTTTAGTGTTAGAAGCTAGCTTGGTTGACAGATGGATTGTTGCCACGTTTGAAGATCAACAAGTCACTGCTGCTGCTCAAGTTTATCAACAGCGTCAGCAGCAAAGTCAAGGACTACATTTTTTGTTAGTGCAACCCGATGATTCCGGGATGACTTACACCGGCTTTTGGTTATTGCGTGAAGAGTGAGCGATTGCATTTTCAAATCTCTGAGTTCGTTGTTGGGTATAATACAACGTTTTCATAATGACTTCTTGCGCCACAGCTTTTACTACATTAATGCTCACCGAATTTCCCAATTGATGGTAAGCCTTATTATCATTGGGATGAAGTATAAAGCTATCAGCAAAACCTTGTAATCTCGCCGCTTCGCGGGGGGTTATTCGTCGAACTCTATTATTGTGGTAAACTCCTAACCTATTAGCATCACTGGCAACAAGTGTAACAGAAATCTTACTTGGATCTAGAAACTTATAAACTTCAAAAGAAAAGTTACCAGCTACAGGTTTATATTGACCATTAATAATCTTTAAATATCTCTTAGCAACTAAAGAATCTAAAATTTCTTCAAGGTTTGGATGGTCAAAAAAACTAGCTATTTGGTCTCTAGTTAATAATTTACCGTCTTGCTCATTGCCAAATATTTTGTTACGTCTCTTTAAAATAAAACGGTTCATTAATTCTATTTCATCTGCACTACACTTGCCACGTAATCCTAATTCCCATGAATGAATAGAGTTTCCTCCTCGATAATCGATTAACCGTACCCCGTGTAACCGATTTAAATCATTATTATATATCTGTTTCAAAACCTCAACAAAAGCTGATGAACAATCATACTTGTTGTCTGGATTCTCTTCCAAAACATCCGCAACAGCAACAGATTTTTTAAGCGGGTAAAATAAAGATAATTGCTGTGGATTATAAGAATGTGAATCTTTTGGTCCTACATCAGAAATCAATCCAAACGTAGGAGAAGCATCTAAAATTCCCACTAGATAAATTCTGACACGGTTTTGCGGTAAACCAAAGTTAGCACTGTTTAGCAAAAAAGCGTTAAAGCTATAACCTCTGTTTTCAATTTCGTGCTTAATTGTCGCTAGAGTTCTTCCTTTCTCATGGCTATACAGTCCCCTCACATTTTCAAAAATGAAAGCTTGTGGTTTATATGTATCAAGTAATCTCGTTATTTCAAAGAATAATGTTCCTCTCGTATCTCCAAAACCCTCTTTTTTACCTGCGTGAGAAAAAGCCTGACATGGAAAACCAGCTAACAAAAATTCATGTTCTGGTAATTGTTCTATGAGGTGAATGTCGCCTAAAGGCTTGTGACCAAAGTTTTTTTCATAAACAAATTGGGCATCAGAATCTATTTCGCTACTTAATACGCATTCAGCCTCTATCTCTAGGGAATAAGCAGCTTGTTCAAAGGCTAACCTTATTCCACCAATTCCTGCAAACAAATCTACAAACCGAATTTTTCCCATACTTCAATTTTTTATTATTTTTTTATATATAAAAACTAACATATCTAGTCTTCTCCAAAGTATGCTTTCAAAAAGCTACAAAGCAAATTAAGCTCCTCACGAGAAAATGCTACTGTACAATGACTGTATAAACAAATTATCGAGAGGGCATTTTCTCTTTGAAAGTTACCAGCACCATCTAGGACATAAGCTATTTTATAACCAAGACTTTCAATTTGTTCAAACCGGGATTTTGCTTGTCCTGCCTTACGCTCAATTACGCTATTTGTAGTTACCTGAAAGCTAACTTCTATGGCTACATACTTGTTTCCCTGAGAAACTACAATATCAAAATTTGTCGGACGGTTGTTATTTTCAGTATGGCTGACACCAGGTAAATTTCCATTAAGCTGAATCTTTACAGTAGTAATAGCAAGGTTGTCTTCTAAATAATTTTTTACAAATTTTTGAGTTATTTGCCCTAACGTATTTGATTGAGAACCAGAAGTGATACGACTAACCCATATATATCGTTGCTTAATAAATTTTTGCAGTTTGTCCGGTTGACCTACATAATTACCAATTTCACACTTTGTTAGTATTTCCGCAGTTTTTTCATCTGTGGAACTGCTACCAAACAAAAGTACCGCTATTACGTCTTTTTGAAGTTCTGAAAGAGGTTGGGTTTCCAGTAGTTTTTTACCTGTAATGCCAAGTTTAGTATTGTTGAGTTGTCCTTTCACAGGCAAAACACGAAAAGTATAACAGTAATTTTCTCTACTCCATAAGTAATCTAGCCTTCTTAAGGGTAAGATGGAGTTAAACTGGGTGTTTAACCGTTGTAACATTTCACCTCCAAAGTCAGCCAAAACAATTAAATGTTTAAGAAACAGATTTGCCTGCAAGTTTGAGGAATCGATGATTTGAAATAATCCATCCAGGGTAGCAACACTTACACTCAGAATTGCAATGAATTGTTCTTGAGTTTCTAAGAGTTTGGGAATTATACTAAGTTCTGCCTCTTGTTTCGATAATTCTGACGGCCAAAAAATAGATGCTAATTGACTTAGCTCCTTAACTGTTCTCCGATAATTTATCTTCGACATAAATAACTGATTCTATTAGGTGATATTGCAACACCTCATGATAGTGACAAAATTTGCTATTGTGTCCATTGCACACCGTTGCAGGCACTACTTGTTAATTATCAGTATTTTTACGTAAAATTACTGATGTAGAAGTTTTAGAAAAAATTAAGATTTAAGAATGGAACTTCTATGTCTAAAAATTAAGTTAAATATAGTTGCTTTGTATATTACGAATAAGGAGGATTGTTATTTACACTTACTTGAATGACTTCTAATTTAGATTAAATTTAAATTTTTGAACTTTTCTTACCCATATTTACGAAATCAACTGGGTCTACAGTGTAGCACAAGTATTAGGCAAAGTTATTGAAGCAAAGAGCTGATGAGCGCAACTAGCTATCGCCGAATTGTTATTGGGGACGTACATGGTCACTATGAAGGTTTAATGACATTGATGGAGGCAATAGCCCCCACATCAGATGATCAAGTCTATTTTCTTGGAGACTTAATTGATCGCGGACCCCAAAGTTCACAGGTAGTTAAATTTGTCAAGGATAGTTCCTACCAGTGTCTGCTGGGGAATCATGAGCAGATGTTATTGAACATTCTTACCAACGCACAAGTTCCCACCTCAATGGTGCAAGCATGGCTGTACAGTGGAGGGCAAGCAACGCTAGCCAGTTACCAACAAGCTACAATACCCCATGACCATCTGGAATGGTTTAAGGCTTTACCCACATATCTTGACTTGGGGGATATTTTGTTGGCTCATGCTGGTGTTGACCCCTCAATTCCTATCGCAGAACAAACCGCTGAACAGCTTTGCTGGGTGCGCGACAAATTTCACAGCATGGAAAAACCTTATCTCCCCGATAAGCTGATTATCGTCGGTCACACCATCACCTTTACCCTACCTGGCGTTACTCCTGGTAAACTGGCACAAGGACAAGGGTGGCTGGATATCGATACTGGCGCTTATCATCCCCGAAGTGGCTGGCTAACAGGACTAGACATTACAAATCAACTGGTTTATCAAGTCAATGTCTATCGTCATTGTCTCCGCACCTTGCCGTTAGAAGAAGTGGTGACAATTGTCGATCCAGCCAGAATCGAAGTTGAGCGCTGCAACAGGCGAGGTGCGTAAGTGGATAGTAGGTAGTGGAATAACCAACCAACAACCAACAACTAACGAACTAATGCTTTGATATTTGCTTGATAAGCAGCATTATCCATACCAGCACTTCCACCGCCAGGTTGAGCGTTGATAGAACTTTGTAAGGCTTTAATGCGATCGCCTGTTGCGGGGTGGGTACTCAAAAATGTGGGAGTCCCAGAACCCTTTTTAAGCAGCTTCTGCATGAAAGAAACCATCCCCGATTGAGCATAACCAGAGCGTGTTAAAGTTCTTAATCCTCTTCTATCGGCATCATATTCATCTTCACGACCGCGAGGACGGTTAAGGGCTAATTCTACACCAAGCGACACCGCTTGATTGCTGTCTAAACCGGCTGCTGATGCCAAACCACTTGCAACGGCTTTTTGCCGCATCTGCTTTAAAAGGTGCTTCCCGCCTATGTGACCAATTTCATGACCGATGACACTAGCTAGTTCCGCTTCATTTTCTGCGGTTTTCAGCAAACCTTTGTTGACATAAACAAAGCCTCCCAAGGTCGCAAAAGCGTTGATACCGTCATCATCAATGACTTGGAAGGTATAGGGGAGGTCAGGGCGATCGCTATTAGCGACTAGGCGCTGACCAATTTGTTGTACATAGCGATTAACTGCTGAATTGCGGTATAGCCGAACTTGACCGCTTACCAATTGCTTATCCATCTGCTTGCCAAGCTCAACTTCCTGCTTAGGCGATATATTAGAAAGCTGAATGACTTGGACTCCTTGCAAAATGAAAGGTAACCACCGTTGAGCATCAATAGCCCTGGCGGTGATTGGTGTATTTAGACACAAAATCAAGGCAACGACTATGGAAATTAACGGATAAAACCAGGGACGCCGAAAAACACGGGGATTTACAGAAAAGTGCTTTCTATTCATCATAATCCGGTTTAAGGAGAGATTTGGGGGAATGTAAAACTATGGGACGTATTTATAGCTTTATAAGTTGCATTCTAAACTCTTGCCAAGATATCGTGCATCTTCTCAACTACAGTCACTTAAAACAGCAAAAAGTCCATCCTAAATTAGGAAGTTGTGATAAACTGTCGCATGACCGCAATGCCCAGCTACTTGAAGTTCTATGACGTAAGTAAAAATGCACCGTTTCCACTAAACCATAATGCTACAATCAGCAACTTTACTCTTAATCTGGAAAGACTTCTTATGACTATTTTAGATTCAAAAGGTCGTTTATTCGGTAAAATTAATATCCTCGATTTAGGTGCTGCACTGGTCATTCTGTTAGTGATACTTGGCATCTTTTTCTTCCCTGGCGGTTCTGGTTCGGTTGCCCAAGTCGGTACAAAAACAGTACCTATTGAGGTAGACTTAGTTGTACGGGGATTAAACGTACTTGACACTCAACAGTTATACGCGCAAGGGTTTAACAAAGGCGGTAAAACTAACGTTATTATCCGCAATCAACCCTACGGTCAGATTGAGATTAAATCTGTGGAAGAACTACCCAGAACCGTATTGGTTCCCCAGCCTGATGGTTCCGTTAAAGAATTGCCAGAACCGAACAGAGCAAACAACTTTAGTAAAGATTTGCGCTTAACTGTGGCAGGCAAAGCGAAAATCACTAATGAGGGGCCAGTTCTAGGTAACAGTAAAGTTAAAATCGGTATGCCAATTGAGTTAGACGGCTTCAACTACAACTTTAATGCCACTGTCATTGATGTCAGATTGAAAGAAAAGTAGCATTTCCATTGTTTAGGTAAAAGCTTATTAAAGCCTCCTCAACTGGGAGGCTATTTTGTCAATAGAAATAATTCACTATGAATCGTATAGCCCTCGAAGCCTTTACCTTCTGCTTAATATGTCTTCCTCTTGCTTGCGCTTATGTGAAGGCTGAAAATCAGTGGACACCGCAAATGGAAGCAGAGTTTCAATTGCGGTCAAAGGAAGTTATTAAAAAACTTGCAGGAAGCAACTACGGAAATACGGCTTTTGAGAGCGAAAAGAGATCTTACCCCAAAGCAATGATAGATTTTCTTGCAGGAAATCAACAAAAGGCAATCTCTTTCCTGCAATCTAAGGATGCTGACGCTAAAAGTCACGCTCACACCTTGGGAATTGACTTCTACTCTGGCTTTACCCTCAAAGGTCAAGTCCGCAAATACTTTTATTTTGGCAAATATCTTGACCCAGCATATCGTCAGCGGATGAAACAGGCGATGCAAATTTGGACAGAGGTCGATCCGCTGACGCGCCGTTTTCCCAACCGTCAACAATTCTGGGCAAAATCAACAGACAATTGCGATAGCTGGGTAGACTGTCGCAACACCGATAACCTAAAAGCCATGCGCGAAGTCGCTGTCTACTTATTTGCTGAAGAAACAGGAAACGAAGCAACACGCAAACTTTATAAAGAACGCATCACAAGAAATGTCCGCACTCTCTACAACATTGGACAAGGTGAATGGGATTCGGAAAACTACCTAGGACACGCCGTAACGACTTATGTCAATCTTTATGATTTCGCTAAAGACCCAGAAGTGAAATCAGTTGCTAAATCTGCATTGGATTGGTTTTTCACTTCCGGGGCGCTGAAATATTGGCGGGGAGGATTTGGTGGTCCTTCCAAACGCGATTACAGTCAAGGGAACTGTGTTTGGTGTTCCCTCGCCACCCATGAATTAGGACTGTACTTTGGTGATTCACCCCTTGCAGATCCCAAACCATCTCCCGACTCAGTACACCTCATCACCAGCAGTTATCGTCCACCATCAGCGGTTGTCGCCTTAGCACGGAAGCAATTCCAAAAGCCACTAGAACTCCTCAATTCTAAACCAACATATGAGAACTGGAAGCCTGGTGGCGACGCTGCACCAGAGTTTTACGAAACTCTCTATTTCGGAAACACCTTTCAACTCGGTACATTAGCTCAAGGTTCCGGTGGAGACTGGAACGGCTTTAAAATGATGGCATACAATTCTCAACGCGGCGTCGATTATTTTATAGCTGCAACGGGAACAAACCCGACTCAAATTTCGTCAGCGTCTGTTGGTGGAGATAATGTTGCTCACTACCGCAATTTGGTTATTTGGCTCAACAATAAACCTAAGGTTCCATTCCAATTTTTTTTACCCAAGTCTGCCAAGCTAGAAACAAACAAAGGTGTGACTTTCATCCACTACGAAAAGACATGGTTGGCATTAACGCCAATTAATTTAAAAATAGAGGGAATCAACACCGCAGCCAGTGAGAAAATTCGCGATAAATATCCCAATGACCAAATTCTAACTGCTGTAGGCAATGGTGGAACCGAAAGCGGATTTGCTCTTGAAATAGGTGAGAACAAAACCCATGGTGATTGGAATCAGTTTCAGCAGTCTGTGCTGCAAAAGTCCCGCCTAAACCTGAGTCAGATGAATGATGGAGTGGTTGAGTATCAGGGTGTTTCGGGAAAAGTAAAACTTCAATATCAAAGTCAGGGATTACCTAAGGTTTGGCGAAATGGACTTTTTCACGACTGGCGAAATCATTATGCAGTCTACCAAAACGCTCAAGGTAGTAAAACGCCAATCTATCAAGGATGGAAACAAGGTCAACTGGAAGTGACAGCAGGTGGTTATAAATTGAGGAGTTATTAAACTTCTTGCAAAAGTATGTATTTAGAAGTGAAAACCACAGATCCACACGGATGCACACAGATAACTCATCTGTGTTCATCTGTGTCCATCTGTGGTTTAATTTTTATTTCATTTTTATTTTCTACTCATGACTAATGACTAACTCAGCAAAGGCAAAAACTGTCTGATTAAACCAATAGTCACCGCTGGCTGTTCCAATTGAGGTGTCAATCCCACATCATCCAGCAACTGAAAAATACGGATTGCTTGCGGATTCATTTGGGCGAGACGACGACCAATTTCTGGACCTGTAAGTTGGGACTTTTGACCCCAGATAATTGCCGTAGGAGTAGTCAGTTGTTGAATATAGAGCGACAAATCAAAGGATAAGTCGCCACGTACAAAAGACAGCGCCGCATATTCAGCATTAGGTTGTTGTGCCGACTCCAGGTAAGCGTTGACAATCTCCTCGTACACTCGACTAGGTTGAGCGAATTGCCTTTGCTCTAAAAAGCTGCGAATGCCCTCTTTTGTGGCGATTCCCGTACTATACACCAATCGGTCGAGAATGGGAATACTGATGAGCTGGGCAAAGAAGTTGTTGGAGTTATCTTCGCCAAAATCGGAAAGTCCGGCGGGTGCAGTGAGAATCAAGGACTTAAATAGTTCGGGATGAGCGATTGCAACTCTGATTGTCAATGCTGCTGTTAGGGAAGAAGCAATGACTATGACTGACTGATTGCAAGTTTGTTGCAAAAACTCCCGAATACTCGTCAGATAATCCTCAATCCTGTAATTCCGTGCTGGATGCTCAGATCTCCCCCAACCTATCAAATCTGGTGCGATGATACGATATTCGGCAGCAAAGGCTGGATAAATTTTTGACCACTCATATGCAGAAGACCCACCACCAAAGCCATGCAGAAATACCAATGTGTCCTTATCTGCACTGGCACTATTGTGGTTTTGCCACGGTGAGCCTTCATTAGTGAAATAGGTCATTCTACCTAAAGAGGTAATGATAGAGCGTTGCTCAAATCCTAGTGGTTGAAACATAAGTATTAATCTTTAGTTATTATTCATTAATTTTCTGGCTTCACTCTCTCCAAAAACTCCTCTTACCTCTATATATAGTCGATGGCATCTCAATACTACCTATCGCTGCTTCTAATTCAGCGACGGTATAAAAATATTACATAGTATGTAAAGATTTGGTGATTTTTTTTTCACTCTTAAAGTCTTTTTTACTTGTAAGTCCTATTATTGCAAGCCATATACTGGTAGCAGGTACAACTTAGGTATGAATCCCTCTATCACTTTTTTATGGTACTCTATCAGAAACATTACTGATATGTGTGAGCGTCCAGAAAAGTGTAAACGCTCAATGAATATATTAAGTAGACCCAGGTGTGCTTCATCCTGCTAGCAGATTAACTGGCTTTTGTAGCTAGAATCCTATGCAACTTAGCAAAATCAATAGATGTCTATGTAGTTAATAATCTAACAGTTCTCTAGACAATGACAAAGCGGGGTGTCGTGGTAAAACAGGTTAGTCTTCAATCTCATACAAAGCCAACTATTGAAGACAATAAATTCTCTGGTGATGAATTTGATTTGAAAAATCAAATTAAAAATTCACCTTCGCTAGATAAAGTGGAACAAGCTGTGGACAGCGACGTGGTATCAGTACCAACCTCTATCTGTTTGAATTTGGAAAATTTGCGATGTTTTGAAGCAGTGGAGCGACAGTATGAGCAATGGGGCATTGTTTTTAATAATTGTATAGCAATACAGCCATCAAATCCAGCATTCCCCACCCACTCTGGAGTGGTAGTCTTAATGGGAGCACCTAAGAATGGATATTTAGAAGCAACTTTTCTGCGTTCTGTCCATTTTGTAAGTGCCTATGTAACCAGTTCGCGACGGCTTGTGCTTTCAGCATACGGTCGCGATCGCCAACTGCTTACCCAAACGGTACTACCAGGAGCAAATCTTGCTAATTCTGACTCTGCAGTGCCTCCCAACGCCTTATTATCTGTATCAGCCAACGAAATCCACCGCGTTACCTTCTGCGCTTTTGATGGTCAATTCACCATTGATGAGTTTAGTTTCTGCTATTAACGAGCCAATCTAAACACTCCCTGTGCAAAGTTGGTGGTAAGCGCCTTATTCCTCAGTATTGTGTTAGTTGTGAGTTGTCAACGATTACAACTTATACCAAATCTGAGCCAATAACCAGTAACCATAACCACAAACACTTAACTTTTTCGATAAAGCCGACCATTTTGGACTTGCACCACTGGATGATTGCACCTCCGTACTAACTGTTCATCGTGGGTTGTCACAATCACTGTTGCTCCAAAAGAGTTTAACTTTTGGAGAATCTCGATCACTTGCCAGGCATTATCTGGATCAAGGTTTCCAGTAGGTTCATCAGCCAAAAGGATTGGTGGTGTTCCGATGATTGCTCGCGCAATGCTCACCCGTTGTTGCTCTCCACCAGAAAGCTGCTCTGGAAAGCAGTCTGCTTTGGAAAGTAAACCCACCAGTTTCAAACTAGGTTCTAAACGCCGTTGAATTTCCTTACGAGTATATCCTTGAGCTTGTAGCACGACAGTCACATTTTCCGCCACTGTCCTTTGAGGAATGAGTTTGTAGTCTTGAAACACAACGCCAATGCGTCGCCGCAAAATTGACAAGCGATCGCCCCTCAAAGCCGCCACATTGGACTCATCAACAATCACATCTCCTTGTGTTGGTAACTCATCGCCATACAGCAGTTTTAACAGTGTGGATTTACCTGAGCCGCTTGATCCTGTGATAAACAGAAATTCGCCTTTTTTGACTTCCAAATTCACGTTGACAAGGGCATGGCTGCCATTGGCATAGGTTTTTGACACACAATACAATTGCACCATAGCTACAGCAGTAGCATTGCTCTGTTGAGTTTCGTTGTTTTGAGTAGAGACAGCTTTTTCAGTAGCTTGCTTCGTTGTTATAGCAGTTTTCATTCGGCTCGAACACTCCTCGGATCACTGAATGTGGTACTCTATTTTTGGTGGCAGTAGCTAAGTTTTAAAAATCCCTAATAGGGATTGAAATGAAATAATACTGCCATTGCTAAATAGGAGTTTATACTTTAGATATGAGATTGAATACAATAAGTATTCCCAGGCAGAACCTGGGAATTTCAATCTGAAACCTAATTTTTCTTTAAACAAGAATTAACAGTTTGGGAAGGGTGTCTCATGTAACACCCCACATCGTTAGTTCCTAATTCGACGCTACACCTACCCCCCAGACTTGAAAGAATCGATAAATTAAGGCTTTCAAGGCAAACTCAGGCAAAGCTAACATCCGCCGCCAGCGCCAAGGTTCTTGATACAGCCGATACAGCCATTCCAAATTGTTATCTCCCAACCAAGCAGGAGCGCGAGTTTTGATCCCCGACCAAATATCAAAACTACCTCCAACACCAACCCATATTGCTTGAGGACATAAATGGCGATTGTTGGCAATCCATAACTCTTGACGTGGGACTCCCAAGCCAACAAAAACAACTTGTGGTTGTAGTTGGGTGAGAGTTTGTCGCAATTGTTCTTCTTCTTCTTTTGAATGGAAGCCGGAATGGGTACCTGTTACGACCAAACCTGGATTTTGAGAAAGCCAGAACTCTGATGCTTTTGCGGCTATACCAGGCGCTCCTCCGTAGAAAAATACCTTTGCGCCTCGTTGTCCCAGTTCTTGCAAGAGTGCTTCTGCTAGTTCAATTCCAGGAGTTCTTTGGACTTTTTGCCGTAATAGCCATCGCAGGTACAGAACGACCCCGGCTCCATCTGGAACCACTAACTCAGCATCTTTTATGACCTTAGCTAGGGATGAATTCCGCTCTCCCTGCATAGTCATTTCTGCATTGAGCGTTACCACATGAGTTCCCATACCGTTTTGCAAGCGTTCTAGCAACCAGCCTGGATAGTTAGTCATCACATGAACTGGTAGCCCTAATACTGAAAACTTTCTAGGCAGTTCAGACATAGCCTATTCTTAATAAGTCTCACACCTAACTATATAGAACGATAGCTTATCAAATTGTTTCCAAAAGCTAAATATGGGAATTTTACAAATTTATAACAACCCAACCCTCCCGCGCCAAATTGGACGGCTATGGCGTGAAACTTATCGCCCACTAGACTCCCCTAAGTTAAATCTATGGTATGCTGCTCGAATGCTCATACAGCATACTTCACCAACAAGCCACAAATTTGGGCATAGCTTGTGCTATCTATTTAGTTATTAGTTTACTCACTATAGTCATTAAAATGCAGAATAAAACTCATTAATATCAGGCACAGCTAGGCAGGAGTAGCACCTTTTATTTTTATTCTTGAAGCTCATGTCCTCAAGGAGAATCAGTAACTTCAGTACTATTTAACCTGACATATCAGCCGTGGGGGTTCGGTGGAGCTAATATCTCGGTGAATGCCTGCGGTACGAGAGCAATGCTTTTGTGTGCTAGTCTAACTCAAAAAGCTCTCTTCTTTCCCACAGACACCTTTAAACTGCATCTCCTGAAACTTTTTAGTAAACTCAATTCTACAGCTTTTGAGTGTAAGGGCGGTAATAGACCATGGCTAAAATTCGTGTGGCTTTGATTGAAGATCATGACCTCACCCGTGTGGGTATTCGGACAGCGCTCCTGCAAAAGGAAGAAATCGAAGTTGTAGGGGAAGCGACGAATGCAGTAGAAGGTCTGAGAATGTTAAAAACACTACAACCAGATATTGCGATTGTAGATATCGGTTTACCAGATAAGGATGGAATTGAGCTAACACGGGAGGTGAAATCTACAACTCATGGGGAAGATTTAACTACCAAAGTATTGATTTTGACGCTACGCGATAACAAAGAAGCAGTGCTAGCAGCTTTTGCAGCAGGGGCTGACTCTTATTGTATGAAGGATATCAGGTTCGATAATTTACTTGAAGCTGTACGAGTGACTTACAACGGTAACGCTTGGATCGATCCGGCGATCGCCCGAATTGTATTGCAACAAGCACAACAAAATCCACATAAGCCTGAAATCACACCCCAAGATAATAAGACTGTTGACACTCATTTAGAGTCCCCTGAGAATCAGGAGGATATGATAGATCCTTACACCTTAACAGAAAGAGAATTAGAAGTCTTGCAATTGATTGTAGAAGGTTGTAGTAATGCGGTCATTGCGGAAAGACTTTACATTACAGTTGGAACTGTAAAAACACACGTCCGAAACATTTTGAATAAGCTATGCGCCGATGACCGCACACAAGCAGCAGTCCGGGCTTTGCGTTCTGGGCTTGTGGGATAGGGTTGATTTTGGGGTGTGGCAAACTTTGAGGAGACTATATTGTAATTTACATAAAACTTTGAGAAATTATGCGTTCAAAGCCAATGAGTTCGATTTACTTTTGTTTTTCTAATTGTGCTTTAATTATTACGTGGAAGCCACACCACACGATCTCGTCATCAAAATATCTGGAAAGTCAAGTATGACTGAGACAGAGGCAGGCAAATTCAAGCTCATGGTAGTAGATGATGAGCCTGATAACCTAGATTTACTCTACCGCACTTTTAGGCGAGATTTTCAGGTATACAGAGCAAGAGATGCCCTGACTGCCCTAGATATCTTGGACAAAGAAGGCGAGATGGCTGTCATTATCTCTGACCAAAGAATGCCAGAGATGAATGGCACAGAATTTCTCGGTCGAACTGTGGAGCGCTTTCCTGATACAATTCGGGTTTTACTGACTGGTTTTACTGATGTTGAAGATTTGGTAGAGGCGATCAACTCTGGTCAGGTGTTTAAGTACATCACCAAACCTTGGAAACCAGATCAACTCAAGGCAGTTGTTGAGCAAGCAGTTGACATATACCGAGTCGTCAAACAACGCACACAAAAACTAACTCGTGCTTGGCGGCGAGAATCTCTGTTTAATGCAGTCACAACAGCGATTCGAGAGTCTTTGGATTACCATAGTATGCTACAAAAAATTGTAGCAACAATAGGACAGACTTTTGAAGCACATTATTGCCTGCTCAGACCAGTGGAGGGCGATCTCCTAACAGTAGATCAGTTCTGCTACCAAGATCCGAAATCAAGCGCAGCAAGTTATCATTTCGACCCAAATCCTTTGATTAAGAAGGTTCTCGAAACACGTCAATATCAAGTTGCTCAGTATACACATGATAACAAAGCCTGTCAGCAACTGGTTATGCCACTTATGTATCAGCAAAACCTGCTTGCTGTTCTTGCCCTCAATCAGTATCACCACGCTCGCTCTTGGCAAGAAGAAGATATCCAGCTCATTGCAGGTGTTTCTGAACAAGCAGCCTTAGCCCTCTCCCAGGCAAAACTCTATCAACGTCTACAAGAAAAGCAAGAGCAGACCCGTGTCGAGTTGGAAGTGGCTCGTCAAATTCAAAACAACCTGCTGCGCCAAACCATGCCTAAGATTGCGGGTGTGAGAGTGCAAGCTTGCTGCTACCCTGCGCGTGAAGTGGGAGGGGATTTTTTTGAAGTGTTTGCCCATCCCAACGGAGACTTGTGGGTAGCAGTGGGAGACGTGTCTGGCAAGGGTGTCCCAGCTGCTTTGTTCATGGCTAGTGCCATTTCGGTATTGCGCCGAGAGTTGTCTCAAGAATCGTCACCAATACCAAATGTGGTGATGCAAAATCTCAACCATGCTCTAAGCGATGATTTGATCAGCAATAATTACTTTATCACCCTCTTCTTAGCTCGTTATACTCCTACTACCAGGGAATTCGTCTATGCTAATGCAGGTCATATCTATCCCCTGCTTTGGTCACGTCAAGAAACTGTGGAAACAAACCCTAAGTATCTTGAGGAACGCAGCGTTCCCCTAGGTATCTTGCCTATATGGGAGGCAAAGTCTAGTCATTTGGTTCTTGCTCCTGGAGATATCCTACTGCTAGCTAGTGATGGTATTACTGAGGCAAAAGTTTTCATAAATACGAATCCATCAGTAAAAGCCGTGGATGGCACTCAACCAGTCAGCCGTTCTATGCTGAATCAAGAGGGTCTTTGGCAACTCCTCAAGATGGAAGCCCAACCACTTCATCTTAACCATTTACTAGCGCGTATCCAAGCAGACAACCAAGTTCAAGAAGATGACCAAACTATACTTTCGCTGGAGGTTTTATAACTTATGAAAAGTGAGCTTCATGTCCCAAGCGACTTAAAATTTCTGACCATTGTCGAAAACTGGTTGCTAAGTTGCTTAGAAGTCCAGTTCAACGATTCAGTTGATTGGTCCAAGCAATCAAGCCGCTTACGGCTGGCTTTGGTGGAAGCCTACTCTAACGTAGTGCGTCACGCTCACAAGGATCAGCCCTATTTGCCAGTTCTAATTCGTTTGGAACTAAGAGACCAAGATATTGCTTTGGAAGTTTGGGATCACGGTCAAGGCTTCGATTTATCCAACTATTTGCCTCCAAGTCCTACAGACAGACAAGAAGGTGGTTATGGTTGGCTCATTATGCATCGTCTCATGGATAAGGTGGAGTACCAGTTGCAGGTCAATGGTGGTAACTGTCTCAAGTTAGTGGTTTCTTTGCCAGAAGTAGCCCAATCTGCATAACTTAATACCTGCTCTAGCTTTTTTATGAAAGACAAGCGTGCCGACTACTCACACGCAAGCAATTAACATACCTGATACTTTTTCGGGCATTAGGTCATTTAAAATTTAAAATTAAATAACTCGTTACTAGCAAACAGCTTACCTACTGACAGTATACATAAGTTAAGAGTTGACTGAAATTCCACCTCAACTGTCAATGGTTCGGCGTGTTTTTCATGCCACTTGCCATAGCGGGTTCTGACACCTTTTAGAAAAAGGGTTTGAATAAAAACTTAGTAATTCTATCTAGAGTCAGTAGATTTTTTAGCGTAAATAAAAATTTTAAGAAACATTAATAAAATTAATAAGTTTTGCTACGTTTATTTGATTTACAGCGTCTAAATCCTTAAATCTTTAAACAGAAGCAGTAATCTAGCAAAAAAACTCAGAACTCAGGTGTCAAAAATTAGTAGAAATTCTGTACGACTGAGTGACTAGTCCACGGATAAACTAAGCCAATTTACTCGTGGTAAGCATCTAAATTCTGAGTTCTTTTTAGTAAATACTTATAACCAAAGTCATGATTCCGCCTATGGAAGCCTCGATTTGTTTGTCACCACGCTATCGCCTCGATGATGAATTACCTTGGCTCGAGGGAATTGACCCTAGTCGTCATTACTGGATTGCGGTGAATGGAGACAAAAATCTCACGGTAGCGATTCCTGGATTAACGGTTTCCTCTATAAGTGAGTTGAAGCAGACTATCCGCAAGTTTCGGTCGCTGCAACCTGGAGAACAAATGATTTTGGCTAGAGTAGCCAGTACTTGCACAATTCAGTGTGTCAGCCCCAACTGTTATGCAGTTGAAGCTCAAATCAATGGATTTCCCGTCTGGCATCTGTTCGATCAAGAAACTTTAGAGAGTCTATTAAGGACGGCACACCCAGATTGGCAATGCGCTCCTAAAGATATCGAGCTAGGACGAAAATTGTTAATGCGCTCCTTCCAACAAGCAGCAGTTACTAAGAGCTAAAAAAGACGCAAAGATAATGAGATACAGTGACGCAAAGAAAAAATGTCACCGTATCTCCGTGTCAGTCTTTTCACCGCCGCAAATTGAGTAACTCCTGGGGAGAGGCTAAAAGTTTTATTCTTGTATAAAGAATTTCGCTTTGTTGGTTGAGGATAAATGTCCACAGGACATTGACACCACACCAAGAAGTTTGTGCTTTGCCTGTCACCTGAAATTGGGTTTGCTCTTCATCTAATTTCTCTGCAATAGCTTCACGGGGGTAGGCTTTCACGTCTTTGGCTTCTTGTTGCAGATAATGAGCGATGGCATCTCGCCCAACAAAACCAGATTCAAATGGGGGATGCATGACACCATCTTCTGCAAACAAAGCAGCAGTTTCCTCAAATGTTCCTGCATTTAAACTTTTGAAGTAACGCAGTAGAGTCGGTTCTGTAATTCCCTCTATCTGGAGTGTTTCATCTACTGTTGTGGGTGTAAATTCAGCAGCTGCCATAGATTTACCTGTATCACGCTAGCTCTCCATCCATTGAATACAAAAGCAAGCGCCCTCGAAAGCTGCTTTCGAGGTATATTTCCTCAGTCAGTACAAATCATCCTGATGATGGAGATAACTCAAGATTTTGAAAGAAAGTTCCCAGACAAAACAGCCTAGGAACGAGAAAGGGAATATGGAAGGTTAGGAGGATCTGGCAGGGATATTAGTCAGCTAGTGGGTCAACGCCCATGTCTGCTACGATTTTACGGAAAACTGTAATTTGTTGACCAAAATCGAGTTGCTTGAGCTGTTCCAATACCTTGACACCATCACGAGAGAGTTGATAGCCGTTTGGCATAGGAACGACGAAGCCTTGAACCATTAATTCTGATAGTTCGTACCAAAAAGCCAATTTGGTATTGTTGCTCAGAATGCCGTAGGAGCGACAAACCTGGGTATTTCTTTTAGCAGCCAGGTCACGCATTACCTGTAACTGCTCATCATGATGAGACATTTGCTTAATTTGATTCAACAAACCTTCGGCTAACTGTAAACGCGCTACACCTGTGGCTGCTGGTGTGATAGAATTGCTCATCTCTGTGTAAGCATACCAAAGCACTGCCAACTGGTCATCTACGCTTAGGCTCTGGAAAACAACCACGGCTGAGGTAACAGCATCACTAGGTTGGGTGCTGTAATTGAAAGCATAAGGGTAACGGCTTTGTGCTGAATCAGTAGTAAAAGTCATGATTGCACCTCAGTCGATTAATAAGTACGCTGTGAATCAGTGGGAGGCTTGTATCTTTTTGTGTTGCCTCATCATTTACATGATGCATTGCTTCTTTACAAAATGCAAATAAAATTTACAAATAAGAACTGTAGGAAAAAGAAATAGGTGTATTGACTCGATGGTGTAGAATATAGGAGCCAGAGATTGGGCAAATTGAAATAAGATAAATGAATCGATCCCCGGGAACAAACAGCACTGAGGTAAAAAAGAAGGCTCTAGAGTTGGGATTCCACAAGGTTGGGATTGCTGCGGTAGACGGGGAAGATGCCACACAGACGCAAAGATTGCAAGCTTGGCTGGCATTGGGTTATCACGCTGATATGGAATGGATGGCAAATCCTAAGCGCCAAGATATTCGCTCTTGTATGCCAGAGGTGCAAACTATAATTAGTGTCGCTCTTAACTACTACACACCTCATCAACGTCCCGAAACAGAAGAACACGCCAAAATTTCTCGGTATGCTTGGGGACGCGATTATCACAAAGTCATGCACAAAAAACTCAAAGCACTGACAATTTGGCTGCAAGGACTTGATGAAGGCATTCAAGCACGATATTATGCAGACACTGGTCCAGTGCAAGATAAAGTATGGGCGCAAAGAGCTGGAATTGGTTGGATTGCCAAGAATGGGAATGTGATAACGCCCGAGTATGGCTCTTGGGTGTTTTTAGGGGAAGTGCTAACGAATTTGGAGTTGGAAAGCGATCGCCCGCATACAGAACACTGTGGTAGTTGTACTCGTTGTATGGAGGCGTGTCCCACAGATGCTATTACCCAACCGTTTGTGGTAGATGCCAATCGCTGCATTGCCTATCATACAATTGAAAATCGGAATGAAGAATTGCCCCAGACAGTGACACCCCATTTACAAGGCTGGGTAGCTGGTTGCGATATCTGTCAAGAAGTTTGTCCTTGGAATCAGCGTTTTGCCAACCAAACAGATGTTGCAGAATTTCAGCCATATTCTGGGAATCTTGACCCTAAATTGCTAGAATTAGCCCAAATCTCAGATCAGGAATGGGATAGACAATTTCCGGCATCGGCGTTGCGGCGGATTAAGCCAGATATGTTACGACGGAATGCCCGTGCTAATCTAAACGCATTCCCCCAGGCGAAAGAATGACCCAGAAAGTAATTATTTTTGATTTTGATGGCACAATTGCTGATACAGTAGATGCTTTGGTAAGTATTGCCAATCGTTTAGCCCAAGAGTTTGGTTATATACAAATCACTCACGAGGAACTTGCCCTCTTGAGAAACTTAAGCTCTAGAGAAATTATTAAGTACTCAGGAATCTCAATTTTGAAAATTCCTTTTTTGGTTAAAAAAGTTAAAGCTGAATTGAAAAGTAAAATTAAAGAATTAAAGCCAATTTCAGGAATTAAAGAAGCGCTAATAGTGCTCAAGAATGAAGGTTACAGATTAGGGATTATAACTTCTAATTCTCAAGACAATGTTACAAATTTTCTCAAAGCCAATGACTTAGATAACTTATTTGATTTTATCTACTCAGGAGTCACGATCTTTGGAAAAACAACGATAATTAACAACGTATTAAAACAAAAACAAATAAAACCTCAAGAAGTTATTTATGTAGGAGATGAAACCCGAGACATAGAAGCATCAAAGAAAGCAAATATTAAGGTGATTGCGGTAACTTGGGGGTTTAATTCACAAGAAGTTCTGGCAAAACAAAATCCAGATTTTTTGATTCATCATCCCTACGACTTGTTGGAAGTGATAAAGGGGTTAAGAAGCTGTTTGTAAACAGTAGTGAATTAGAAGAATTAGAAGAATTACTACTAATGGGGTATTTGTAACGTTTTCATGCCTGTAGAGACGCTTCAAACAGCATCTCTCTACATTAAGCGTCGCACCTAAAAACAATCTTATCTGAACCGTATTGCGCTATAAATGATGGGCAATGCTCTAGCATAAAAGCCTGCGTAGGCAGGCTTTGTTTGTAAGGAGAAGGCGTAATTTTACACTTAATACACATCCATTGGCAGACAAGAGCAAACAAAATTTCTATCGCCGTAGGCATTATCAATCCTACCAACTGCAGGCCAGAATTTATGCTCACGAGTCCAAGGTGCGGGGTATGCGGCTTGTTCCCGAGAATAGGGATGATTCCATTCCCCAACAATCAAGCTTTCTGCTGTATGAGGTGCATTCTTCAAGACGTTATCTTGAGCATCCATCTTACCTGATTCAATTTCAGCGATTTCTTGACGAATCGCAATCATCGCATCACAAAAACGATCTAACTCTTCTTTAGATTCGCTTTCTGTGGGTTCTACCATAATTGTACCCGACACGGGCCAGGAGACAGTGGGCGCATGGAAGCCATAGTCCATCAGGCGCTTGGCAACATCATCAATTTCGATCAGAGCAGATTTTTTGAGAGAACGCAAATCCAAAATGCACTCATGAGCAACTAAACCATTTTTCCCTTTATACAAAACGGGATAGTAAGGTTCAAGTTTCTTGGCGATGTAATTAGCATTGAGAATTGCCACTTTGGTTGCTTCCGTCAAACCATCTGCACCCATCATCGCAATGTACATCCAAGAAATCACAAGGATGCTGGCGCTACCCCAAGGCGCAGCGGAAACTGCACCAATGCGTTGTTCACCGTCCATTTTGACAACAGAGTGTCCTGGGAGAAAAGGCATCAGATGGGAAGCGACGCCAATGGGTCCCATACCAGGACCACCGCCACCGTGGGGGATGCAGAAGGTTTTGTGCAAGTTCAAGTGACAGACATCTGCGCCAATATCCTCAGGACGGCAAAGTCCGACTTGGGCGTTCATATTCGCCCCATCCATGTAAACTTGTCCGCCATGAGCATGGACAACAGCGCAGATTTCTTGAATTTGCTCCTCGAACACACCATGAGTTGAGGGATATGTTACCATTAATGCCGCAAGTTCTTTGCTATGTTTTTGAGCCTTAGCCTTGAGGTCATCTAAGTCAACATTCCCCTCAGAGTCGCAAGCAACAGAAACCACCTTCATCCCACACATCACAGCACTTGCAGGGTTTGTCCCGTGTGCTGACTGGGGAATCAAACAGATGTTGCGGTTTCCTTGAGAACGGCTTTCGTGATAGTTCCTGATGACTAGCAACCCTGTGTATTCACCTTGAGAACCAGCATTCGGTTGCAGCGAAATTCCTGCAAACCCTGTGATTTCAGCTAACCATTCCTCAAGCTGCTGAAACAGAATTTGATATCCTTGGGTTTGCGACTGAGGAGCAAAAGGATGTATCTTACCAAACTCAGCCCACGTTACTGGGATCATTTCAGATGTCGCATTTAGCTTCATTGTGCATGATCCTAAGGGAATCATCGATGTCGTCAGCGATAAGTCCTTGGTTTCCAGCTTATGCAGGTAGCGCAACAACTCAGTTTCTGAGTGATAGCGGTTGAAGATGGGGTGGGTGAGGTAGGTAGTGGTGCGCTTGAGAGGGAGATGGGGAGATGGGGAAGTGGGGAGAGCTAAATCTTCCACACAGAAAGGCAAATCATCTGTACCTGCGAAAATTTCTAGCAGGTCGATTAAGTCTTTTTCTGTAGTGGTTTCGTCTAGGGATATACCTACAGTCCTGGCATTGAAAATGCGTATGTTAATTTTACGTGCTTCACAAGCTTGTAAAATCTCTTCTAAACTGCGTTTTCCTAAATCTATCCGCAGGGTATCAAAGAAATGTTCCGAACCGATGCCGTAACCCAAACGCTTTAATCCTTCCGCCAGGATCATGGTTATCTGATGGATGTTTTCGGCAATTCTTTTAAGTCCAGTAGAACCGTGGTAGACAGCATACATACTCGCCATCACTGCCAGCAACACCTGTGCTGTACAAATATTGCTAGTCGCTTTTTCGCGACGAATATGTTGTTCCCGGGTTTGTAAGGCAAGACGCAACGCAGGTTTAGCCTGAGCATCTTTTGACACACCAACAATTCGCCCTGGAACTTGCCGCTTATACTCTTGTTTAGTGGCAAAGTATGCAGCGTGAGGTCCACCGTAGCCCAAGGGGATACCAAAACGCTGAGTGCTTCCCACGGCAATATCAGCGCCAAATTCACCTGGGGGTGTCAGCAAAGTTAGGCTTAAGGGGTCTGCTGCTACCGTTACCAATGCTCCCTCAGCATGTGCCTTTTCTACAAAAGCGCGGTAGTTGTAAATTGTGCCATCACTGGCGGGGTATTGCAGAATTGCTCCAAAAATCGGTTCAGAAAAATCAAAGGTTTGATGGTCGCCGACAATGATATCGATCCCCAAAGCTTGAGCACGTGTTTGTAACACGTCTATGGTTTGGGGATGACAATCACGAGAAACAAAATAGGTATTTGCTTTATTTTTACAAAAACCATAACTCATGCTCATCGCTTCTGCTGCTGCTGTGGCTTCATCTAGCAATGAAGCATTGGCAATTTCCAAACCGGTCAAGTCGATAATCATGGTTTGGAAATTCAACAGCGCTTCTAGTCGTCCTTGGGCAATTTCTGGTTGATAGGGAGTGTAGGCGGTATACCAACCAGGGTTTTCCAGGATATTGCGCCCAATTACGGGTGGGGTGATACAGTCGTAGTAACCCATGCCAATAAACGAGCGGAAAACTTGATTTTTTGAGGCTATTTCCTTTAACTGAGTCAGTGCGGCGTATTCACTTTGTGCCTTTGGCAACTTTAAGGGACGAGATAACCGAATTGCATGCGGTACTGCTTGGTTAATAAGTTCATCAAGAGGCGAAAAACGGTGAGATGATTCTTCCGTATTATTGCCGTTGGTATAGCCTAATACCTCAAGCATTTGCTGGGCGTCATTGGGTGATGGTCCAATGTGCCGTTCTTGAAAAGAACTGATTTGACTGCTTTCCTCCAGCATCTGCTGATGGTTTGATTTGGGATGAGAGGCGTACAATACCACAAATTGTTCTCCAGACGCGACTACTTCATATTTTGCAACAAGTATATTTGACGCGTCGGGTATGTGTGATTAATTTATCTAAATTTCTTGATATTTTTCCGGACGGTTTCGCCCATGGGGAAAGGAGTAGTAGAGACGCGCCATGGCGCGTCTCTACTACTACCCTTCTACCTGGGAACTATACTCATTTGCAGTCAAAGCATCATCAATTTCACTAGGGTCGTTGACGCGTAATTTCAGCAACCACCCCTCCCCGTAAGGGTCTTCTGCCAACTGTTCGGGTGATTCTATCAAGATTTCATTGCGTTCTATAACTGTACCAGTCATTGGGGAGTTAAGGTCTTCCACAGCTTTCACTGATTCAATTGTGCCAAAGCTTTCTTCCTTCATGAGAGCATCGCCGATTTCTGGGAGTTCCAAAAACACAATGTCACCCAATTGATCTACGGCAAAGGCGGTAATGCCAATGGTGGCAATTTCGCCCTCAAGACGCACGTATTCATGAGTATCCAAGTATCTCAAATCTTCGGGATATTCAAACATACATATCACTTCCTCTTCCACATCAAAAAATTACCACCCCAATAGCGATTAATACCATATTTGTTCATAAGTTTTGAGTTCCAAGCTATGAGTGCTGAGTCATTTACACTTGGCAATCAGCACTGTTGAGTGAATTAACAATACTGGAGATTTCGTCACTAACAACACATTATTCCTCAAAAACATGAACGGTTATCAGTGAGTGACACGATTTTTTGACCGATAAAACGGACGTTTTACCACAACCGCTGGGTAAGCTTTACCACGAATTTCCACTTCTAGCTGCTGACTAACAGTTGCTAGCTCGGTGGGAACGTAGGCTAAGGCAATGGGATAACCAAGCGTTGGTGATAGTGTACCACTGGTTACTTCACCAACGACTACACCTTGTGATAGTACTTGGTAGGCGTGACGGGCAATATTGCGTCCTTGCATTTGCAAACCTACCAGTCGGCGTTGAACTCCACCGGCTTTTTGCCTTTCTAGGACTGACCGACCAATAAAGTCTCCTTTGGTGTCAAGATGAACGAGCCAACCTAAACCAGCTTCCATTGGGGTCGTCGTGTCGTCGATATCTTGCCCGTAAAGTGCCATTGCTGCCTCTAGTCTTAGGGTGTCTCTCGCACCGAGTCCGCAGGGAATAACACCAGCATTGAGCAGACTTTGCCATAATTCTATCCCTACATCTGGATCTACCATCACCTCAAAGCCATCTTCCCCAGTGTAACCTGTGCGGGCAACGAATGCTGGTTTACCTAGTATTGTCGTCTCCAAGTGTCCAAATGCTTTGACTGGAGTTAAGTCTTCTGGCACAAAGGACTGAAGGATGCTACTTGCTTTTGGTCCTTGCACGGCAATTAAGACTTTTTCTGGTGAAAGGTCTTGGAATTTCACCTCATTCTGGTCAAGGTGTTGCAACAGCCATGCTTTATCCTTGTAAGTGGTAGCAGCATTGACAATTATCACTCCCCGTTGTTCACCAGTGCTGTCTTCGCCTTGGTAGTAAAAAATGATGTCATCGATGATGCCAGCTTGGGGGTTTAACAATACGGTGTATTGCGCTGTCCCTTGTTGCAAACGGCTTAAGTCTGAAGGAACTAAATATTGGAGTTGCGAAATCAGGTTTTTCCCTTGAAGGGTAAATTTGCCCATGTGGGAAATATCGAACATTCCTGCTGCATTTCTGACAGCTTCATGTTCCTTGGTAATGCCAACAAACTGTACAGGCATTTCCCAACCGCCAAAACTGGTGAGTCGTGCTTTCAGTTCTTGTGCAAGTTCATATAAAGGCGATCGCGCTAAGGATAGGGCAATTTCTTCTTGATTAGCCACAGGTCTTTTTGTTGTTATCGTTGGTCAACACTGTATAATTATGTCTTTTAAATCTTACGCAAAGACGCGCTTGTTAAACTTTGCTATGAGATATTAGTGGCAGCTTCATACTAGAACCTCAGTCGAGTCCTCACGGTTTTGTGCCAATCTATATTTCAGGTCGTCAGGTCGATGATTCCAAGGTCTGGACGAGTCCTGTGTTTATCACGTTTGAGAATTAAGCACGGATACTTCCTGAGAAAGTCTGTTTCTTAATAGGGTTTAATGTAGTTGTGGCAGTGTTGAGATTTATTAAGTTGGCAATATGAGGTATCGGCAAGTCCTAACTGGGTTGGTCTTAGCTATAGTTCTTTTCTTGTTTCCCCTGTCGGCAGAAGCAGCAAGTTCTTCCAGTATCAGCCGTTCTGCAGGCAATGCACTCAAAGGTCAGGATTTCTCTGGTCAAAGCTTGATTGGCGAAGAGTATAGTAATCTCAATTTGGAGAACGCTAACTTTAGCAATGCAAATTTGCGTGGTGGAGTTTTTAACAGTTCGGTATTGCAGGGAGTCAATCTGCATGGTGTAGATTTTAGTGAGGGCATAGCCTACCTTGTCGTCTTCAAGGACGCTGATTTAAGCGATGCAATTTTTACAAACGCAATGATGTTGCGTTCTACTTTTGATAATGTTGAGATCACAGGTGCTGATTTCAGCAATGCAGTTATAGATCGTCTACAAGTGAAAAAACTTTGTGCTGAGGCAAGTGGGGTAAATTCTAAAACTGGTGTTTCTACAAGTGAGTCTCTAGGGTGTAGTTAGAAAACTTTACCCCCTCTTTGCTAGCAAAGAGGGGGATAAATCAAATAATGAGTCTAGCATAACTAGGCATGAAAAATGACAACTCTTGGAAATTTATCTTTGCTCCAATGGGAGAACTTCAGGCTATAATTATGAGCCTCCATTTAAGAGGACTTCTGTTGCTTTTTGGGCAGAAAGCGGTCGGTAGAACAGGAAACCTTGGACATCCTCGCAGTTGATAGATTGTAAGAACTCCAGTTCTTCTTCCTTCTCTACCCCTTCAGCAGTGAGTCTCAACCCTAAGCTGGTTCCTAAAGCAACGATCGCCTTGACAATGTGAGCGACTTTGACATCTGTTGTCAAATTTTGGATGAACGACCTATCAATTTTCAAATTATGAAGTGGTAATAGTTGCAAGCGTGAGAGGGAAGAATGACCCGTACCAAAGTCATCAATGGAGAGGTGAACGCCCATATTCTCCAGCTTTTGCAGCACTGTTTTGGTAAAATCTAAGTCTTCGATAGCAGTCGTTTCAGTCACTTCTAACTCTAAAAAGTGCGGCTCTAGCCCCGTCTGGTTTAAAATCATTGCTACCGTCTCCACCAGGTTGGGTTGGCGGAACTGCTTGGGAGAGAGATTGACAGCCATTGTCAGCTGAGGCAATCCCGCCTCCTGCCAGGCTTTATTCTGTTCGCAGGCTGTCCGCAGAACCCACTCGCCGATGGGGATAATTAATCCACTTTCCTCAGCAAGGGGAATAAAAACATTGGGAGCGACCAATCCCATCTCAGGGTGCTGCCAACGCAACAGAGCCTCCATACCAGTAATACTTCGCGTTGCAATGTTAACCCGAGGTTGGTAGTACAAGACTAATTCTTCCCGTTCCAATGCATGGCGTAAGCTCTTCTCTATCGTCAGGAGATTGGGAGTTTTGGCACCAAGGGAAGCAGTGTAGAATTGATAGTTATTCCTGCCCGCATCTTTGGCTTGATACAGAGCAGCATCTGCATGCTTGATCAGAGTTTCGGCATCAGGACTGTCTTCATTAAACAAAGCAATGCCAAGGCTAGCACTGACATAAAGTTCGTGTCCTTCAAGATAGAAAGCACTCTCAAATGCTTGCAGGATTCTCCGGGCTACATGAACGACTTCTTCAACTTGATGAATGCGAGGTAGTAGGATAGTGAATTCATCACCTCCCCAACGGGCAACAGTGTCCCCTGCTCTGAGGGCATCTCTCAATCTTGTTGCAACGCTTTTTAACAAATGGTCTCCCAACGTGTGCCCGAGAGTGTCATTAATGGTTTTGAAGCGGTCCAAGTCGAGGAAGATCACGGCTAAACTTTCCCTACTCCGATCTGCATTGGGTAGAGCATTGGAAAGTAGCTCGCCAAATAGCAGGCGATTGGGCAATTCAGTGAGCAGGTCATGCAGCGCCTGGTAGCGAATCTTCTCCTCCACCTGCTGACGTTGTTTAGCACCACTAATACTGGCTGCCATTGTTAACAGAGTTGATTCTTCGTGCCTTGACCATTGACGCTGTGAGGAGCAGTCAGCCAAGCCAAGGTACCCCCAGAATTTCTCATCGAGCCGCAGGGGGACTAAAAGGAGAGACTGAATGCCGCATTGGGTAAGAAGTTCTCGTTCAGCAGTGGGAAATTCTTGGGTAAGTCCGCTGATGGAGTTTCCACTCTCAAGAGATGTGTTCCAGCGAGCGAGTCCGCAAGCCTGATCTGGCTGGTTTTGCCAGTGGTGAAGGGAAGGTTCATGGTTGGAACACGTCCATTCACACCTCAGGCTCAAAGCCATCTTACCTGTTACAGGATGAGGACGGCTCTCGCAGAGGTAAACACGATCCGCTTTGGCAGCTTCGCCTAACACAGCGAGGGCTTTGTCAATAGCTGTTTGGTAGTTCAATTCTGCCAGTAAATAATTCGTGGCTTCAGCAACTGCTTGCAGCAAGCGATCGCGTTGGCGGAGTTCTGCTTCAGCTTGCTTTTGTTCTGTAATCTCTCTAGTAATGAAAGTCCTGATTAAATCACTTTCAGCAAGGTAGTGAATGGATTGTTCAAAAACTTCTTTGCCAACTTCTACTTCCCGAACAAAAGAACTTTCCTTGTCATTCTGAACTGCGGTGAGGAGTCCTGCCAATATGGGGTGCTGCTGACCACTTTCCCTAAGATTGGGAAATTTGAAAGCAGCAGCGGGATTGAGATAAGTTACGCTTCCCTCCAAATCCATCTCAATTATCGGGTTGGGAATGAGTTCAGGGAATGATGCTAGACGGGCTAAGGCGACTTCACTAGCTCCTTCAAGAGTGGAATCAAGAGGGAAACTTAGGGTTTCAAAAGGATTAGCTGGATTGGCTTGCTCCAATATCAACCTAGATATATCCTCAGCTGTACAAGATTCAGAAAACGCTTGTTCTAATATGTTAGAAAGGGCATAGTATTTAGCCTGAACTTGATGGTTGCCAAAATCTATAACATCTCCATGTTTCAGGTCAGCAGAGAAGCATTTTGCACCGTTTAGAAACAAGCCATTTGTACTTCTTTTCCCCTTAAAGCTGCCATCAATAATCCGAAAACCATATTGATCAGTCTCTGGAACAGTAACCCGCAATAGAATCGCGTGTTGCCTAGAAACTGACCTAGAACGCAGGACAATAGCGTTCCTCGAATCCCGCCCGAGAGAATAAGTCGCCTCTTGAAGGGGGATAGTTCGCTGCCCTTGGAGGTCTTTTATAACCAAAAGGTGGCGTATTTTTTCCCGCTCATTTGTTGGCATCGCTCTTCCTTAAATTCTCATATCCTCGGGTTTTGGGTTGACAAATATGGCTATAGGTTCTGACCTTGCACACTCATTTCCTTGTTTGTGTAGGGGTCATCCAACTAATCTCCTAGCAATTGACAGTCTGGAACGAGATGCCCAGTTGTTCCTGCAATTGCCCAAAGCACACTACGCTGCACCCAATCGTCCTAGGCGTATTCTCATCTCACCAACTAGATGGGGAAACTTGATCTGTTGGGTCACTTGCCGGAACTCTTTTGCTTTGATAAGTACCAAGAATAAAATCAAACACCTGCTATTACACACGGTACATTTGCGGAATTTCGAAGCTGCGGTGAGAAGAAATTCAGAGAAAACCGAAATATCTCTGACAATAGCGTGGGCATTACCGACTGCTACCTGCTGGGAGTAGCAGTACTGTGTATTACAAAAATAATACAAATTCCCCCAATGTTAACCCTCTCGCCAGATGAGGCGTGCTACTTTTATGAAATATATTAAAATTTGTAAATAAAATCATACTAGCTCAAGTATTATGGCAGTTCGTCAAGATACAATCTGGGAGCGTTTTCTATCCCCTGTAGTACGTCTGTTGATTGATGAAGAAGAGTTGCGGCGATACGCTGACAATATTGATTGGGAAAAGGAAAGCGATCGCTTCCGACGCGCTGATGTGACAATTCCTGCATACTACAGCAGCCAAAACTTTCATGGGATTGAGCGTGGATATCTCAATTCTGGTGCAGCCGTTACCTATGACCCCATAACCCAATACGTTCTCCCGCCTAATGAAACCCTAGTACGTCAGGCTTTAATTGATACTATTAAAGTACAGCCGCGACGTATTCTTGACTTGGGCTGCGGTACAGGTTCCACAACTTTGATGTTAAAGCAGGCTTTCCCCCAAGCGCAAGTCATTGGCTTGGACTTATCGCCCTATATGTTGGTACGGGCTTCCCACAAGGCTGAAAGTGCTGGTTTAGACATTCACTGGCGACATGGGAATGCAGAGAACACAGGTTTGAGTCATGCTTCTTTTGACTTGGTCACAGCTTCTTTGTTATTCCATGAAACACCAACCGCAGTATCTGTGGCAATTTTGCGGGAATGCTTCCGGTTGTTGGTGGTTGGTGGACAAGTGTTGATTTTGGATGGAAATCAAAAAACCTTACGTCAGTTAGATTGGCTGAATAATATTTTTGAGGAGCCGTATATTCGTGAATATGCTGCTGGGAGTGTGGATGCGAGTATGGGTGCAGCGGGATTTGAAGCAGTGCAAACCGAGGATGTGTGGTGGATAAATCAAGTGACGAGTGGGGTAAAGCCAATTCCATCTGAAGATGCTAGTGTGCGAAAAAATGTACGGCGTTACACTGCTGTACAAGTAGACGGCACAATAGATAATGAAGATTTACAGGGCTTTCCATCACCAGCTTTTGACACAATGCCATGAGTTTAAAGGCAGTTTTATTTGATTTTAATGGTGTCATCATTCATGATGAGTCAATCCACGAGCGACTGATAGAGCAACTTTTGATTGAGGAAAATCTCACCCTCAAGCCAGGTGAGTATAAGAAAGTGTGTCTAGGACGAAGCGATCGCCTTTATCTACAAGATTTGCTTGCTAGTCGCGGTCGTGTAGTTAATGATAGAGACTTAACTCAGTTGCTTAATCGCAAAGCACAAGGATATGCTTTGGAACTGGAAAAAATAGAAAAACTGCCTTTGTACCCTGGTTTAGATGATTTGATATTTCAAGTGCGTTCACGCAATCTCAAACTAGCGATAGTCAGTGGTGCTATCCGCAAAGAAATAGAACTAGTACTCCATCGCACTCCTCTGACTGAATACTTTAAAGTTATTGTGGCGGGTGACGACATTAGTACCAGTAAACCAGAACCAGATGGTTATTTGCTAGCTGTAGAACGCCTGAACCAAGAAGATCCTGATTTAAATCTTCAACCACAAGAGTGCCTAGCAATTGAAGATACTCCTGCGGGTATCCAAGCCGCTAAACAAGCGGGTATGCAAGTGGTTGGTGTCGCCAATACTTACCCATTCCATATGCTTCAGCGTCAAGCCAACTGGACAGTAGATTATCTAAGCGACTTGGAACTAGAACGAGTACAGGAAGTTTTTTCACAAAAAGAGTTGCAGAGTACTCCAGAAAAATGATATTGTAAATGTTTGGTTGTATTTAACCGGGGAATTAGCTCAGTTGGTAGAGTGCTGCGATCGCACCGCAGAGGTCACGAGTTCGAATCTCGTATTCTCCATTCACCTCAAATCGATATACAGCAACCGTTTCAATGATTTTTAACAGAGGGGTTTGGGTGCTTCTATTGTCAATAATTATAGCTTGAGATAGGGCAAATCAGGATAAAGATGCGATCGTCAATCAAGGAGTTAAAAGTTGTATTTTGCATCCGTGCAATTACATTAGGTTAATGCAGTCAGTACCTATATTAATACCAAGATTGCGATCGCCAACAATCCCCACGCCATTATTAACTTGATTGCTGATACTGCGAATATTTTCTTGTGCTTCTGTTTTCACCTCATCCCATCCCTCGGTCGGTAAACCTTTCCCTCCCCGTAACAATGCCACCGGGAAATCTTCTGTTAGCACTCAATTAGCGTAAAATATCTAAATATTGCAATTCTGCAAGAATAGTTAACTTAACAACACTTAGGACATTTTAAGCCATGTCTCTACAAGAAGAGATTGACAAAACAAGGCAAGAAATTCGGACAGATGGCTACTCAATGTCTATTGGCGAGTGGATCAGTCTTTATGAGAACAATGAAATCGATATTCACCCAGATTTTCAAAGGTTTTTTCGTTGGTCAGATCATCAAAAATCCACTTTTATCGAATCAATTCTTTTAGGCATACCGATTCCGCCAGTTTTTGTTAGTCAAAGAGATGATGGTATTTGGGATGTTATCGATGGTTTACAGAGACTGTCAACTATATATGAATTTGTGGGTATTTTTAAACCCGATGTTCAAGAACAAGATACATCATCTACTCAAACACAAAATAAACCTTTGTTAGCTTTACAAAAAACTACATATTTACCTTCCTTAGAAGGTAAAAAGTGGGATGATCCAGATGATAAAGATAACTCTTTAACTCAGGCACAGCGTTTATTGATAAAGCGAGCAAAAATCGCAGTTAATATTGTTGAAAAAGAAAGTGATTCAATGATTAAATACGAGCTATTTCAGCGATTAAATACAGGAGGCTCAATTGCGACACCACAAGAAGTCAGAAATTGCATTCTTTTGATGTTGGATAAAGATTTATATAAATTGATGCGTTCACTTGCAGATCGTGAGTCGTTTAAAAGCTGTATTGCTTTGAGCGATAGACTTTATGAAGAACAGTATGATATGGAATTAGTATTGCGTTTTATTCTTCTATTTGATAAAGATGATAACAGTATTCAAACTTTGGGTGGAGATGTGAGCGTTTTTTTAACAGATAGAATGCGTGACATGGCTTTTAAAAAAGATTGGGATGGTAGCCATATAGAGAGAGCATTCGATGTGACATTCAATATTCTTAATGAAGTTATGGGGGATAATAGCTTCAAGCGATATAAATCGGAGAATGATAGATTCCTTGGAGGATTTTTATTATCTGCATATGAGGTAGTAGCACTAGGAATTGGATACAACTATCAAAATCCACCTCCAACAGACCAAATATCTGAGCGTATCAAAAATATTTGGTCAGATCCAACTTATCAAAAATGGTCAGGAGCGGGGGTGAATGCGGCAAGACGTTTACCCTATCTTATTCCGCTTGGTAGAAAGGTATTTTCACCTTTATGAGCATCCGAACTGCTGAACAATTAAGTGATAAGCTGTCTGGTGATCTTGCTTGGCGAAAGAAAGAACTTTCAGAAATCAAATCTTTGGTAGAAGCGAAAAATGTTTCTGAGCAAAGACATAAAGCATTACTTCGGAGTGGAGTATGTATTCTCTATTCCCATTGGGAAGGTTTTGTTAAATTAGCAGCCAACTCTTATCTAGAATATGTTAGGTCAAAAAAGCTTACCTATAAGGAGCTTTCTAGTAATTTTTTAGCTTTGGCGATGAAAGAAAAACTTAAGGAGGCAAAAGAGACAAATAAGCCATCATTGTATATACCTGTTTGTGACTTCTTTCTTTCCGAATTAAATCAAAGATGTATCCTACCTAAAGATGCCATATCTACTGCATTGAATCTCTCTTCTGAAATTTTAAAAGAAATAACTGATATTCTTGGAATAGACTTTTCACTCTACTCTACTAAGTCGGTGTTAATCGATACTAAGCTTTTAAAGACAAGGAACGAAATTGCACACGGTAATTATTCAGTCTTTGATAAGGGTGAATATATAGAGTTACACCTAGAAGTTATAGGAATGCTTGATATATTTCGTAACCAGATAGAAAATGCAGCTATAGAGAAAAAATTTATGCAGATTTCATCTTGATTCAACTTGATAGGAGAACCTGAAAAAAACCAGGATGAAGCAGAATAAAATTACATAAATCTCCTTGTTGTTTTAATTTCCAAATAAAATGCTTGGCAAACATTATTTGATAGCTTAACCCTCTTCTCTGAGGATTTTATGACAACTAGAGAACAACCCAATTCAGAACACACATGGAAATAACAAAAGTAACAAACGAAGGACAAGTAATTATTCCTGAACAATTACGAAAATCTCATGGCTGGGAAGCTGGTCAGGAGTTGGTTGTAATTGATACAGGTGAAGGAATTCTTCTCAAGCCTAAAAAACCTTTTGCAGAAACCACCTTAAATGATGTTGCAGGTTGCTTAAAATATCAAAGCACACCAAAATCCTTAGATGATATGGATGATGCTATCCGTCAAGGTGTAGAGGAATCATGGCTTTGTTGCGATGTTTAAGCCAAAACGGGCTTACCTGTAGATATTGCTTTTTCAACAATATCGGCAGCGCGAGTCACTCCCCCAGCACGGCGAATGGCTGCTTGTAACCTAAGAGCATTCTGCTTGTAAGAGTCTTGTGTAAGCACGCGCTGTATAGCCGCTCCCAGCTTGGGAACACTTAAGCGAGACAGGGGTATAAATTCTCCAGCGCCAGTCCACGCAATACGCGCCGCTACCCCTGGCTGGTCATTCGCAACAGGAATGGCAACCATTGGTACACCGTTACTTAAGGATTCCAATGTGGTATTTAATCCTGCATGGGTAATCGTGAGGGTGGTTTTTTTCAGCAAATCCAGTTGGGGTGCATATTTGACAATCAAAGGCTCTCCAGGCAGCTTGGGCAGTGCTTCTGGTTCAAGTGCGCCTCCCAAAGAAATCACCAACTGAACATCCAACCCCTCACACGCTTGGGCAATATCACGGAAAACAGACTGTAGCCGATTTTGTATAGTTCCCATTGAAGCATAAATCAACGGTTGCCCAGTCAACTTTTCATATGGGAAAGCAACAGGTTCGCGACCATCTAGACTATGAAATGGTCCTGTAAAATGGAAATATTTGGGCAAATGCTGCCTGGGAAATTCCAATTCAGCAGGTTGTTGACTGATCTGAGCGAGTTGAGAATAACCATTATTGGTGAGAGAAAGTGGGGGCAAGTTGCACTCTCGCCGATATTTAGCCATCACCTCCATGATGGATTTGCCAATGCCGTTGACCAACTCGTAACTTACTTTGTTGCGGAGGCGCGCCCACCAGGCTGGATGATAGCGCCAGTTTGTGAAATGAGGAGGAACACTCTCTTCTTGATTAAGTACGACAGCACTGCATATGGTCACGAAGGGAATGCCCAAAAATTCTGCAACAATTGCTCCCTCTGGTGAAACCTGGTCTATTAACAGTGCTTCTACACCTGCTTGTTTGATCACTTTCGGTGCATCCCGAAGGATGACAGCCGCCATCTGCTTGAGCAAACTCATAGTGTATGCTGTTGCTGCGATTCCGCTAAGTTTCCCAAGGTTTGTCAAAGATTGTGCGATCGCCCCAGTGGGAAACTCAGATTCACCAATCGCTTGGAATTCCAATCCTGCTGCTAGTGTCTTGGGTTGAGCATCAACAACCCCGATCAAGGTAACGCGATGACCGCGCTTTTGGAGTTCTTTCCCTAAGGGGAGCATAGTGTTGAGATGACCAGTTGACGCAGGACAAATCAGTCCAAAATGAGTCATGGCTGAGACTTTACATGAGTTCAATAAATTTATGAGACACAGCAGGTACAACCATGCTTTTGTGGCGTCTACAAGTTGCATCTACAAGTTGCACTTTTTAGGTTGTAGAACTCCTGCTGCAAGGCTATTGTGTAAGAAAATTGAACTCACAACAGCTTAACTCAAACTTTTTGACCAAAAAAGAACTCAGAACACAGCATCGGAGCCGGAGACTCCGAAAGCTTTGGTCAGAATATGCCCTCCGTGTGGCTGCGCGTTAACGCAGTTCCGACCTAGGAGGCACAGAAGTAAAACAGGCTTTATATCTGGCTTTAAGACCAAAGTTTTGTACCTCACTCATCTGCAAACCGCTGTAATTCATCCGGATGAGAACCGCTATATGTAGCAGACTTTGTGGAAAACTTTCAATTTAGGGGAGTCGTTCACGTAATTTTTACGCAAATTTCTCCATAATGCCGTTAAAATTCAAATGCCAATTTAGTTTGATACCTGAACTCAGACTCAGGATTCAGCATAATTCCTTATTAACTGGCATCTTGCACCAAGAAAAATTGATGTTTTTTTGACATTCAGTACAAAGCCTTAAGCCCTTATTTTACGGATAAAAGCCAAGAAAAGTGATGTAACTTTATTACCCTGTTTTTGACTGAGCTTAGGCTTATACGGATAGGTGCAAGATAAGAGTTAACTTTGTTCGCGCTATCTTAAATTGTCACGAATGATTTTAGCCATTATTCAAAGCGTGAGTCGTACCCTAGGGTAGTCGTACTGAACGTGTCACCAGGGGCAAAGTCGGCTAAAAAGTATCATGCGCGAATAATTCAAGTCTTTGAACTCTCATTTTGAAGTAGGAATGGGGGAGTTTTGGCATGACTGTACAAAACAAATCAAAACAAATAAATATTCAGTAGATAAGTGTATGCGTAGAATGAGATTTTGGTTAATAAGTATTCTGGGCGCGATTGCTACTGTTATCGGTGAAGGAATCCTAAAAAAAATTTTTGCAGTCTCACTGTGTGGAATTTTTGCCTTTAATTCAGGCTTGTGTCATGCTTATTTTCTTGACTCCAGCCGTGCTAGCGCTCAAGACACAACAGGAATTAGCAACTCTAAAACTGCCGCTCTTCAAATTATAAATAACTTCCGTACTCAAACAAATCCTAGTCGTTGGAAACTTCAAAGAACAGAAATTGCTGACCGTTTGGAAGAGTTGATCAGCGATCCAAATAAGGTGTTTCAAGGGAATCTAAATTTGTGCGGGCCGGCGGCATTTGTCAACGTCTGGTTAAAAATCGACCCAGAAGCGGTAGCCCGCTATGCGACAAAGTTATATGATGTGGGTGCTGGTGACGTTGGCACTATAACAGTCAAACCCGACGATGATTTAGTCAACAAAAATTACCGCTCAATTCCTGAGTTGTCAACTCCGCCAGCAGAGTGGATGATGTTAAGTTCTCTGCGAGACCAAGAAAATAATCTTTGGGACTATCAAGGCACACCAAGTGAGGATATTTCCGCAGTCACAAGTCCGGGAACTGTAGCCAAGTGGCTTGAGGCAACTGGTTCATACGAGACAGTTAGTGATGAAGGAAATTGGAGTTTAACTAAGGGTTTAGAACACGCCAAGAAATTGAATCCAAGTTCCGAAGAAGATGTCATCATGTTAATCAACGCGCACGTCTTAACTGCATCTGCTCAAGCTGGGAATAAAAAGTCTATTGAGTCTATTGAGGAGTTTATTACAAGTTCATTCCCAAGCCACTTTATTGTTCTCACATCAAAGGTTAAAGAAGTGGGAGATAAGGTTTCATTTGAGTATTGGACTTGGGGTGAACCTTCCACACAGATAACAGTGCCAGCGAATGTATTCAAAGCCAATTATTACGGTGCAGTCATTGCCAAGAGAAAGCAATCGAAGAAGCTAGCAGAACCGGAAAAACCAGCAAAAAAAGAAAATCTATGTACATTGGAAAGCAATAAAAAACGCAAAGAGTGCGAACATAAGGAGGGAAAAAGTTACGGCGACCCTCATCTAGCGACATTTGATGGTTTAAGATACAGTTTTCAGACAGTGGGAGAATTCACGCTAGCGAAATCTAACGATGGTGAATTTGAAGTTCAAGCACGACAAGCACCTGTCAATTCTTCCCTCTCACTCAATAGTGCCGTAGCGATGAAAGTTGGTAGCGATCGCTTGGCGTTATATTCCCAAGATTTTCCTGATACACAAACCAGCACTCCCATACGAGTTAATGGGAAACCCGTAGTTATTTCAGGTGAGAAATTAGTATTACCTGGTAGTGGGGCGATCGCTAAAAATGGCGATACCTACGCAGTTGATTTTCCCACAGGTGAGAAAGTTGTCATTAGTCAAGCCACTGCTGGGGGTAATACTTATTTCAACGTTTCACTCTTTGTCTACAACCAACCAGGGAGATACACTGGTTTACTGGGAAATGTCAACGGAAACCCCAATGACGACCAACAGGTTCGCGATGGAGGGAATGTTTTACAATCTAAGTCAACCTATGGTGATGTCAAGCAGGTGTTAAGCCTAGTTGGGTTGAGAGTTCCCGGTGTCCTTGATGGCGGCGAAAAACTGTATTTTGACCAACTTTACAAGGAATTTGGTAACAGTTGGCGTGTAAAACAAGAGCAATCACTGTTTGATTATGCTTCTGGTAAGAACACAAAAAATTATGTAGACTCCAGTTTCCCAGATAAGTATCTAAAACTAGAAATGCTTTCGTCAGAACAAGTAGAAAAAGCGCGAAAACACTGTACAGAAGCTAAAGTAGACCAAGATTTGATGGAAGGATGCATCTTTGATGTCGGTTTCTCAGGATTTTCTGAATTTGCTCGCACCACAGCGACAATCAACGGTTACGTAGAAACCATCAACAAACTTTCCCCTGGTTTAAACATTCCTACACCTGAACGGGCTATTAATAGTGTGATAGAAAAGGTTAAACCCAAAGTTTGCTTACCTTTTGTAGGTTGTTTATAAAGAATAGGACTTACGCATTGACAAAAAGTATCATCGATATGCGACCGATGGAGCGATTTGATGCCATTAATGACTTGGGAGTTGTGGTTGGCTCGTGATATTGTGAGACCAGCGCTGCAGGCGGGTTTCCCGCCGTAGGCGACTGGCGTTGGCGCAGCCTCTCCGGAGGAGATACCCGAAGGGTCAATGACAATCCGCTTCCCTGGCAAAAAGCAATAATTCAATTGACTCCAGGACGGGTAGCACAAGCAATACCTGGGATTTTGATCCACGTTTCCACTCCTCCTGTGACCAACCGCCAAAACCACGAGGTAAATCTCCTGGTTGGAAGACTGGCAAACAACGCCAACGTAGAATTCGCTATCCGATTGTTAAAAAGCGTACTTCCCCTTCTCCTCAAACAGCGCACAAATCTGCTTAATTTCTCACCTTTTATATTTTTTGCATTGGTTATTCTCAACTCAGCTTCCCTGAGTCATTTTGTGCTTCTTAGTCTAGAGTACAGTAGAGAGGCTTAACGGGAAAACTCAGGCGGAGTGGGGATGCGACCAGGCAACTCTGCCAACTCTTATCGTTGCCTGGTCATAGTCCGCCTGTCTACACTCCACATAAGCTTTTGGAGCTTGTGAGTCACTTAATTCTCAAGAAGCCCTATTTTTGCTATGAGCAGTTACACGCCCTCATAAGTATCTAAACTAATACAAAACGTGACATCAGGATGCGGTTCAAATTCACTTCCTTCTGCTCTATAAGTTGTTTCACCAGCTCGTAAAACAGCCGGACCACCACATTCTCTAATTAAATCAGTACCATTACTGACTCGGATATTGTTACACTGGTATTCAATTTCGCCTTCTGGACCAATAATTTCGATCCGATTCACTATTCCAATCTCACCAGGAGGCAATGAAACTATAGCAGAGCGGATGGTCATTTCCGTTGGCACAGAGCCTGATACATCGACTTTAAACGCGCCGTCGAGAATCTGAATACATTCCTCTACTGCCTCAATAAAACTTATTGATGAATTCATGATAATTCTCCTTGTTTAGATTCTGATTTTGAGTGCAAAGTGGTACGGGAGCATTATTTATTTGGAATTGGCGTTTTTATAGTAACCGAACAATTTTCGTCGTTTAAGCAAAATTGTCCTGACAAAGCTGCTGATAATACGTCTTATCAGTAGCCAATGCCCTGAAATACTTCTGATAATGCGTTGAATGACACTGATTTGGAGGATGTAATTACTTCTGATAACAGGAACTAATTCCTTACAGAGCTTGATTTTTAGGCTTAACGACGTTTTTTGTTCCGCTGCTACGAAAACCCCATATGCGTCTATAGCTCTTAAATCGCAACTGTGCTAGCTAGATGCAACCAACCCCAAAATGTCTTGTGTGCCCTCTCAATTTGGCACTCCAACAACTTTCAATGCTGTGACTTGAATCATAATTTGACGTGCGATTCGTTCAGCCGAAACTGGGAAAACCCTTGGGATGGCTGGCTTCTCCAAAGTAACTGATATGCCCGTTGCTCGCACTTAAATCCTTTGGAGATGACAACTTAATCATCCCAAAAAGGGACAAACAAAAATCTATTTCAATTAACGGGCTATTTTTTCTTTAGAAAATAGCTTTAAATCATTATAATTTTATTCTTTTTTTAGAGATTTCATTCAGTAATTCCCGTTTGTGACAATTGGGGTGCGGAATGGGGGTTCAAAACCAATCTGCTTTTGGTGAAAATACCTTCTGTCAAACTCATGTCTTACTTGAGTGTTAAAAACCTGTCCAAAGCTTCTACCATGCTGGGGGGCCATCGGCGGACATTTGCCACCCAGTTGATATCTTTGTAGCGTCCGTCCAGTCCGACTGCTGAAACCCAGTTACTTTCCGCTTCACCTTGTTTTCCCTGTACCCAATAGGCAGCGGTGATGGCAGCACGTACATCAGCAAAGTTAGGATATTTACGGAGAATATTCCGCATCTCACGAACTGCTTGGTCTATTTGACCAGTTTCATACAAAGCGAGGGCGTAGTTAGCACGGGCAAAAGCAAAATTCGGGGAAACTTCAGCGGATTTTTTGTAATCTGCGATCGCCTCCTCCCATTTCCTCAAACCAGCATTGGCATTGCCCCGATTGTTATATGCCATTGCATCTTTGGGATCAAGTTCTAGAACGTGATTGTAATCTGCGATCGCCTCTTCCCATTTTCCCAAACCCTCCAACGCCGTACCGCGATTCAAGTAGGGGTCGGTCACATTGGGCGCAAGTTCTACCGCCTTATTATAATCTGCCAATGCTTCTTGCAACTTGTTTTGGCTGACTCTAGAATTTCCTCGGTTACTCAAAGCAGCTGCATTATCGGGGGATTGCTCAATAATCTGCGTCCAGTAACGTTCAGCCGTAGCAAAATCACCTTTATCTGTAGCTGCAAAAGCCTTAGTAGCTAACTCATCGCGTTGCTGTAACTGTTCTTGAGTCAAATTAGGGGGTTGGGTTTGTGCCATAACAACCTCACCCCACCCAAACGTCAGCAACAGAATTAGAAAAATAACAATTAACTTAATCATCTGTGTTCATCTGTGTTCATCTGTGGTTTTAAATCCAAAATTAATCATGACTGGAAGTAAAGGTCAAAGCAATCAGCACTCAACCAGCAACTAAGAAGAGGAACCGGGGAGGGGAGGTAACGGGGAGAACAGGTAACGGGGAGAGGAGGAAAGAACCATCGCCCCCACTCCTCGACTCCTCCACTCCTCTACTTCTCTACTCCTCCACTCCTCTTCACGGCAACAATGACAATTGTTCATTAGGCGGTTTAAAACCCAAATGCTTGTATGCTATGGGTGTCGCCACCCTACCACGGGGAGTCCGGCTTAAATACCCAATCTGCATCAGATAAGGTTCGTACACTTCCTCAATCGTTTGTGTATCCTCACCCGTCGCTGCGGCAATTGTTTCCAATCCCACCGGACCACCGTTAAAGTTTTCAATGATGACGCTTAACATGCGGCGGTCTGTCCAATCTAAACCGCAAGGATCGACTTGAAATAGTTGCAATGCTTCTGCTGCTACCTTTTCAGTAATCTCCCCAGATGATTTGACTTGGGCATAATCACGGACTCGCTTGAGTAACCTATTGGCAATACGCGGTGTTCCTCGCGAACGACGGGCAATTTCTGCAGCACCATCTTCGGTCACGGCTGTTTCGAGTAATTGGGCGCTTCGCAGGACAATTTTGCTCAGTTCCTCGACTTCATAAAATCTCAGTTTTTGAATTAAACCAAAGCGATCGCGTAGTGGGGAAGTCAGCGCCCCTACACGAGTTGTTGCCCCAACCAAGGTATATTTTGATAGCGGTAAACTCCGAGTCTTGGTACTGGAACCTTTACCAATAGTAATATCTAGGCGATAATCCTCCATTGCCGGGTATAAAATTTCTTCGCTCATCCGTGACAGGCGATGGATTTCATCGATAAACAGAACATCTCCTGGCTGAAGATTCACCAATAACCCTACAATATCCCTGGGACGTTCTAAAGCTGGCGCACTGGTAATTTTGCAGTTTACCCCCATTTCAGCTGCTAATATCATCGCCATTGTGGTTTTCCCCAATCCAGGAGGACCGTACAACAGCAGGTGATCTAGCACCTCACCCCTAGACTTGGCTGCTTTAATGGCAATTTCGAGCACATCCTTTAAATCTTTTTGCCCGATATAGTCAGCAAACCGTTGCGGTCGTATACTTTCTTCTTGTTTACCTTCATCAACAGCTGCTTCAGGTTGCAAAAGATTGTCCTTCGGGGGTGCTTTTGCCACCTCCCGACGCTGCTTCGGTTGTCCGTTGGGTTCTGGGGGCTGTTTTTTCGAGGAGATAATCGCCATAATTGCTGCTATTAACTTGCGGTATACGACTTTTGCGCTGGCAGTGTAAGAGGGTAGGGTGTAGGAGAACAAAAGTGGAATTGACTCTTGAGTGTTTACGATGCAAAAATGTTCACCACTTCCACCCCTACACCCTATATTTTCCCCTACACCCCTATTTCCCTGCACCCCTACTTACGTGCGAAAATTTTGTTTCTGTATTACTCTCGCCAATTTAAAATTTAAATTCCGGATAACCACAACAGGAGTGTAAAACTACTCATGCTAGCTAAAAGAATCTTACCGTGCCTGGATGTGAAGGCGGGACGAGTTGTAAAAGGAGTTAACTTTGTTAACTTGAAGGATGCAGGCGATCCGGTAGAACTAGCAAAGGTTTACAACGATGCTGGTGCAGATGAGTTAGTGTTTCTTGATATTACAGCCACTCATGAAGACCGAGGCATTATTATCGATGTGGTGTACCGAACTGCTGAACACGTCTTCATTCCTCTGACTGTGGGTGGTGGCATTCAATCCTTAGAAAATGTTAAAAATCTTTTACGAGCTGGAGCAGACAAGGTTAGTATTAATTCTGCGGCGGTACGCGATCCAGATTTTATTAATCGAGCAAGCGATCGCTTTGGCAACCAATGCATAGTCGTTGCTATTGATGCCAGACGACGACTAGACCCCAATAATCCTGGTTGGGATGTGTATGTACGTGGTGGTAGAGAAAATACTGGCATTGATGCCCTACTTTGGGCGCAAGAAGTTGAAGGGCGCGGTGCAGGAGAACTCTTGGTCACAAGTATGGATGCCGATGGCACTCAAGCAGGTTATGACACACAGTTAACTCGGGCAATTTCTGAAGCCGTACAAATTCCAGTTATTGCATCTGGTGGTGCAGGTAATTGCGAACATATATATACTGCGCTTACAGAAGGTCAAGCAGAAGCAGCATTACTGGCATCGCTTTTACATTACGGACAATTAAGCGTAGCTGAGATTAAAACTTATCTGCGCGATCGCCAGGTTCCAGTAAGAATGTAATCCCCATTAGCAAATTTTTATCCAACCAAAGATAGACCCAAACTAGAGTATTTCAACACAGTTCTTGAAAACGATGTTAATATAAATTAACTAGAATTAAGAAATATTAAAAGATATGTTGATACCTATTTTAGTCTTTGATGTAGCGCTAGTAGCCTGGTCGCTGCACCTGATGGAAAAGGCATATGAAAATAAAGAATTTTCCTTAATGTTAGCTGGTACGCTTGTTGCCTTAGCAGCAGCAGCAATGTTGGTAGTTTACTTCTTGATGGGGCACTGTATGAGCTACTTGCTGCAAGTATCTTGAATTGACAGTTGCCATCAGCTAGTGGCTAATAGCAGTAATTAGCAATTAGCAATTAGCCTGTCTTCGATTAGAGGTGTTGACAAACAGCAGATTTCTAAAGCATAATTGATAATGCACAACTGTAAGGGGTTATAGCTCAGTTGGTAGAGCGCTGCAATGGCATTGCAGAAGTCAGCGGTTCGAACCCGCTTAGCTCCATTAAGGGTAGTATTATTATATTTTAATGTAAGTGTGACTACGTAGTAGAAATTCAGGCGTTACCAAAGGCTGTATATCGCCGACGTTGGCGAATTGAAAAAGCTTTTCACACCGTTAAACGATTGCTGGCGTGATCTTATTTGTGGACTGGTGAGCCACTGCGTTGGACGGGTTCCCCGGCAGTCGTGCAAGTGGTGAACCCGAAGGGTTCCATCAATGGTATCAAGTTACAAGGAAACATGCCTTTGTGATCGCCTCTTAGGTTGGATGCTCTAATGCAATCCTTTCCGCAAGCTCCAGAACTGCTGGATCTCGCCAATCAATTATTTCGCTTGCTTGCAAATATTCTTCCATCTCGATAGCTCACAGACAATACCAACAAGGTTGGTTTCTTCAGATGGTTTAGCCTACCCCTGGAGCGAAGCCGTAAATAAGCGTGAAATTATTAGATGGCATATCAATTCTTTCTTTCAAATCCAGCCCGTGCTTTTGTGCAGCTAAAGTTATATCTGCGATGTCCTTGAGTCCCCACTCTGGTACTTTGTAGGAGAGAAGGGTTGTGTCAAATTCTTCATTTGACGGTGTTATGTACCTGCCATCTACTTTAAACGGACCGTAGATGAATAACAAGCCACTGTTTTTAAGCAGGTTTGCCGTACACTCCATCATCCCATCCGCAATGGCAATCGGTGCAACCTGGAACAGATTGATACAGAAAATAGGGCGTTGCTGAATCAAAATATGAATCATGCGATTGCGCGGAGCGCAGTGCCCTAAAGGGCAATCGCTTCAAGGTTGCGGGCGCGTAGCGCTCGCACTGGCACGGAACCATATTTTAGATAATGTATTACCAATCGAATAGATAGTTTAAGCATTTCTTCTGACTTAGAGTAACAAAAAGTTTTACGGTGAAGCCGAGCGAGGTAATGTCGAAAACGGCTATTTTCACCTTCGACCCGTGTCATATATGTTTTACTTACAAGGTGATCACCTGAATCAATAAAACATGGATAAACTGGATAACCGTCTGTAACATAAAAATAAGAATGCCAACACTTTATTCGTTGCCATAAACGTTTAAATGTTTCTGCGCTTCTGTCGCCCAAAACCCAAGCTATAACTCCTGGAACCTTATGGTCCACCGCTGTCCATAACCAAATTTTGTTTTTTTTGAGCCGATAAAAGTTTCAAGCTCATCAATTTCAGTCACTTCTGGTATTTCCTGAGATTCCGGTGCGTCCACTAAGGTGTTGCCAACCTCTTTGACCCAATTTATAACAGTTGTATGATGTACTTTTTTAACCCTTTCAATCGCACGGAAACCGGAGCCGTTTACATACATTTCTAGACACTCACGTTTAAAATCTTCGGAGTATCCTTTGGGTTCGTAACTATCGATAAACTGACGACCACATGAAACACATATGTAGTTTTGTTTACCACGTTGCCAACCATTCTTACGAATGTGAGTTGATTCACATCTTGGACATTGCATAGTGATCGCTCTAATTCATATTTCTATTCTGCAACGCCAGATTTTCTTACTAGGAGACTGAGTCATAGTCATGTTTTTCTAATTGGCTAACAAATCTTTACGTAATGAGAAAATCACATAAATGCCTGTTGTTAAAAATTATTCTTTAGATAAAAATCCTTCTTTTAAAAGCAGTTACTCAAGAGGATATCAAATTCAGCGCATAGTTTCATCACGGAACATTGGCGAAATTATTGAATGGCTAAGACAACAGAATTTGAAGGAGTAACTAATGACTGAGTACAAATACTTGGGTATGAAAGTTGGTAGCGATCGCTAACCCAAAAACGATTTTTTCTACCACGGGTTTTGGTATACTTTTCATTCATTAGGTATATTGACAAATGCACTATAACCTTAAAATGTCACTAATAATACAGTGGGACGTGATTGGGTATCCGGATGAGCAACAAAGTGCATCTTGATCAGTAAAAGCAGTAAGTGGCTGCTATGTTCAACAACAAAAATGTCTTATTTTCTCCATTCATCTTGCCCAGACATTGCATAAGCATTTATACTTATTTATAGCTTGCCATTTTATTAAAGAACAGTTTCGCAGCATTTCATGCCATTTAAAGCAGTCTAAAAACAGCTATCAATGGCTGAGTTTCCGTTGCCAATTTAAGGATGTGAGGATAAAAACTCCTCTTTGCAAAGCTGTGTTTGTTGCAGTGAGTCCAAAAATTTGGACAATAAAATTTACTGGAGTTTTAAAGTCCTCTATCAAGTTCCCCACTGAATATTGTCGATACTCGCGATTCACTCAGGTCAATCCCTGCGTGTGTAACGTGGAGTGAATGTTTATCGCAATCCACCATAACAATATATTTTCCCTTTGTGATGTACCGTCAAAGAGGACGGTTCTGTTTGTGTCAATTATCTACATACAGGAATATCAGCCATGACTCTTGCTACAGCTAGCTTCCCGATTAATCTTGATGCTTACAAGCCACTGGCACTAAACCCAAGTAATCCAAACCTCACCAATGAGCAGCGGGAGACGCTGAAAGCCAATATTGCGCTGTGCCGCGATACGATTGTTTTCTTCACCGCCACGGGGGCTGCTAGAGGTGTGGGTGGACACACTGGAGGTCCTTACGACACAGTACCAGAGGTTGTTATCCTGGATGCGTTATTCAGGGGAGCACCAGATAAATTCGTGCCGATTTTCTTCGATGAGGCAGGACACCGGGTTGCTACGCAATACCTGATGGCTGCCTTGCATGGTGACTTACCAGTTGAGCAACTTGTTCGTTACCGCGAAGCTGATGCAAAACTGCCTGGACACCCCGAACTAGGACTGACACCCGGAGTGAAGTTCAGTTCCGGACGGTTGGGACATATTTGGCCCTATATTAATGGCGTGGCAATGGCAAATCCCAACAAAGTAGTTATCTGCCTTGGTTCCGATGGTTCCCAGCAGGAAGGCAATGATGCGGAAGCAGCACGTTTAGCCGTTGCCAAGAATCTCAATGTGAAGCTGATTATTGATGATAATGATGTCACCATCGCCGGACATCCTTCTGAATACCTGCCAGGGTTCAGTGTTGGGAAGACACTAGCAGGTCACGGACTCAGCGTGAATGAGGGAGATGGTGAAGACCTAGATGATTTATATCGTCGCATTTGTGAAGCAGTGACGACTGACGGACCTATTGCCTTAGTGAATAAGCGGAAGATGGCTGTGGGGATTGAAGGTATCGAGGGTTCGACCCATGGTCACGATGTTATCGCGGTAGATAAGGCGATCGCCTACCTAGAAAAGCGGGGACAAACTGAAGCCGTTAGATACCTCAAGAGTATCCAAAAGCCCAAGAACAACTACACCTTCTTAGGTTCCAGCGACAAATTGGGTTCCAACCGCAACGTGTTTGGTGAAGCCGTGGTGTCCGTTCTCAGCCGCATGAGTGAAGCGCAGAGAAAGGAAAAAGTGATGTGTATCGACAGTGACCTCGAAGGTTCCTGCGGACTGAAGAAGATTCACGACTCCTACCCAGAAATCTTCATTAGTTCTGGCATTATGGAACGGGGTAACTTCTGTGCAGCTGCCGGATTTGGTATGGAAAAAGGCAAGCAGGGCATTTTTGGCACCTTCAGCGCGTTCTTGGAAATGTGCATTTCAGAAATCACAATGGCGCGGCTGAACTACTCCAATGTCCTGTGTCACTTCTCCCACTCTGGCATAGATGACATGGCGGATAACACCTGTCACTTCGGCATAAACAATATGTTTGCCGACAACGGGTTAGATGATGGCTACGAAACGCGGCTATACTTCCCCGCAGACGCTGCTCAAATGACAGCCTGTGTCGAAGCAGTTTTCTTCGATCCAGGACTCCGGTTTATCTTCTCCACCCGTTCCAAAGTACCAAACATTCTTGACGCTAATGGGAAAGACCTTTATGGCGAAGGTTACACCTTTACTCCTGGGAAGGATGAGGTTGTGCGTGAAGGTACGGCTGGTTATATCATTAGCTTTGGCGATGGATTGTACCGCGCAGTTGATGCTGTGGAACGCCTTAAACAGGAAGGAATTGATGTCGGCTTAATCAATAAGCCCACTCTCAACGTCATTGATGAAGAAATGCTCGCAAAGGTCGGTGCATCACCATTTGTACTGGTTGTTGAATCGTTCAACCGCCGCACAGGATTAGGTAGCCGCTTTGGTACCTGGCTGCTTGAGCGCGGACTGACACCGAAGTTTGCCCACCTCGGAACTCACAAAGAGGGTTGCGGCGGTTTATGGGAGCAGTTCCCTCATCAGGGAATCGATCCTGAAGGCATCATCAAGAAGGTGAAGGAGTTAGCTAGCTAACTTCATATTTTTACTGACTACAGTTCCTCGCTCATGCACGACCATAAGCGAGGATTTTCTTAACGCTCCAAAAATACCCATATCCAGAAGTCCCTAAGTAGTTTCACGGGATAAAACTTCTTTCCTCCCTATCGCATCCCACACCTTGACAAAAGTCATCTATCCAATTAGATAAATTACGATATTTACTGTCAGGTGGTGAATTTACTTGGTTATGAATATCTTTTTGTAGAGTTCTTACAAGCCTACCTTTGCTTTCCACTTGTGTAGCAAAGGCAACAGATTGGACAGCTTTGCTCTCCATTTCTCTAGTAATAACCGCAAGCAATGAAACAGGTTTACTTTTGCTTTCCACTTGAGAAGAGGTAACTGTAACCAATGACCTAGGTTTGCTTTTGCTCCCCACCTTGCTAGAAAAAAATACACCCACCATAGGGTTGCTTTTGCTTTCCACCTGAGTAGCAGCAAATGCCCCAGATTGTACAGATTGGCTTTGACTTTCCGCCTCACTGGCAATTGCACTCAAAGTCAAAGGTTTGCACTCGCTGAGTGTTTGCAAAGGAACTTCGGGAGTCACTGCAACAGATGCTAGAGGTTTAGTATTGTTTTCTACCTCGGTGACAACTACACTGGGAGTCAAAGGTTGATGCTCAGGCAACATCTGGTCAGGAGATTCACTCTTAACCTCGTTTTCAGCCACAGAATTGGATGATTCTAATAAATCTAACTCCTCCTCAGGATTAAAGTTAAGACCTAAAGCTGCAACAATCTGATCAGGATCGTTGTTCAGTTCCAAAATAAAAGGAAAAATTTGTTCCAGTTGTGGCTCCAAAACAGACAGAGTTGCCAAAATAAAACTAGAGGAAGGACGACGTTGACCATCGTACGTTCCCCAAACTCGCATCTTTTCCAGCCACGAATGATTGTTGTAGTAGTAACTCACCCACTTAAGTTTTAAAGACTGACGTAGCTGTTGAATATTCATGAGATGTCCCGCTTCAGTCAAAAAGAGTGCAGACCTCTATAAACCGTTAATAATGAACTTTATCCCTGTGGATCAAACCGATAATAGAGCATCTGTGTCACTCTTTAACCACCGCGTAAATGTTGTTCTACCACTAGAGGTACTTCCTTAGGATGAACGCGACTATACCAGACACGCTCTGGTAATACCAGCACCATAGGTCCGTTACCGCATTGCCCCAAACAGCCGCAACCAGTTACCGTCACTCCAGAAACTGCTTGTGCCTCAAAAGCTGCTAATACCTTGGCTGCACCTTGCTTGCGGCAAGTACGATTTTGACACACGCGGACGCACTTAGGAGATAAGGGTGACGGCGTTGCTGGAAAGTTAGATGATTGAGATGTATTGTCCATTTGTTCTTTGTCATTTCAGTTGTTAGTTGTTGATTGTTCTACTAACCACTAACTACTAACTAATCTGGTAAAAGACCTTTTGATTCTAGCCATTCGTGATTGAATATACGTGACTGGTAACGGGAACCGCTATCACACAAAATGGTGACGATGGTGTGTCCTGGTCCCATTTGTTTTGCTAAAGCAACAGCTGCAGCAACATTTATACCTGTAGAACCACCCATGAATAAGCCATCTTTTCGCAGTAACTGATACACGACTCGTATGGCTTCCCGGTCATCAATCTGGATGGCGTCGTCAGCAGGTGCGCCTTCCATATTGGCGGTGATGCGACTGTTGCCGATGCCTTCGGTAATAGAATTGCCTTCGGTCTTGATTTCGCCTGTTTTAATATAGCTGTAAAGCCCGCTACCCTTCGGATCTGCTACAACGCATTTGATTGCTGAATTTTTCTCTTTCAGATACATTGCTACACCTGCAAAGGTACCACCAGTGCCTGTTGCAGTTACCCAAGCGTCAACTTTACCATCTGTCTGTGCCCAAATTTCTGGTCCTGTAGTTTCGTAATGGGCGTGGCGGTTTGCTAAGTTATCAAACTGATTTGCCCAAATGGCATTTTCCATCTCGCTAGCGATTCTGCCAGAGAGTCTGACGTAGTTGTTGGGGTCTTTATAGGGAACCGCAGGGACGGGGCGAACTTCTGCGCCTAATGCCCTTAAGGCATCCATCTTTTCTTGGGACTGAGTGTTGGGAATTATGATCAGGCATTTATAGCCTTTGGCGTTGCATATATGTGCCAGCCCAATACCAGTATTACCAGCGGTTCCTTCTACGACTGTGCCACCAGGTTTGAGTAAGCCTTTTTCTTCGGCATCTTGAATAATGTAAAGTGCTGCTCTATCTTTAACGGAACCACCAGGGTTGAGAAATTCTGCTTTAGCGAGGATTTCGCACCCAGTTTCTTCACTAAAGCTGTTTAAACGAATCAGTGGTGTATGACCTACGCTACCTACAAAGCCGTTTTTGATATCCATGTTGAATTTTACCTATATTCTGTTTCCCATGAGTTTGAGTTGACCTATCTCAAACTTATCGGTAAACGAGACTATGCTTTTTACTCATCAGATAGTTTCAATCAGACGTAACTCCTCACGCATGACGCCTTATTGACCCTATACTGATTCTAAAGAGGTCTTTGTTAAAGATTAAGCAATTCCCCTAACACACTCCAATATTTTCAAACATATCCCCAACCCCTCTCCTTGCATTGCAGGAGAGGGGCTGAAGAGGGGGTCATGGGAAGAAACGTAAAACTTGTCAGCTGTAACCTATCTTGGATGTCGCAATTCATCTCACCGTTAAGGCGAAGCCTGTAACGGTGAGATGAATTGCGACCAATAAAAAACATTGCTTCGCAATACCTTGCTGTAGTAGAATATACTTGCCACCAAAAAAGTTAGGGTTAGGCAAGATTGGTGTTTCTCCACCAGACAACTCGCATCACCAAAAAGAAATACCTGATTAACAGGGGGGTCGAATGTTGTGAATCAGACAAACGATACATCAGAATAAGTATTTTGTGACTGCGGTCGGGCAGCCCGTGGTAGTAAAACAGATGCTTGTGGAGGGGAATCTGTCGGGGTCAGTGCCTGTGGGAGAGTTTTTAACTCGTTATACCACAGTGGGCTAGAAAAACCTGTTGAAGCAAGAATCTCCCTTCACAGGCGAAGCCTTGAAGGTGAGAGTGTCAAAGGCCGTAACCTACTTCTCACTCTCCACTCCCTTTTGCCGGGACTCTAACCATATAGGGATAGCAATCACGGCGACTAGAATTAACAATGCCACGAGTGCAAACTGACTTACCCAAGCAACCAATTGTTCTAAGGAAACAAGTCTTCCAGCAAAGAAAGCTAGTGTCACCATAACACTAGCCCAAGCGATCGCTCCTGCCAGGTTGTATACAAAGAATTTTCCGAAGGACATTTCGACTATGCCAGCAAGTGGCGCAGCAAAAATGCGTAGCAATGCAAAAAAGCGACCAAAAAACACGGCTTTAGCGCCATTTTCACTAAATTGCTCTTTTATACTCACAATTCTGGCTTCTGAAATTCTAAACAGGCTCCCAAGGCGCACAAGCAATGACCAGCCGCCAGTTCTACCAATCCAATAACCGCAAGTCCCTCCAATAACAGCACCTGCAATGGCATCAGTGATAACCAGCCAGTAATTTAGCTCCTTGCTACCAGCTAGAAACCCGCCTACTAAGGTAACGGTTTCACCTGGAAGGGGAATGCCTAGATTCTCTAACAATATGCCCAAAAAAATTGCCCAATATCCATATTCATGAGCAATTTTCTGGATGTTTTCTAGCGATATGAACTCAAGAGACATCCAGCACCGCCCTCTTCACAAATGTTTACTTTTCTTCTATGTTGACTCTTTTTTGGGCAAGGTGTCAATTGAGTCGTTACGCAAAGTCCAAATTTTCTAGTCAGTGGTTCCTTTTGGGCTTATTTGTATTTTTGCAAGCAGTCTAATGACTATGGCGGCTACCACATCCGCGCGCGTACTGAGACAAAACAAAAACTTTTTATAAAAAATTTATAAATTAGTCACTAAATTGTAAAAATTTAGTAAAAGATACGGTTGATACCGAAATTCTCATAGAGTTCTGCCTATATTGGGTGAAGTTAGGACAAATTATACGGCATGGATACTGAAAATATCTATTTTGACCGCATAGCTGCAAAGTCCCAAGTAACTGGGTGAAGCAGCATTTTTTTGTGGTTGAAAGTGAATAAGTATCTGTGTCTGTTTTTTGCTTTTTTGGAAAGTGTTTCAACTACCCGGTTAGATTTATGACTATCACATCAGAATGTCAAGTCGTTTTATTTAAACCCGAAGGACGCATAGATTTACAGGGTGGTATGGCTCTCAACGAAAGGATGGCTGCCGTAGTTCCTCAACGGAATCAACTTTGGGTTATTGACCTAACAAAAGTTGATTTTATGGATAGTTCTGGGTTAGTTTCCCTAGTGAAAGGATTGAGGTCTGCACGTCAAAGCGGTTGTCGCTTGGTTCTTTGCAATGTTCAAGCCGCTGTACGGTTGATTTTGGAATTGACCCAACTAGATTCAGTGTTTGAAATCTTCAACACTTACGACGATATATTCACCGTTGTTCAAGAAAGAAGCCTAGTCACAGCAGACTAAACTTCTATTCAGCAGTGGGAATGATAGTCAAGTCGAGTATTGGCTTTGCTGTTAGGCAGTACCAATGGCTAGTAAATAAATCTGGCTGTTGGATGCCGACGCTAGCCAAAGCAGGTGCAGTGGGAAATGGCCAAAGACGGTCAAAACAAATTTCACTCCTTTGCAACCCAAACTGCATCAAGTACACAGCTGGTGGTGCTAATAAAGATTCCAGAATATTATGTGCCATTTGATACAGAGGCTGTCGCAAGGCATCTGATAAATGGAAAGGCTGATAGTAAGTTAAGTCACACAGCAGCAATAAATTTTCTGGTAATTTCCCATAGAATTCTTCTGCCAAAGCAATAACCTCACCGTAGAGGGGTCCTTTAGCCGTGAGTACCACTGGTAACCAAAAGCAACCATCACCAATCGCTACTTGTATCTGCTGTGCCAATTGTTGACGTAACCTGAGAACTTCTCGGCAAGCTTTGATAATTCCTGTAAATGGCAGTACCACATTCTCAGGTAATGAGAGGGTGAGGGGGCAAAAAATCATCTCCTGCGATTCGGAAATTTGCCAACCTAGAGGGTTAAATTCCAAGATGTAGTCTTTTAATATTAATTGATCTGCTGCAACCACTTCCACAGAGGTTGCTTGCTTAGAATCTTCTGCAATTGCCGTTTCTATCGCTGACAACATCCTACTCAAGGTGGGATTTGTCATTTCTCTCTCACCAGATGCGACTATAACGACAACTTTAGGCATTTTGCGTGGAAATATTACTTTGGGAGGATGCTAGGCGGGGAAAATTAGGCAAATCTATACCACTGTGAGAAGCTGTACGGGTTTTCAGCGCCAGACGGTAACTGACACTTTGGAGTTCTGCCTGGAGTTGGCGATTTTCACGCTGTAGCATTGCTATTTTTTCTCTAACTGGAGCCATACGCTCCTCGAACTTACGACGATAGATTTGAGGCAATTCCTGTACGACTTGCTCCAGCATGCGACTGCGATCTGTGAGTTCTTGCACTGACTGTCTCGATTGATAGATCTCAGTGTCGCGTGCCGATATTTGCTCTTGGTAAAAAGTCACCTGTTGCTCCACAGCTTGCAGTTGTTCTCGTAGTTCTTGCAACTGAGTCAGATGACGCTCAGAGACTTCTGGTTGGGACATAAAATGAGTGTTGCCCTTAACCAGTCGGAAGAGTTCTTGAGACAGCTGTTGCACTAGTTGGTCGCGAAGCTGCAATTCTTGGCGTAGCTTCGAGACTTCTGCAGAGAGAGCTTGGATAGTAGAGGTATCAGTTTGGCTCACAGTGGCTTACAGCTCCCATTAAGAATCTTTTCCTTTCTCATGTATTACTGCGGCAGTCATACGTTGGTCAATTGACATATCCCCTTAAGTCAAACCTAGGAGATGATTTGGCTGAACCCACTTCGTTTGGTTTGCCTATACCGTGCGTTAGGTGCTCCCTATTATACCTTATGTTTAAGAAAATATTTTATGCGCCTTGCTTACATCTTACTTAAACCTTGGCGAATAGAATATGCGCTAAGGCACATGCACTCGCGTTCGCAGCTATACAACTAACGGAAAATTAAGGTTTTCAAACCCTTGTCTTGCGGGTTTAGTTTGTGTAGCCGCGATTCAACCGCCAGATGCAACAAGTGAGCCTTGTATATATTTTTGCGGCTCATCCCCTCACTTAATAAAAGTTAAGGGCAAGAGAGCCGCGCATAGACTCAATTAACCAATACCCTTACCCTTTAAGCAACTGAGGCTGTTTCCTCAGTTTTTGGTTCTTTGACCTCTTGCTTAATAGTCAGGTAGCGAATCACTTCCTCGCTCAAACGCATAGCGCGTTCCATGGGAGCAATGATCTTGGCAGCCCCAGTGTAATTCATCTGTATGTATATGCCATCTCTTTGCTTATGGATTTCATAAGCAAGACGACGCTTACCTCGATTTTGAATCTCGATATTCTCGGCTCCCTGTTCCCGGAGCAAGTTCTCGTATTTAGCGATCGCTTGCTCTACCTGTTCGTCTGTTAAGTCGGGACGCAGGATGTACATTGTTTCGTAAACGATTTGCATGGTTTTCATCTCCTTATGGACTATATGGCTGCTGATGTCAATCCATGTGGTGTCGCCATTTGACGATACCAACACCAATCAACATTTAAAGCAACAAGGAACTTTGCCAGTTCTTTGAATTATAAATCGGGAAATTCTTGTGCTAAACCTGTCCTTTGTGATCACCCTACGGTAAACCGGTTTCCCAAAACTATTTTTCTGGTACTCACTCTGGTGTTAGGAGTGCCTAGCTACTCTTAAAGTTGTGTTCACAACCAACTTTAGTAGTGTTGCAGCACTTGCAGAACGTAGGCAATTTTTCAGCCAACATTTTTACAACTGCCTACACAGACATTTTTAACCACCCGATTGTATCACGCTTACTAAAAATCTGCGTGTCTACTATGTCTCGGTCAAAATATATTGGTTTTTGCACTTTCCCGTCAAGTCTTATAATCTTACCAGTTTTTAATTTTAATGCTTAGCCAAATCGCTCATTTACTATTGCATTGTGGCGGTTTAATTGCATACGAGGGACGAATCAAAGTTATGGCGCAGCGGTATGTGCGAGTTCAAAATCCAGAAGGACAAATTTACTATGGCTTGCTACAACTCTCTTTTAAGGTGCAGGTGCTGGATGCTCCACCCTGGCTCCAAGGGCAATCCACCGATTTAATTTTGGAACCAGAAAGTTATCATATCTTAGCTCCCTGCGCTCCTTCAAAAATTGTGGCGGTGGGCAAGAACTATGCTGACCATGCGGCTGAAATGGGAACAGAAGTCCCCACTGAGCCTCTGCTCTTTTTTAAGCCACCCACGTCTATCATCGGCTCGGGTGCAGAAATTCAGTATCCGCCGCAGTCGCAGCGGGTAGACTACGAAGGAGAATTGGCGCTGGTCATTGGCGATCGCGCTTTTGAATGTACACCCCAAGAGGCTCAAACAAAAATTTGGGGTTACACCATTGCTAATGATGTCACAGCAAGGGATTTACAAAAACGGGATCATCAATGGACACGAGCCAAGGGTTTTGATACTTTCTGTCCCTTAGGACCGTGGATTGTGCGAGAAGTCAGTCCAGCAGCTAGATTGCAGACTTTTGTGAATGAGGACACTCCTGTACAATCTGCCTGTATCGACCAGATGGTGTTTCCCCCAGATTTTCTGGTTTCCTATATTAGCCAGGTGATGACGCTGCTACCTGGAGACGTGATACTGACGGGTACGCCGTTGGGGGTTGGTCCTTTGCACCCAGGCGATCACGTTCGTGTGGAAATTGAAGGCATTGGTCGCCTAGAAAATACCGTGACAGCTAGGCAAGCAGTATAAACAGCGACAGATACTAAGTAATGATTAGCACTATTAACCTGCACTGTCTCAGTGTTTCCACTAGCTTGGCAACACTGAAATTCCATGTGCTGGCTTTTTTCGCACCCAACTTAGTATTCTCGTTTCTTGTTAGTAGCTAGATGAGTTTGACAAACACCTGTCAGAATTTCACCAAGTTAAAGCAATAATACCTAATGTTAGTATAAATCCACCAATAGAGTAGTAAAAAATACTGGCTCCTCGCTCACCAAACCAACTCCTGACTCGGCTAACCTGCTCGCTTTTCCAGTAGAAATCTGGTTTTAAGCGAGTCATGACAATCAAGCCAATGCTTAATAAATAGCAAATGGGGCACATAAGCAAGTCAAAATTTCAAATCAAACAACTCAGTGCCGACAAGTATCTTACCTGCTGACAGTCTGAAAACTATCTACCTGACAGCATTTCAGGTTAGTTGATTGCAAAAACTACAGGTGTTACCTTCCCAATACTGAACTGCAACCTTTTGGAACCGATAACCGAAGCATCAAGTTCGAGTCGGATTTGGTCAGACTTCGAGTCCTAGTAATGAATTCCTGCTTCAGCGGCTTGGGAGATTAAGGGAATTTTAGTGTAGAGTCCTCTTACCGCTTGAACAATACTGTATATTGATGCAACCACAACTGCTAGGAAAATCAAGGTGAACATGACATTCCCCAACAGAGGTACTGATAGTGATGCCCCTTGTTGCACAATCCCTATAAGTTGTAAAATTGCCATGCACAAATAAGCAAATATAGATAGCAAAAGAGCCTGCAAGGTATGGAACCGAATAAAGTGTTGAACTTTTTCGTTTCTAACCACACCAAGATACAAAGCAAAGAAAATGATAAAATCTGCACCAATGAATGGTATAATTTGATTCAAGTAGTTATACAGTTGTATAACAGGAAGAAGAGGCACATACAGCCATTGCAAAAAGGGGAACTGTGAAAACAAGAAGATGCCAAATCCATAAACTTGAATTAATGGCAAAATGTATGGCAAGCAAGACAAAAGACGATGTTGAGTTGTGGTGCCTCCGCGCCAAGCCATTTTGATTTCTCCTGTTGTTGTACATTAATAGTTACTATGCCAAGGATAACGCACTTGACTTGGTAGGGAAAAATAAAAGTAACTGTTAGTAAAAGTGAATGCTCAGATATTTATTGTTTATTTTTGTCTGAAAACAGAACATCAATAGCCACTCAATACAAGCATAGCTCCTTGGTTATTCAATATTGGCAACTCGAAAACCCATGAGACACTCATACTGGTCTGGCTGGTGTTCAGTAAGCTTGCGAATAGCGTGACCACAGTGCAGTTTACCTTGACGCCAACGGGGTTGACCGCTCCCGTCAGCGAGTAAACAAGATTGGCATACCTGTTGAGGAGCAAAAATTTGGTCGTTCATTAGAATCACTAGCATCCAATCCCTCCTGTTAATCCTCATCATTACCTACATTTGCTTTTGAAGAGAACACTAGTAAAGGTAGCAGTCAGTGAATGTTGTAGCGGATGGTTTATCTGTCAATTCCAAATAAGACTTCTCCGTCACATCTGTTATGTCATTCGTTGCCTAACCTTCTATGCTCACTTTGGAAGAGCGCGGGTAATTACAATTCGATCAAAATCCCTAAGTGGACTTTAGTTTATTGTATGTTGAATATTTAGGATTGTAGTAAAAACTAATACACAAATTAACTTATGCACCCATAGTAATAAGCAGGTATAGTTATCATGGTTAACGCATTTATGGGGTTGGCGTTCCATAATTAAGTAAGTCGGGGTAAATAAATGTCATAAGTCATGAGTCATGAGTCAACAACTTTTAGACTACGGACTCTTGACTTGTGGACACTGACCGACGGTTTTACAAATTTCCATAAGGATAGTTGAAGTGACTCTGACTAACTCAGATTTTCTTGCCTCCTCCGACCCTGCTGCTACGGAATTAATCAACCAAGAATTGCAACGCCAACGCGACCACTTGGAGTTGATTGCTAGTGAAAACTTTACCTCTGCTGCTGTACTAGCAGCTCAAGGTTCCGTATTGACAAATAAATATGCAGAGGGATTACCTGGTAAACGTTACTATGGCGGCTGCGAGTTCATAGACAAAATTGAGCAACTGACAATTGACCGTGCTAAACAATTGTTTGGTGCTGCTCATGCTAACGTACAACCTCATTCTGGCGCACAGGCAAATTTTGCAGTGTTTTTGACGCTGCTAGAACCAGGGGATAAATTCATGGGGATGGATTTGTCTCATGGCGGACATCTAACCCACGGTTCGCCTGTCAATGTATCCGGTAAGTGGTTTCAAGCTTGCCACTACGGCGTCAATCAGGAAACAGAACAACTAGACTATGAGCAAATTCGAGAGCTGGCGCTTAGGGAGCGTCCAAAGCTCTTAATTTGCGGTTATTCAGCATATCCCCGTATCATAGACTTTGAAAAGTTCCGCAGCATCGCCGATGAAGTAGGCGCATACTTATTAGCAGATATTGCCCATATTGCCGGTTTGGTAGTGACTGGTCTTCACCCCAACCCCATTCCCTATTGTGATGTCGTGACCACAACAACCCACAAAACTCTACGTGGTCCTCGCGGTGGCTTAATCTTGACCCGCGACCCAGAACTTGGTAAAAAGCTGGATAAATCAGTTTTCCCTGGAACTCAAGGCGGACCTTTGGAACATGTCATCGCTGGTAAAGCAGTAGCTTTTGGCGAAGCCCTCAAGCCAGAGTTTAAAACATATTCTGCCCAAGTCATTGAAAATGCCCGTGCCTTAGCGAACCAACTCCAAAACCGAGGCTTAAAGCTGGTATCAAATGGAACTGATAACCATTTGATGCTGGTTGATCTGCGGTCTATCGGGATGACAGGTAAGCAAACAGATCAGTTAGTAAGTGGTGTCAATATTACCGCCAACAAGAATACAGTTCCGTTTGACCCAGAGTCGCCATTTGTCACCAGCGGTTTGAGGTTGGGTTCCCCAGCCATGACAACGCGGGGTTTGGGAATTGAAGAATTTACGGAAATTGGTAATATTATCGCCGATCGCCTATTAAATCCAGACTCCAACACCGTTGCTGAAGATTGTCGGCGACGGGTCAAAGCGTTGTGCGATCGCTTCCCCTTGTATCCTCACATCATAATTCCCGTACCTGCCTTAGCATGAAATTATAGTTAAGAGTTATGAGTTAGGAGTTATGAATTAATAATTCCTAACTCATGACTTTTTGATGTTTCCATTCAGCAATCTTAAATTTAAAATCCAAAATGTAAAAATCTTCTGCTGATAAAAAATTGAATTGTAGTAGATAGTAGGTAGACAAGTCCTCGGCAGATTTTTGTCTTCAAACCTAACTTATTGAATATACAGATGCCTGCTCAGATTTATCATCTGATTGCTTTCCTCTTTGCCGCCGTAGTCGTTCTCTGGACTACGCCTGATGTTAAAAACATTGGCATCAAAAGTGGACGCCTAGATAAACCAAGTGACCGAAAAGTTCATCAGCGCCCGATGGTGCGCCTGGGAGGAGTTTCTATCTTCGCAGGTACTATCATCTCGCTGCTCATTGTTTGGTGGTTAGGCGGATTTGGAATTCTGCCGACAGAAAAAGAATGGCAAATTTGGGGAGTCGCCCTAGGAGGTGTTTGCTTCTTTCTGATTGGTTTAGCAGACGATTTGTTAAACCTGTCTCCCAGAGCACGCTTACTGATGCAAATTATTGTTGCAGCGCTTGCTTGGAAAGTAGGTGTCAGTATAGATTTTTTGAGCATTCCCACAGGTGGGGTAGTTCAACTTGGTTGGTGGAGTTTGCCCATCACAGTTGTTTGGCTGGTGGGAATGGTCAATGCGATTAACTGGATTGACGGTTTAGACGGCTTAGCTGCTGGAGTTTCTGGAATTGCATCTGTGGTGATGCTGGTTGTAGCGTTGTTTATGCAGCAAAGCGCAGCAGCCCTGATTGCCGCAGCTCTTGCTGGTGCTTCACTGGGATTTCTTCGTTATAATTTTAACCCCGCGCAAATCTTTATGGGAGATGGCGGGTCTTATTTTATGGGATTTACCCTAGCAGCGGTTGGCGTAGTAGGTCTGGTGAAAACTGCTGCCACTGCGGTGTTATTGCCTTTCCTAATTCTGGCAGTACCAATTGTAGATATGTCCGCAGTGATTTTGGCACGACTGCGCCGTGGCAAATCGCCTTTTATTGCAGATAAGAGCCATCTGCACCACAGATTGCTTCAGGCAGGTTTGTCCCACAGATTGACTGTTCTATTCATTTACGCCTTGACCCTATGGGCTGGGAGTTTGGCATTGGCTATTGCTGGTATACCCAGCGGTATTGCCTATGCTTGTGGTGCCACTTCTTTGTTAAGCTACACTAGCTGGAAAGTTTGGAAACACTCCCGGTAGTCCTAGGTGGTTAGTGGTGAATGGTTAGTCGTTATTGTTAGTGGTATATTTTGACGACCAACAACTAACAACTAACAGTATCCTAATTTTATGAGTGCAGAAATTATTTGTGTTGGGACAGAACTACTATTAGGAGACATCCTTAACAGTAATGCTCAATATTTGGCGCAACAGTTAGCTAAGCTAGGTATTCCCCACTACTATCAAACCGTGGTAGGGGATAACCCAAAAAGGTTAAAACAGGTTATAGAAATTGCGAGTCTTAGAGCGCAAATTCTGATTTTCACTGGAGGTCTTGGTCCCACACCCGATGACTTAACCTGCGAAACCATTGCTGATTTTTTTGGCGCTGCTTTGGTAGAACGTCCAGATATTATTGAAGATATCACTAGGAAATATGCTCAACGCGATCGCACCATGACCCCTAGCAATCGCAAACAAGCTTTGATTCCCCAAGGAGCAGAAATTTTACCAAACCCCGCAGGAACAGCACCTGGTATTATTTGGCAACCCCGTCCGGAGTTAACGATTTTTACCTTTCCTGGGGTTCCAAGTGAAATGCATCGGATGTGGGAAGAAACGGCTGTCCCTTTCCTCAAAAGTCAAGGGTGGGGCAAGGAAATTATTTACAGTCGGATGTTAAAGTTTTGGGGTATTGCAGAATCGGCTTTAGCGGAAAAGGTGAGTGCTTATCTCAAGATGCCTAACCCGACAGTCGCACCTTACGCTAGTAAGGGGGAAGTCAAATTACGAGTTTCTGCGAAAGCCCTTTCGGAAGCACAAGCACAGGATTTAATTGCACCCATTGAGAAACAGATTAAAGAAATTGCAGGATTAGATTATTATGGTGCCGATGATGACACTCTTGCTTCAGTTGTCGGTCAGTTGTTGCGTGCAAGGGGGGAAACTCTTTCCGTCGCAGAATCTTGCACGGGTGGCGGACTGGGACAGATGTTGACTGAGATATCTGGAAGTTCTGATTACTTTTGGGGAGGGGTGATTTCTTACGATAACTCAGTGAAAGAAAGGCTTTTGGGAGTTAACTCAGAAGACTTGGCAAAGCATGGGGCGGTCAGTTCTATTGTGGCAGAACAAATGGCTACGGGAGTGCGAGCACGCCTTTCGACCACTTGGGGACTGAGTATCACGGGTATCGCCGGACCAACAGGTGGTACGGAGACTAAGCCTGTAGGGTTGGTTTACATTGGGTTAGCAGGACCAAAGGGGGAAGTAGAAAGTTTTGAGTATCGCTTTGGTGTTTTGCGAGGTCGGTCTTTAATTCGCCACATTAGCGCCTGTACGGCGTTGGACAATCTGCGAAGGAAATTGTTGAAACAGTGAACAGTTATCAGTTACCAGTTACCAGTTACCAGTTATCAGTTATTTCTTGCTGTTCATTGTTCACTGATCCCTGGTCACTGTTCACTGTTCACTGTTCACTGTTAAGCACCTTGGCGCAGCTTATCCAACACGCCTTTATCTTCTAGGGTAGAGGTATCGCCGGAAACTTCTTGCCCTGCAGCCAGATTCCGCAGCAACCGCCGCATAATCTTACCAGAACGAGTTTTGGGCAAAGCGTCGGTAAAGCGAATTTCTCCAGGACGGGCGATCGCCCCAATTTCCTGCACAACGTGTTTTTTCAGTTCTTTACTCAGTTCTTCACTGGGGTTATTACCACCTTCTAAAGTTACAAAAGCAACTATCTCTTCCCCTTTCAGGTCATCGGGTTTGCCTACTACAGCGGCTTCAGCTACGGTGGGGTGCGAAACTAAGGCTGATTCAATTTCCATTGTTCCCAGTCTATGCCCGGAAACATTTATAACATCATCGACGCGCCCCATCACCCAGAAGTAACCATCTTCATCGCGTCTTGCGCCATCACCAGCAAAGTAGAGATAGTTTCCATCCTGGGGGGGGATATGTTCCCAATAAGTGCGGCGGAAGCGTTCTGGATCGCCGTATACTGTTCGCATCATACCAGGCCAAGGATGCCGCACGACCAAGTAACCGCCTTCGTTGTCGCCTACAGGGTTGCCTTCTAAATCCACGACATCGGCTAAGATACCAGGGAAGGGACGAGTGGCGGAACCAGGTTTGGTAGGAATTGCCCCAGGTAACGGTGTAATCATGATACCGCCAGTTTCTGTTTGCCACCATGTATCAACAATTGGACAATTTTCGCCGCCAATCACTCGGTGATACCACATCCAAGCTTCTGGGTTAATTGGTTCGCCCACCGTTCCCAGCAAGCGTAGGGAAGATAGGTTTCGCGCGTTGGGTAAGTGTTCGCCCATCTTGATAAAGGCACGAATGGCAGTAGGTGCGGTATAAAAAACGGTAACGCCGAGTTTCTCGATAATGTCCCACGTGCAGCCAGGGTTAGAGGCACGAGGCGCGCCTTCGTACATCACCGTTGTTGCACCATTGGAAAGGGGACCGTAAACGATGTAGCTATGACCCGTAATCCAACCTACGTCAGCAGTACACCAATATACATCTGTTTCTTGCAGGTCGAAAATCCATTTGGTGGTCATGTGGGTATATAAGTTATAACCACCCGTTGTATGCACAACGCCTTTAGGTTTGCCAGTGCTACCAGAAGTGTAGAGGATGAACAGCATATCTTCGCTGTCCATCGGTTCGGCGGGACAATCTGCAGAGACACCTTTTTGTAAATCATGCCACCATTGGTCGCGTCCCGATGTCATATTGGTATCTTGTCCGGTACGCTTGACAACTAGAACATTTTCTACGCTGGGAACAGCACCGTCAGCTAAAGCTTTGTCTACTTGCTCTTTGAGAGGTACAATTGCATCCTTGCGCCAACCACCATCAGCGGTAACTACGAGTTTTGCTTGAGCATCGATCAGCCTGTCTCGCAAAGCTTCTGCACTAAAACCACCAAAGACAACGCTGTGAGGTGCGCCTATTCTCGCACAGGCTAGCATGGCGATCGCCGCTTCGGGAATCATTGGCATATAAATGCCCACGCGATCGCCCTTTTTCACACCCAGTTGCTTCAGCACATTAGCAAACTGGCAAACTTCCCGATGCAGTTGGGCGTAGGTGAGAGTGCGCGAGTCTCCTGGTTCCCCTTCCCAAATAATCGCAGCTTTATTCTTGCGCCAAGTGGTGAGATGTCTGTCAAGACAGTTGTAAGAAATATTAATTTTGCCGTTGACGAACCATTTAACAAAGGGCGGTTGCCAATCTAGAATTGTGTCCCACTTTTGGAACCAGTGCAACTCTTGTTCTGCCAATTCCGCCCAGAATTTTTGGGGATCAGCTTTCGCTTTGTCGTAAAGGCGCTGGTATTCTTCCAAGCTTTTGATTTGGGCTTTTTGGGAAAATTCTTGGCTTGGGTGGAATAAACGCTTTTCTTGAAGGATTGATTCTATCGTGGGTTGAGACATAATTGTTTCTACAAATTGGCGATGTGACTGAAAACTATTGTGTACGCAGATTTACCAGAAAGTGTTTTGATTTTCGTTAAGATGTGTCAGTATTACAAAGTTAATTTATACATAGCCTCAAGGAGTGGGCGCTAAGAAACCTATTTTTGATTTTCATATTGCAAGATGTTAGGTAGTACCCAAAAACATTGCCACCACCCATGCCAATTACTGTAGAACCCAGCAGTTTATCCCTCAACGACGTTCATCGCCTGCTGAAACTGCAAGAAGAGCCTATGGGTTCATTCACAGACTTCCTAACTCTAAACTCTCTAAGCGAATTTGAACAAGAGGATTTATTGAAAATTAGGAATGACTTCTGGCGTTATTTCGCAGCGAGTAAGATTTCTGAGGGTTTAGTTAAATTTTTGACGTTAGCGCCCTTGATGCGAACGGCTGGATTCTATGATGTGCCTATTCGCCTGACGATGGAGGATGTGATAGCCATAGCGATCGAAGATGAGGAGACAAGCATTAGAGGACGGATGGATATTTTAGCAGTTAATAATGCTCAAGCGACCACTGCGCCACCTTTTTGGATTTTAGTGATTGAGACGAAAAACAGTGCGGTAGATGTATTTGAGGGTTTACCACAATTGCTCACTTACGCTTTTAAGAGTTTAGAGCAGCAAACATTAGTTTGGGGGCTAGTGACAAATGGACGTAGTTATCTGTTTGTGCATTTGAGACAAGGTAGTCCCCCAACTTATCAGATCATGCCAGAACTGAGTCTGATTGATACTGAGGGTTCAATTCGGTTGTTGCAGGTTATGAAAGCGATTTGCCACCTAGAGAATTTTCAGGTGAAAGCGCCAGCCCGAAAAGCAAACTAGTCAATAAACCTTTCTGGAATTCAAGCTGTTAAGCTGGAAATTATTAGTATGATGCCGCTTGACAAAAAACCCTATGGAACCATTAACCGCAGGTGCGATCGCAAAAAGATAGTTGAAAAATCTGCTTAAAGCTCCTGAAAAGCATACCTGGCATTTGGGCTTTTCTGCCAATGCGTAAGTCCTAATTTCTACAACTCACAAGGACGCTACAGCGAAGCCGAACCGTTGTACCAATAAGCTTTAGAACTGTACAAACGCCTGCTGGGAGAACAACATCCCTCTGTCGCACTCAGTTTGGACAACCTGGCTTATTTCTACAACTCACAAGGACGCTACAGCGAAGCCGAACCGTTGTATCTGCAAGCTTTAGAGATTGATCAGCAGGTGTTTGGGGAGAACCATCCAAATACAGCTACTGTCCGCAAAAATCTGGAAATCTCCGGGCTAAGAGACGTGCTAGTAATTCTTGGTGGGGCAAACTTCTAAAGTTTTGGTGAGGAAACAAGTTTGTAACGTAAATATTAAATTTTTATATTGCGTTACGCTTACTCACTATTTGATATTTCTTTTACTCAGAAAAAGGCTGACGAATACGAAACTTATTCTTAAGTGCAATCACAATCAAGCCATTCATTAAATCTTGAATGTGGAACTTTCAAGCATCTGCAAGTAAGGCTTATCGTTCAGAACGAGGTAAATTTTCTAAACGTAAAATTCCACAATGAGGTTTTTTCTGGAGCCAAATCATTTGTTCAAAATCATTATCTGTTGTGACAATAACTCGACTTTCTCTAACTGCCCATTCTAAAATCTGCTCATCCGCCATTGTTGGGTCAGTACCATTGACAAAAACGACATCATGACCCATTTGGCTTAACCAATTGCCTAAAGCACGACTGGCATTGACATCAATTAAAAATTTCATGTTCTGCTTCTACGATGCAGCCGTCCTTTCGACAATTTCTTCTTGAGAAACTAAGTGATATGCATAAAGTAATGCCGCACGCAAATCTTCTGGTTCTAACTCTAGATAATCTTCGAGAATTTCTTCAGTAGTCACTCTTTTGGCTAAAAGTTCCAAAATCATAGCAACAGATATACGTAAACCACGAACTAGAGGTTTTCCACCAAGGACATATTTATCAAAAGTAATACGTTCTAATAAATTTAGATTGTTCATATCAATTTTTCTTCAGCGAGCAATTTTGTTAGATTACTAACACATAAGGCTTGCCATAACGTACCAGATACCTAACAGAAGCTTGCCCTTCTAAACTTTCAAAATATCCTCAACCGTTAATTGCAATTCTGGAAATGTGGGAGATACGATGCGATCAGAGCTTCTGTAAGCAGTTGGCTGGTAAACCCCGTTAGCATTTAACTGATACACAAAAACAGTAGGAACCTTGGGATTACCTAAGTAATTTCTGCTACCAAGAGCCAAGTAGTCTACAATCCAATACTCTGGAATGCCCAAACGTTGATATTCGTCTAGTTTATCGATATAGTCATCCTCCCAGTTGCTTGATACCACTTCTACAGCCAGCTGTAGGGGTTCACGCAGTGCAGAACTCGCAGAGCGGTTTTTTCGCCAAACATCCAAGCTAACCACGCTTACATCAGGGTTTCGTCCCTGCTCCTGACCGTCTTGTGTCACGGTTGCAATCATCATCCTACCAGAGACCTTATAGTTCAAACTAAGTCGGTCAACCTCTTTGTCCAGTTGTTTGGCAATAAAATCTGCTACATCTTCGTGCAGCCTAGTTGCTAGTATTCTCACTATTTCTCCATTCACCAGTTCATAACGACCATCCTCAGGGCATTGCTCAAGGAATTGCTCAAAGGTCAGCTTTTTCCCAGTCGTAGTTGTTGTCATGCTTTTTACCTCTGGTAGCCGTTATAAGGTAACACAGCGTTATAGCTGAACTGCTGGTGTCTGTATCAACTTAAAATATAATAAATTCGCTCTTTTCTGTTCATTTTTAAGTTTTGCAGCTTGAGAAACCTGGAATGCTAGACCAAATTTTTGATTATCTTCACTTTCACTTCAGCATTGAAACCTCTATAGTCCTGCTCATTCTGATTTTTCTAGAGGCGGTGCTGTCTGCTGACAACGCGATCGCCCTCGCTGCGATCGCTCAAGGACTGGAAGACAAAAACAAAGAACGTGAGGCGCTCAACATTGGTTTGGTAGTCGCTTACGTCCTGCGAATCACCTTACTCTTGACAGCTACCTGGGTCCAAAAGTTCTGGCAGTTTGAGTTACTAGGTGCAGCTTACCTACTATGGCTCGTATTCCAACATTTTACTTCCGAAGAAGGCGAAGACAATCAACACCACGGTCCTCGTTTTAGCTCTGTGTTGCAAGCCATACCTGTCCTTGCCTTCACGGATTTAGCATTTTCTCTCGATAGCGTCACCACTGCAATAGCCGTTTCTAATGAAACGTGGCTGGTGATTACGGGTACGACTATTGGTGTTGTCACCCTGCGCTTTATGGCGGGTTTGTTTATCCAATGGTTAGATGAATATGTGTACTTGGAAGACGCAGGCTATATCACTGTGGCTTTAGTGGGCTTGCGCTTGCTCCTAAAAGTGGTGAACGATTCTCTAGTTCCGCCACAATGGTTCATGATTACTGCGATCGCCCTCATTCTGGCATGGGGATTTTCCAAGCGCACTGAACCAGAAAAAGTCATAAAAGAACTAGAAAAGACTGAAGTTGTAGAAGGAAGTAGGGAGTAGGGAGATGAGGGAGACAAGACAATTCAAAATTCACGCATTCAAAATTCAAATCTCCCTCATCCTCCCCCATTGCTTAAATTACTCGTGCAACCAAGGTATTAAACTTGGTTGCCAAGAAACCAATTCTTCTTCCTTAAACCACAGGGCAATTTCCCGTTGCGCTGTTTCGATCGCATCGGAACCGTGAATGAGGTTGCGACCAATATTAATGCCAAAATCGCCTCGAATTGTTCCTGGTTCTGCGGAAAGCGGGTTCGTTGCGCCAATAATCTTTCTGGCGGCTGCAACAACGCCTTCGCCTTCCCAAACCATCGCCACCACTGGACCAGAAGTGATAAACTCTACCAGCCCAGCAAAAAAAGGTCTTTCTCGGTGAACATCATAGTGCTGTTCAGCCAATTCTCGACTGACTTTGAGAAACTTCAAACCAACGAGGGTAAAGCCTTTATTTTCATAACGACGGATCACTTCACCTACCAATCCGCGCTGCACGCCATCAGGCTTAATTGCTAAGAATGTACGCTCCAAAGCTATCTCCTCAATTTTAACAACTTTGTTCTTTGTCCTTTGTTACGCGTCATTTGTCAATAATTAATGACACATGAGCAATGACAAATGACCAATCTGAGAATATCTCAGAAAGTATCTCTAAGAGCATATGCGCTGAAAGACGAATGCGCTAAATTGTTATTTCGTGGGTGTAACATAGAGGTCAGGAAGAAATGCGTGCTGAGTCAACTGATACATCAGAAGAGGTGGTGAACCCTCCGTCCAATGGACACAAAACTGAATTGAAAAATAACAAACAAAAAAAGCTACTACCACCAGCCTCGTCCCCAGATACGTCTCGGCTATGGAAAATTGAGGACAGCGAAGAACTTTACCGGATTGAAGGTTGGGGACAGCCTTACTTTTCGATTAACGCTGCTGGTCATATCACTGTTTCTCCCAGAGGCGATCGCGGTGGTTCTTTGGATTTGTATGAACTCGTCAACGCCCTTAAGCTGCGTAACTTGGGACTACCCATGTTGATTCGTTTCTCGGATATTTTGGAAGACAGGATTGAGCGCTTAAACGCTTGTTTTGCCAAAGCGATCGCCCGCTACAACTACCCTGGCGTTTACCGTGGTGTCTTCCCGGTCAAATGTAATCAGCAGCGGCACTTAATTGAGGACTTGGTACGTTTCGGCAAACCGCATCAATTTGGTTTAGAAGCTGGTTCCAAGCCAGAGTTAATGATTGCCTTAGCTTTATTGGATACACCGGGAGCGCTGTTAATCTGCAACGGCTACAAAGACCGAGAATACATCGAAACAGCGATGCTAGCACAAAGACTGGGGCAAAAGCCGATTATTGTCCTAGAACAAATCGAAGAAGTCGATTTGGTGATTGAGGTCAGTCGTCAGTTGGGGATTGATCCAATTGTCGGTATGAGAGCTAAACTGAGCACTCAAGGCATGGGACGCTGGGGAACCTCTAGCGGCGATCGCGCGAAGTTCGGTCTGACTATCCCCGAAATTATTCAAGCCGTTGACAAGTTACGCGAAGCTAACCTTTTAAGTTCTTTACAGCTCTTACACTTTCACATCGGCTCGCAAATTTCCGCCATTAATGTGATCAAAGATGCCATCCAAGAAGCCAGCCATATCTATGTAGAATTAGCGGCACTGGGGGCAAATATGAAGTATATCGATGTTGGTGGCGGCTTAGGTGTAGATTATGACGGCTCGCAAACCAACTTCTACGCCTCGAAAAACTACAATATGCAGAACTATGCCAACGATATTGTGGCAGAGTTAAAAGATTCCTGTGCAGAGCGAAATATCCCCGTACCAACACTGATAAGCGAAAGCGGAAGGGCAATTGCTTCCCATCAGTCGGTGCTGATTTTTGATGTTCTCAGTACTAGTGTTGTCCCCCTTGACCCACCAGAACCGCCACGAGAGGGAGAACCCCCAATTATTACTTACCTGTGGGAAACCTACCAATCTGTTAACGAAGAGAATTACCAAGAGTTCTACCACGACGCTACCCAGTTCAAAGAAGAAGCCATCAGTCGCTTCAACTTGGGGATTTTAAGTCTTACGGAACGCGCTAAAGCTGAAAGGCTTTACTGGGCATGTTGTCAAAAAATTCTTGAGATAACCAGAAAGCAGGAATATGTACCCGATGAACTGGAAGACCTGGAAAAAATCATGGCTTCCATCTACTATGTTAATCTTTCTGTCTTTCAATCAGCACCAGATTGTTGGGCAATTGACCAGCTCTTCCCCATCATGCCAATCCACCGCTTGGATGAAGAACCAACACGGCGAGGGATTTTGGCAGACTTAACGTGTGACAGTGATGGCAAAATCGACCGTTTTATTGACCTGCGCGATGTAAAGTCAGTTTTGGAACTGCACTCCTTAAAATCAGGAGAACCTTATTATTTAGGAATGTTCCTGAATGGGGCTTACCAAGAAATTATGGGCAATTTGCACAACCTCTTTGGCGACACCAACGCGGTTCACATCCAATTGACACCAAAAGGGTATCAAATTGAACACGTTGTCAAAGGCGATACCATGAGCGAAGTGGTGAGCTACGTGCAGTATGACTCTGAGGATATGGTAGAAAGGATCCGCCAGCGTTGCGAGTATGCTTTAGAAGAAAATCGCATCACCCTAGCGGAATCTCAAAGACTGATGCAAACCTACGAACAGAGTTTGCGAAGATACACATATTTAAATAGTTAAATGTAGAGACGCGCCATGGCGCGTCTCTACATCTGTTGGAATATATTTAAGTAAGAGAACCGATGTAATGACTAACTGCTGGTGTTTGTCCCCAACAATTCAGCAATGGCTTGCCGTTCAACTGGCGTATGGGATGGTGGCTCTTGACGAGCATCGGTAATCAGCCAGTCTAAAGCAGCGGCTTGGACATCTATCGTTGCTCCAGTCTTGTCTACGCAGTAACGTCCAAAAACCAATTTGTCAACGAGCCGGACTCCGGGACCGAGTCGTGACCATTCAAAAATCACGCTGTTCTCAACTGTTGCACCACTGCATACCCAACAATTGGGACCTATCATCGTAGGGCCGACGATTTTGGCTCCGTCTTCAATCCTGGTCATGCCGCCAATGTAAACTGGACCTGTAATATCCACTTTGTCCCAATTTACGGCAACGTTCATACCAGTGAAGATACCAGGAGCAACTTGTTGTCCTGGAATTTGCACGTTCTTAATTTGCCCTGAGAGGACACCACGAATTGCTCGCCAGTAGTCTGGTACTTTACCAATATCAACCCATTCAAACTCCATTGGGATAGCGTAGAAGGGCGCACCGATTTCCACCAGTTTGGGAAACAGCTGGCTACCGATGTCATACTCTACTCCAGAGGGGATATAATTGAAGATCTCTGGCTCAAAAATATAAATACCTGTGCTGATATTGGTGCTAAGAGCTTCCTCTACCTTTGGTTTTTCTTGGAAAGCTTTTACGCGACCATCTTCGTCAGTGACAACTATACCATAGCTAGAAACTTCTTCCAGGGGAACGGATTTCATGATGATGGTGGCAATAGATCCCTTAGATTTATGCCACTTCACTGCTGCTGTCAAATCTAGGTCAATCAGGGCATCACCGCACAGTACCACAAAGGTATCGTCAAAGAATGGGTAAAAGTCTTGGATTTTCCTCATTCCTCCTGCAGAACCGACGGCTTCCCCTACGAGAGTACCCTCAACAATGCGACCTTCAAAAGAGTAGGCAATTTGGACACCAAACCGCTGTCCATCGCGGAAATAATTTTCAATTTCCTCTGCTAAATGGCTAACATTGACCATAATCTGGTCAAACCCATGCCGGCGTAAAAGCTCCAGTAAAAATTCCATCACTGGCTTTTGCAGAATGGGAATCATCGGTTTGGGAATTGTGTAGGTAATTGGACGTACGCGAGTACCTTTACCAGCCGCGAGAATCATCGCCTTCATATATCTCTATTCCTCAACCACAAGCCAGTTTAGTGTTATCAATTGATACTGTATCATCAGTTTATTTCCGCTTCTTCGTCATCCCTAAAAGTACGGATAACAGAAATCAAGAGACTTGGTGCAACCTATACACATAGCCAAAGTAAAATGTGAATGACAAAGTATAAAGAAAGTATAAAATATAACCCATAAAGTATGAAAATTTCATACTTTAGCTTTCATACTTCATGCTTTCCATCATCCTCTATCGTTCATATTTTGATTGGTCATCTTTTCAATTTAATCGGATTTTGGGGTTTGCTGAAGCCAAAGTCTGAAAATTATGAATATTCCTATGTTGTACACTCTTGATTCAGAGGAACATCTATGGATTTGTTGTTGTTGGCTGAATCTGTTAGTAACCTAATTTTGATGTCCTGGTAAAACTCCTCTTGAAATAGCTCCACCTTTGATTGAGCACAAAGCAGTAGTAGTGCCCAGAAAACGCTAACAACAAGATGGCTATGTTGGGACGTGTGTGTACTATTCTGTTCTGGATGCTTTGTTTGAGTCCACAACTCCACGAGCTGTTCCAGATTCAACCAATTTTTTTGTAAACTCAGCCGTGGAGCCAAACTTTGCAACACCTGCTCCAGCTCATATGCCACCTCTGTGAGATTTTCCTGGTGAGCCAGCTCCAATGCTGCTCGCATACTTTGGAGGCTAGGCTGGCGTCTAGGACGGACAGGTTTATTGACTTTTTCTACCAGTTTCAATTGTTGCGCCATGACTTGCAATTGCTCAATCAGCTCTTGCAGAGTCACGCGACGCTTTGGCGGTGGCATTGCTGCTGGACGACGACGCAAGTGCCGCTCTAATGGTAAGCGTTGAGCTTGATAGATTACCCCATCTTCACTTTCTGGCAATGCATCATCTTCCACAGCTTCTTGTTCTTGTGCTGATGATTGCAATTGCATCAAGGTGTTTGCTTTAAATAACACAAGCTTAGATGCCGATAAAAAAGCCTGCCCTGATTGTGATAAGTCGGCTTCATAGCCCCTGGTGGTTACCTCCGGTGCCATTAGTTCTAAGTAACGGTCAATCACCTCAATCACTTTGACATCCCAAGGGTCTATTTCCCCAAGTTCCGCCTGATGAATAAGGAGTGTAATTTTTTCTAATAGCTCGGAAGCATCCATTAATTCTTTGGATTTTAGTTGTTAGTTGGAGCGTTGTTAGTTGGAGCGTTGTTAGTTGCACTAATAACCACTAACGACTACCAACTAACCACTCAGCAATTCCTTTATTGAGTGATTGCTTGTGCTTCTTTTGCTAGAGAATCATTGACTGGTGGTAGAGCAAGCTTCAAAGATTGAACTTCTGCTTGGTACTGTTGAACCTTGCTTTCTAGTTCCTTAATTTGGACATTTTTCTGTCGCACTTGTTGACCAGAAACTAGCAGTCGCTGCCAATGTGTCCAGATGCTATACAACCAAGCTAAAACCGCTCCTATGCCACTTGCCAAAAGCAACTCAACCGAAATTGGCGCTTGCACCTGCACTTCTGGAACTACATTTATTGTTCCAGGTTGGGTGTTCTCAAGGGCAAATAAAGCCAAGGCTAAACAAAAGATAAAAATTATCACAAAGTTGATTTGTCTCATTTGGAACCAAAGACTAGGTAATTTTTTCTGCCCAATGCTTCCCTGACAATTGTAGCTAATACCATTTTGAATTGTGTTTCAAGATTGTGCAACTTTTCATCTAGGGAATTTTGAAAACATTAGCTTTGCACATCTAGAGCAAAATGGTATAAGAATGAATCTATCTCGTACAGTATACCATGATAGTTTTATACACTTACTTATGTAAAAAATAGCTATATAAATAATGGTTTATATATTAAATTTTTTATCAATCATTCAAAATACTCCTACTCACTTGCATTGTTTCCCGTATTACCACTTTTGATAGCATCGAAGGTGCCCTTTATGGTACCAGCAATAGGAACAGCAACCAGTGTTCCTAACAAACCAGCAATCTCGAATCCCATTAAAATAGCTACAAAAATCCAGATGGGATTAACGCCAATAAAATCGCCAAGTAACTTGGGACCTAACAGGTTATCTTTGATTTGCTGCATGATAATCGCAGCGACAGCTACTTGAACTGCCAACCACCAATTTTGCAACAACACTAAAAAAGTAATCAAACCAATACCTAAACTTGCCCCAATGAAGGGAATGAGTTGGGATATGCCTATGAGTATGGCAAATAATAGGGCAAAAGGCACCTTAAGAACTAAGAAAATAGGGATGAGGCTAATCACCATGAACAACGCCAGCAAAATCTGGCTGAGGAAAAAGTAGTGGAAATTGAGTCGCAAAGATGTGGTCAAGGGGAATCGAATATGAGGCGGTAGGAGGTTGATTATGCCATACCATACGCGATCGCCATACAGAAGCATATAAAATGCCAACACCACCACTAACACCATATCAAGTAAGCCTGATAGCAGCGTCCCTGCAAATCCCACAGCCGCAGAAGCCAACTGTTGCACCAAACTCTGAATGTTGGCATTGATTTGATTGCTGACCACCCTCAAATCTAAGGGTAAACGCCGCTTTTGCGCTAAAGCTTCAATATGCTCCAAATTTGCTTGACTAGTGGCGAGCCAATCCGGAATTTTATTTAAAAGTTGTATTGTTTGGTCAATCACCATTGGCACGAGCGTCACGCCAAGAATGACCAAAAGCGTTAGAGTCACCAGCAACACGATGATAACTGCCAGAGGGCGGGTCAAGGCAACGCGTTCAAAGAACTTTACTGGGTAGTTCAGTAAAAAAGCCAGAATTGCCGCAATGCTCACAATAGTGATTGGGTGCAGGAATAAGCGAAAAAGCAGATACAGCAACCAGAGATTGAGAGCGATAATCGGACCGCCCAGACCGTATATTAACAGACGTTGAACTGAGGCTGAACGGTGCATCTTATGTTATCTATCTTAAAAACGCCTTGACACATTAGGTACAACACGGTTAAAGCTGATGACTATATATGGATTTTTTAGCAAAAACACGCACTAGCGTACTTGATGATAGGGAAGCAAATTACGATGGACAAAACTATAGCCGACCTTCGCAAAGACTACACCCTGCAAGGTCTTAGCGTCTCGGATGTTGACCCTAATCCTTTTATACAGTTTAGACAATGGTTCGACCAGGCTATAGCCGCCCAACTGCCTGAACCGAACGCCATGACTCTTGCCACTGCCACACCCGATGGTAAGCCCTCTGCAAGAATGGTGCTGCTGAAAGGTTTTGATGAGCGGGGCTTTGTCTTTTACACTAACTACAACAGTCAAAAAGGACAGGAGTTAGCAGAAAATCCTCAAGCGTCTCTAGTTTTTTGGTGGGCAGAATTGGAACGTCAAGTCCGCATTAGCGGGCGTGTAGAAAAAGTTTCAGAAAACGAGTCAGACGAGTATTTTTACAGTCGTCCTTTGAACAGTCGCCTGGGTGCGTGGGCTTCTAACCAAAGCGAGGTGATAGAAAGCCGAGAAATTCTTGAGCAACGGATGCAAGAACTGCAAATTAAATATCAAAATGAAGATGTTAAACGACCGCGACACTGGGGAGGCTTGCGTGTAATTCCAACAGAAATCGAATTTTGGCAAGGGCGTTCTAACCGCCTGCACGATCGCTTGCTTTATACTCGCTTAAATAATGGTAGTTGGGAAATTATGCGTTTATCACCCTAAATAAATAGAAATTATAACTATAACGTGTTTCTCGGTCTTGATTTTTCAACATTATTTACCCTGATTTTACTTTGGAGGATTTTTATCCTCCTCGCTATTCCAAAGCAGAATTTCTCCTGTTATATGCACACCACTATTACCTTGGTCATCATCCCAGGGTAGTATTTCAGTGATGCAAATAGCCGGAAAAGGCGGCTGAGTCTCCGCAAGACCTATATCTTGGTCATCATCCCACGGCGGTATATCCCCAGTGCAAATAGCCTGAAAATGTATCTGGTGGGAAGTTGTTTGTTTCTGTTCTGTGTCAGGGGGTCCGCTTTTGAGGATAGGCAATTTTTCTTGTTGTTTGTGGTTCATCTCAATGAATCTCCTTTGTCATTACAACCAATTAACCTGTTGCAAGACTTCTTGTATGGGCTTGGCAAAGTCCTGATGTTTGAGCTTGGGTAATTGAGGAACTTCATTTAATTTCTTCAATAAAGTAAATTGCAATTCCGCAAAACCTTCATTAATCCCTTGAAGATCCGGGTCTTTACTTGCCCAGTACCAAAGGTCGCGATCGCTATTTCTGGCCAGAGCGTAAGCTAAGTAAAGGCGAGCTGTTTTCTTGGCGCTTGCGTCTTCAAAGCCTTGATTGAGAGCGATCGCATACCAAGATGCTAGGTTATATAAAAATTGAGTATTTAGCTCTGTTGTTGCATCCCAATTCTTTTCAACGTTCTGTATTTCCTGTTTTGCTTCTTGAATGAAAGTGTCATTACCTGTTACTAGCTGCGCCATTGCTTTGCCAACTCTAATTCGGCGCTTGATAGCTTCATCCTGACATCTTTCAAGTGCTTCTTCGTATTGCAAAATCGCTTGCCGTTGCAATTTCACACCTTCTTTAGCCTGAAACTCTCGCCCTTGAGTACTATAGATGTCAGCTAGATTCTCGTAAGGTTGATACCAATCTGGGTAAAGCTCTATTGACTGCTGCAAATCCTCAATAGCCAACTGGTAAAAGAACTTGCCATGAGTCGGAACGCTGGCAAAGTTCAGCACACCAAAGAAGTTGTTAATTTGTGCTTGATACTTTTTGCGCCTATTACCAAAGTATGTCCAAGGTACGGCATCCACCATTTCCCGCCTACACAGTTCTATTGCCAACCAGCGAGCAGCGGGTCTTAATAACTCCCTGTAGCGGTCTTTGAGCGCCTGTGATGAATCATTTTTGGTATCTGGTGTCTTGTCGTCGGTTGGCTCCCATATAGTGTAGAGCTTAGAGGAAAGGCGACCTTCTATATTTGTGATTTCAAATGTAATACCCAGCTTGCTATGTTCTTGACCCTGGCTTTGGAGGATACTGGTCACTTTAGTTCCAAAGGGCGGGAATATAACCTTAAGTAGTTGCACCACTGGATCGATCTGATCGGGTGTCAACTCGTTCAGTGAAGCCACTAAATCAGCCAGTCGTTGATCTGGGGTGACTTGTGGTAGCGGTAACTTATTAGGAGGGCGATAAGTTTCAGGTCCTACACTTTTGATATGCTCCTTCACCCGTTGGCGGACGCCTTTCATCTCCCGCACCAGTCTTTCCCGTGCCAATTGCGAAAGACTTGGTAACACTTTCTCAAGTTCATCAGCACCAGAAGCATTGCTAACGTTATCGATAACTAACTGGGATGAGCGATAAACAATCAACAAGACAAGCCGATAGAGTACGAGAAGACTCAGTGCGGCTACCATCACCTTAGCCAAGGAAAATGCAATTGAGGTTAAGCTTTGATCAATCGCTTCCAAATCTTCTGCCAATTTTCTAATAGAAAAGGTTTCTTTCTTTGACTGATTTGGTGTTGATGTTGCACTAGGTGTTAGCGTAGAAACCGGAGTTTGAGCAGAAACTGAGGCAGAGGAGACGATAAAAAAAGTAACTATTAATAACAGCTTTGCTTTCACAACTTTAATATTTTGCAATTCTATTTATTAATAATAGATATTGACCAAAGAGCAGAAGCATAGTAATTTACAGATATTTACTGTTGAAAATTTTAACGATCTATCATAAGCGTTAATTCCTAAGCGATCGCTAAAATCCTCTTGCAAAGTCAAATTTATGACAATGAAACCACAGATGAACACAGATGACTTATCTGTGTTCATCTGTGTGCATCTGTGGTTCTAAATATCTATTAATCATATTTTTGCAAGAAGTGTATTGCATTCAACAAATACGTGGTTAGTAGTTAGTAGTTCCTAACAACTACCAACTACCAACTATCAATCCCCACTCCCGTTTCTACTGACCCCCGGTGACTGCTGGTGGAGCAAACTGAACTCTGGGATCAGGCATAAAAGTATATCTCAAGTAAAACCCAGCCCAGACAAACAGAATAATTAACAAAGTCCCGATACCGAGAGGACTAGGAAGCCAAAAAACTGTTTCTATGTGGTTTAGTTCTCCAGGCTTAAGCTTCCACACTAACTGATGTCCATTCTTTTCTGGAAGGATGGTATTTTCGGTCTTTTCCACACTCCTTGCGCCCCAAGGAGTGTTTAAGCTAAATTCTAAATTGAGAATTGAACCAGGATTCGCCAAGACATTTCCGTTGCTGGAAATTAGAGCAAGCGATCGCAAATCCAAATCATAAATCAATCGATTCCGCACTAAAAGCAAGAAATTATTTTGAAACACAAGTAAGTTTGATTCAATTTTTGGCAGTTCTGAGTTAGATTCACTTCCGACGGACTCCGATTTTTGAGTACCATTAGGGTGGAAAAACTCGTTAAACTTTGCTTGTAATTCCCGACCGCTACTAAAGGGAATCGAAACAATAACCTCTTGTTTGGAAAGTCGCCGTGTTTTGCCTTCCAATTTGCGAGCGCGACGCTCTATACTATTCAACCATTCATAAACAGAATCGCCACTAAAACTGGTTAGCTTTTCTTCCAACTTAATATGCTGCACAAATTCGCCGCGATTCGGATTGTCAAAGTTAACGCCCAAGTCATAGTTGACACAACCAGATAGCAGCAGGGACATTAACAGCACAATCCATAAAATAGGATTTTGGATTGGAAAAACACGGTTCAATTTCCCACCCACAAAACTCTTTGCAAAAGCAGACGAATTCATCATTATACAACTCCCCAAAAGTTAATTTTCTGTTTTCTTATTCCCTTTGTTCTCTGCGCTTTCTCTGGTTTAAAAACTTAACCAAACCAAACTACCTAAGGTTAAAGCAACGACAATCAATGCCAGCCAAATAAATCGATTATCTCTGGTATTCACCTGGCTAAGGTCAACCAATTCTGGCTCAGGAGGCATCTGTCCCTGGGAAGACTTAGTATTATTTACAGCCAGACGAATTTTGGTTTCATTGTCAGGGACTGCGCCTAAATCGGGAATTTCGGTCATCCATTCCCTTGGTCGTTGCAACCTGGGCGCTTTGAGGATGTAATGCAACTCCTTTGCTTGTTTACTAGTTTCTGTATGAGGATGGCGCTTAAGTTGTTCGCAAAGGGTAAGAGCATCTTCTGTGCGCCCTGCTGCTTCATAAGCTGTTACCAGCCAAATTTGTACCTCACCACCAAGGCGAGAATTACGAGCCAAAAGGGCGCTAGCCTTTTCCAATTGTTCAACAGCTTCTCGGTACTGCCCTTTTTCAAAGGCAACTTTCCCACTTTGGTACCTAGCTTTGGCTATTTCTAAACTTTCAGAATTCACGGTTTGCACAAAAATCAGCACTGCCTTCATTTTGCCAACAGCAGCTACCAAAGGTAGCAATATTTTTGGAATCCTTTACTCCAGCAGCAAAGTCAAAAAAGTTATTGATGTGGGTCATAAAAAATCTGCTTAACATCACAGGTGGGGAGGTGGGGAGAAAATCACCCCACTTCCCCATTTCAAAAAGCTCTGCTATGGTATAAACTGCGACCCAAGGAGCATTGTACCGATACCAACATCGGTGAAGATTTCAAGTAGCAGTGCATGGGGGATGCGACCATCGATGATGTGAGCTGCACGAACTCCTTGAGCAAGGGAGCGCACACAACAATTGACTTTGGGAATCATTCCACCACTGACTACACCAGTTGTCATCAATTCGCGGGCTTCTTGAATGTCTACTCTTGGAATCAGGGTAGAAGGGTCTTTATAGTCTTTGAGAATGCCCCTCGTGTCAGTCAGCAAAATCAACTTTTCTGCCCCGATTGCTGCTGCTATTTCTCCAGCGACAGTATCTGCATTAATGTTGTAGGGTTGTCCTGTCTCGTCTGCTGCAACGCTGGAAACGACGGGAATATAGCCACTATTGACGAGTGTCTCTAAAATTTTGATATCAACAGTGCAAACTTCCCCTACAAAGCCGATCCCCTCTTCACCTTGAGGTCGGGCTGTAATTAAGTTACCATCTTTGCCGCACAGTCCCACTGCTGAACCACCAGCTTTGTTAATCAAGGCGACTATTTCTTTATTCACTCGACCAACTAACACCATTTCCACCACATCCATTGTGGGGGCATCAGTCACTCGCAAACCATTTTTAAATTGCGGCTCAATTCCCAGTTTATCCAGCCAACTATTAATTTCCGGTCCACCGCCATGTACCACAATTGGTCGTAAGCCAACGCAAGATAAGAATACGATGTCGCGGATGACTTTATCTTTGAGATTTGTATCTTTCATTGCTGCGCCACCGTACTTGACAACAATGGTTCGACCTGTGAATTGTTGAATGTACGGTAGTGCTTCGCTTAACACTTGCACGCGGGTGGCTGCATCTTGCCTTATGTACTCAGTTTCTCTGACCATCATGAGGAGATATTGAGAGATATCTTTAGTTTTAGTTTGGATAAATGATAATAACGGAAAAGGAAAAGTGTATAATGCGATGTTTGCCTACAAGGTTGTGACCTGATAGCAAAAAGGTAGATACAGCAGGAGTCAGGAGTCAGAAGTCAGGAGTCAGAAGGAAAATTTGCTCTATATCTGGCTCTTGAGTTGAAAATGTATACCTCATAAAAAGTGCAAACTGCTGTATTTATATTAATAATCCGTATTATGGACTCAAAATGAATAAAATCCTCTATTGAGCCGAAATATCTTCTATGTACAAAGTGGAATTTTTGAATTTTTACTTTCAACTATTAATTTTTTGTTAGGAAGGTTCAGCAGGAGAATGTTCTGGTTTCAGGACGCAGGGAATCTCCTCCAGAACCCGCGCGGCAATTTGTTCTGGTGTTTCTTCCTCGCTCACGGTGATTTGCAGATCCGCTTGTGCGTAAAGAGGTTGTCGTTGTTCAAGGAGCGATCGCAACTTCCCTTGTGGATCAGCATCTTGCAGGAGTGGTCTTGTTGTATCTTCTGCAAGTCGCCTATACAGGACTTCCGCCGGTACATCAAGCCAAACAATTAAGCCGTGGTGCAGGTAACTCCAGTTTTCTCGCCTGACAACAATTCCCCCACCTGTTGCAATGACAAGCTTGGTGAAAGCACACACTTGTGACAGCACTTTACTTTCCAACTTGCGAAACACGGCTTCTCCGTCGTCGGCAAAAATTTTGGTGATCGGTTTATCACCAGCCACTTTCTCAATCACGGTGTCGGTATCAACAAAGCCATAGCTTAAATGCTGTGCCAATAAGTGTCCCACAGTTGTCTTACCAGCACCCATCATGCCAATTAAGTACAGGTTGACTCCTTGCAACAAGTCATTCGTCATTGGATGTTGTTGGTTGTTCTTGACCACTAACTACTAACCACTAACCAATTTACTTTAAATCTCGGTGCCCAGACGCATATCTCTGATGTAATTTTCGATTTGTGCTTCAAAAATTGAATGGCTTATTAGTAATGTTGCAAATTCTTCTTCTACCTTATTTGAATCAGATAGCGTCATTACTGTTATTTATTTAGAGTAACCCAAGGCAATATCTTATCTATTTGTCTATAAAGTAAAAATAAATACACTGTGAAATTATAACGATTTTAGTAACGTTTGTTAGGTGACTTGTCAGTTCTTACTTAGGTATCTTTAGGCTTAATGGAAATTTAATAAATCTTGATTGAAACTTTATCCTGACAATGTCGGTCAAGATAAACAAGCGTGACTCACTACTTGGTGGGGCAATTCTATATATTACACAACACTGTGTTTCTACCGACACTATATAAGCGATCCAGCAATTGCTTGCAGCAGACACTAGTACTCTGTCCCATTAATTTTGCGGGATTCGTAGTGAGCGCAAGAGCGCTCTCGGAGTCTAGGACTAAAGTCCTTACTACGAACTTGTACAACCATCAGAATTAATGCGATGAACCATTAGTAGTCTGCCAACCTAAAAATGACGGGTAAGCGTAGTTTGTAGTTGGTGCTGTCTAGCCTGCGGCACGCCTGACGGCGAACGCGCTTAGCGCTCACTACAAACCCCTCAAACTTGGGGTGGTGAAGTACTAGTCAACAAGTTAGTGTTTTAGTTCAAGGTGTAAAATATGACTTATTATCTGATAAGGAGCAAAAAAGCTTTGCCAACTAAGCGGTTGAGGCACAAAGCCAGTACATATTTTATCTAGGAAAGCCTGATTAAATTAAGTGTGCTCTAAGTGTGGTCGTTTGAGGTTTCAACCATGACTCGGATTCGAGATGTTGTGCAAAAAGCTTTAGCCACTGGCTATCTGACTGTTGAGGCAGAAAATCAATTGCGACAGTTGCTGACAACCCGGTATGACGTGGAGGACTTAAATGCTTTCATGACCTTGCAGGAAGCTGCCATGACCGGAAAAGTCAAGCAGGAGTCCCGGGAGCGGTGTGGCATCTAGTAAAAAATACTCAACGACGAGGACGCTTATCCTCATCCTCAGAATCGTCGTCATCCAAGAAGCCCCAATCATCATCCTCGGCTTTATCAGTCGTTGAGGGTTGATAAGGGGGGATAATAACCCGATAATCAGCATCGTAAATAGATTCAGTTTTCCCCACTCCAGAATTTTTCGGTTCGCGGTAGCTGTAAGAGTAGGCTGAATCAGATTTAGAACTGCTTTTGGGTTCTTGCTGACGTTCGTATTCGTAAGTGTTAGAGTCTCTGACCTGTGTATTTTGAGGATTGGGTGTAGGCGCTTCTTCTTTTTCTTCAAAGTCCCAATCTTCCGTGCTGCTATCTGTTTCCCAGTCATTGGGTGCATCACTCGTTCGCGGTGACTCGGTTTTACTACTTGATGGTGGAGGAGAAGGACGGGGTGCTGGTTCTTGGGTGCGAGTTTGGCGTGCATGGGTTGAAGCTGTGGATGACCTCAGCGGGGTTTGACGTTGTTGTCGCGCAAAATAATTAGACAAATTAAATAAGCTTGTGACGAATACAGTTGTAAAAGCACCAGCAGCAGTACTGAACAACATCCAAATCGCCAGTGGAATTGGTTTGGATTTCATCCCCAAAAATACCACAGAGAGGACAGGTGACCAGTTTTGCACTAGCAAAAGCGTTAGTCCTCCCAGCACCACCACTAACAAAATTAAGCGAAATACAGCCATAGATATTAGTCAAGAGTCAAGAGTCAAAAATTATTCTCCCCATCTCCCCATCTCCCCATCTCCCTATTTTGACTAATCTTGACGACCTTGCCATCTTTGAATTGGTATACAATCGATGTCGAGTTGATCTAGCACACGGGCAACCACAAAATCAACTAAATCCTCAATAGTTTTGGGATTGTGGTACCAAGCGGGAATGGCGGGAACAACTCTGACTCCGGCTTCTGCTAGGGTGGTTAAGTTGCGAAGGTGAATCAAGCTAAAGGGAGTTTCACGCGGAACGACAACCAATTTTCGCCCTTCCTTGATCTGGACATCCGCCGCACGTTCGAGTAAGTCAGAACTTAAACCAGCTGCTAGCTTTGCTACAGTACTCATACTGCATGGAATAACAATCATCCCTAGGGTGTGAAAGGAACCGCTGGCAATGTTGGCTCCGACATCACCCCAAGGATGACAACGTAGTTTACCCGCGCGTTCAACGACCGCTTGCTGTCGCCAAAATTGCTCTTGTTGAGCGGGTTCTACTGGCATACGAATATTCTGCTCAGATTGCCAAACCATGTAACTTGACTTGGAAGCAACCAATTCAATTTCGTAGTCAGCTTCTAGTAGAAATTTGAGAGCACGAATGGCGTAAATCAGACCAGATGCACCTGATACGCCTAAGATGAGTGGTTTGGTATTCTCGGACACGCTGTTATGTAAGGAAGTTAGGAGGAATTGGGGATGAGGGATTGAGAATTGTTAGTTGTTAGTTGTGAGACCAGTGCTGCGGGAGGGAAACCCTGCCGCAGGTGACTGGCTCTCCCGTTGGGTTCGTTGTTTATTAAATTCTCTATTTAACGACTAACGACTAACTCATCCCTTCATTCTTCGTCTGTATACGGTTCTAAGTCATCCGGCTCCATATCCTCGTGGTGGGATAAGTAGAGGTCTGTGTCTTCGCCGTTGGAGACGCCGACATCTTTACCAAAGACTGAGCCATCGCTACCAACAGTGACTAAATCGATTTGCTGGCGGTAATAATCAACACTCTTAACTTGCACAGCTACGCGATCGCCTAGTCTGTAAGAAGCGCGATTTTTGCGACCAAACAATGCCTGTTGTCTGGCACGATACTCATACCAATCGTCTTTGAGAGAACTGACGTGTACCAGTCCTTCCACCCGCAGAGGTACGCGAGGATTGCCAACTTTTTGTGACTCGGTTGCTGGAACTTCTATTTCTACAAAGAATCCGTAGGATTGGACACCTGTGATCACACCAGTAAAAACCTCGCCGATGCGCTGTTTCATGAGTGAGGCTCTTTGCAATCCTGCTAAGTCAGCTTCTGCTTCTTGAACTTCTTTTTCTCTATCGTTGAGCTGGACGATGACTCTGGTCAAATCGCTTTGGAGTTCTTGTTGCAATTCTGGTGGGAGGACATTCCAGTTAATTTCACCGTGGCTGGAGGAGTGGCGTAGGTTGACACGCTCTTTGACACGGGTGTTGCGGCGATCGCGTCCGTGTTCAAGTAATGCATAAAATACCCTTTGCATGAGCAAATCTGGGTAACGCCGCAAGGGAGCGGTGAAATGGGTATATTCTGCTAATGACAACCCAAAGTGATGTCCTTTTGTTGTGCTGTACGTAGCTGGCTTGAGCGTGTCTTGCAATAAGTAGGTAAGAACTTGCTCGGATACTGATTCTGCAAAAACTCTGGTCAACTGTTGATAATCAAGAGGTTGGATATCTATTTCTGGATCTAGCGACAGTTCGACGCCGAGATTGATTGCTAATTTCAGCATCTCTTGCACATCTTCGGGATCGGGTGCGCCTTGGACTCGCCAAATGGCAGGGATACCCAAGGCGTTAAAATGGGCAGCCATGAGTTGGTTAACGAGTAGCACCATCTCAGTTAACAGCGAGTGTACAGGTAAATCATTCACCACGACACAGCCTAAAGCGCCCTCATCATAATAAGGGTTTTGATTTGGTGGTAAATTTAACTGCAAGCACCCACGATCCAAGCGTACCTGTCTTAACAAGACCCGTACAGTATCGAGTTGTTGCACCATCTCTGTAACAGACGGTCCAAGTTCGGTCGATTGGTTTGTCAGAATTGCCTCTGTTTGTTGTTCGCTCACTGAGGAGTCTACTTTGACAACGCTAGGTTGAATTTCCCACTCCAGCACTTGTCCCGATTTTGAATCAACCGTTATTAAAAAAGATAGAGTTAAGCGATCGCTTCCGGGCAATAGAGCACAGCGTTCGGCAACAACTTCTGGTAACATAGGTAACACCAATTCTCCCAGATACACTGAGCGCCCCCGCTTGAGTGCTTCTCGGTCGAGGACTTCGTCTGGTTGAACATAGTGAGAAACATCAGCAATGTGAAAGCCCAACTGCCAATGTCCAGCGCTTGTTTTTTCCAAGCTGAAAGCATTTTCTACCATCATTAAGTCATTGCCGTTGCCAATGATGGTCAAGGTAAACTTCTGACGCAAATCCAGCCGATTTTTCAATTCTGCTTTTAGCAGTTTTTTGGGCAGTTTTGAGGCTGCTTCCTGTACGGCTTCTGGAAAACTCCGCGAAAGGTCGTGCTTGCAGGTCACTAAGTCTATATCCGCCGCCGCTTCAGCATCGCTTCCTAGGATTTGCACGACCCGACCTAATGGAGGGTATTGTGCTAACGGGTAACGCAGAACTTCGACATGAGCCAAGTGGTCAACTGCTTGTTCCAAGTTGATACCATTTGCTTGCACTTTAAGTTCAAACAGCAACCTATCGTCCAAGGGGACAGCACGATATCCACTTTCTATCTGTTTAATTCGCGCCAGTAAAGTGTGATTGGAGCGTTCTAAGATTAACTTGACCTCTCCTTCTGGGGAGCGCCGACGACTCCCTTCTTTAAGAACCCTGACCAAAACGCGATCGCCATTCCAGGCGTTACTGAGATGGCTTTCCCGAATGTAGATATCTTCGGCTCCTTCTACATCTTGAATTGCAAAGCAAAAGCCTTTACTGGAACAACGGAGTTTTGCCTCAATCAGCCCTTCTTCTGTGACTCGACGATACTTGCCACGTTCTTTAACTAAAACCCCAATTCTTTCCAGTATTTCTAATGCAATATGAAGTTTTTGTAAACTGACTTCATCTTCGCAACCAAGTTTCTTTTCCAACAGTTTACGAGCCACCAATTTATCATCAGTGAAATTGGCCAGAAGTGTAGCGATTGAAAATTCCATGCAGTGAACCGACCTTTGGTCAAAACATCATTTTTTTTTGAATTTGGTTCGCATGCTGTGTACCCTCACGACTACAGACACTAGCTGAAAACGAATTGCCCAAAATAAAGGGCACTGCACGAACATCTCAGAGTGTAGGTGCGTTAAAGCTCCTAGTGCAAGACAATCGTTCAAAGTACGCCCGTTTTAGATGTTGCCCCCTCGGTAATTACGTAACGGGTTTTTGAGTGACGTACGTTGGAGAACTTTCCACGCTGCCCAAAAGCACTCTTTAGGGAAACCGCAGGTGTTGGATTGTCTGGTGTGAAGGTACTTTTACGCCATGCAACTCTGATTTTTAACTAGGAGAAACTGCCGACAAATCTAATTGACCCATATGTAGGATCGGAAACAATTAGGTCAGCAGCTAATAAGCTGTGAGGACGAACCATTACTTCATTATTGTAGATATAGAGCGTACTTACAGAAAATAGTTCTAGATCACCAATTAGGTAATTAGTATAGCAAGGACAATCAGAGCACTCTTGGTCAATAAGCAGTAGCCAAAAGGTTGCCCTGAAAACCTCATGCTACAATCAGGACACGGGATTAAAGTGCGAATAGTACCTTGGTTACTGAAGCTGCCCTTAAAAAAACAAGTATTAAAACTGTCGAGTAGCTTTCCCAGATGGAACCAAGCTTTAAACTTGGCAAAATTCAGTTAGAGTATGTTGTCCATAACCGAACAACGAGTCCAATTTTGGATACACAGGTAGCAGCAACCCCTTTATAAGAATTTAGATTGGTGACAGTATTATGTTGGCTCAATTTCAGAGCAAATATCCCCAGGGCAGTCTTATTTCTGAACTAGTGCAAATTTATCACGGCAAATATATTGTCCGCTCATGCGTCCAAATTGATGGCGTCACCCGCGCCACTGGTATGGCTGCAGCAGAAACACTTGAGGAAGCAGAAGACCAAGCTAGGAATAGAGCGTTGGAAGTTTTGGGAATCACCAGTTCGTTACAGGAGTCGGTTGTTAGTTCCCCAGAACCTGTAAAGCAGGTCAAACCAACCCCTTCTTTAACAACACCAAACGGATTAAACGAGTCTGCCTATTCCCCGGCTCTCAACATTCCTCAAACGGAACCAACCCCAACCCCAACCCCTCCAGTAGTCTCATCCATACCAGGTAAAAACGATACGAAAAACCAGGACATCACTGAAGGTTTTTCTGCGACTAACAAGCAGGAAAACCAATTCGACTTCGACACTGCATTGGAAAGCTTGGAAATGACTTCTGATACTTTACCAGAAGATAATACGATACCTGGGATTTCTTCAAGTAACGTGACAGCATTTCCGTCACGCAGTTACAGCAGCTCACAAGAAGATGTGGGAACCCAGACAGTAGCAACGAAGAAAAAGAAGAAGAGCGAACCTGTGGATCAGTCCGATGATATTGCTAAAATCGGCGTTGAAATGCAGCGCCTAGGTTGGACAACAGACCAGGGGCGAGATTATCTGATTAAAACTTACGGCAAGCGATCGCGTCATTTACTAACTGACGAAGAATTGCACGATTTCCTCAGATATTTAGAATCTCAAATGACGCCCCCAGATCCATTAGCAGGATTTTGAAAAGTTGTAGAGACGCGCCATGGCGCGTTTCTACATTTAACTAAACAACAGCCATTGGACGGCTACCAGCAGCGTGACGGTCAATCACTTGGTCGATTAAACCATAATCCTTTGCTTCGTCAGGCGACATAAAGAAGTCTCTTTCTGTATCTTCAGCAATTTTGTCATATGGCTGACCAGTGTGCTCAGCTAAATATTCATTGAGCCGCTGCTTGTGGTAGAGGATTTCGCGTGCCTGAATTTCAATATCAGTTGCTTGTCCCTGAGCGCCACCCAGAGGTTGGTGAATCATAATCCGGGAATGGGGTAAACTCATCCGCTTACCGTTGGTACCAGCGCTGAGGAGGAAAGCACCCATACTTGCCGCCAATCCGGTACAAATTGTACAGACATTTGGACGGATGTGCTTCATAGTATCGAATATCCCCATACCTGCCGTCACCGAACCACCAGGAGAGTTGATGTACATATAAATGTCTTTCTCCGAGTCTTCTGCATCCAAGAACAGCAGCTGGGCAACAATCAAGTTAGCTACGTTGTTATCAATCGGCTGTCCTAAAAAAAGGATGCGCTCACGCAACAGTCGTGAGTAAATATCAAAGGCGCGTTCGCCACGACCTGATTGTTCAATAACGATAGGAATCATGCAGACTGTTTGTGACTAATTTACATACATTTTATCGATTGCAACGGCTGATTGTTTTGGCGAACCACAAGCCCAATTTTCCAAAGAAACTAGGTTTGTGGAGAAGATTTGATTTTTCTGGAACGTTGTCATAAATTTTACTAAGGATTTTCCGGAATATCAGGGCTTGGTTCGGTAGATAAATAATACAGGGCGCAATAAAATAACAACTTCTAACTAAAATGTCATCCACCTAAAGCTAGAGGAACCTGCCATGCTGGAAAAACTTGTGCAAGCCGCCATCATCACCTTCTTACTCCACCTGATAGCAGGTCTTAGCCCAACGACAATTAACACAGAGGCAGCACCACCTTCAGGTACGATGTCAACACCAATTGCCAGAGCATTGCTTAACTCTGTTGAATAAATAATATTCTTATTTCAGCAAAGCGATAGGAAGAGGAAATTCTCAGCCTCCTACTTATGAGGTACGCCTAAGCACAGAGTTATTAGAGGCTGTGAACTCAATATCTCTGTAACAGGCTAGACTGGGCAAAGAAGGCTGTCAACGCGCATCTTATCATGACTAATCGTCTGGCTCAAGCTCAAAGCCTCTACCTCCGCAAACACGCCGAAAACCCTATTGATTGGTGGTCTTGGTGTGACGAAGCACTCGCAACGGCAAAAGCTCAGAATAAACCGATATTTCTTTCTATAGGCTACTCCAGTTGCCACTGGTGTACCGTCATGGAAGGTGAAGCTTTTTCCGACTCAGCTATTGCCGAGTACATGAACGCTAACTTTCTTCCTATAAAAGTAGATAGAGAAGAAAGACCAGACCTTGACAGCATTTATATGCAAGCTTTGCAAATGATGAGCGGTCAAGGGGGTTGGCCTTTGAACGTTTTTCTCACCCCAGATGATTTAATACCGTTCTATGCTGGTACTTACTTCCCAGTTGAACCACGCTACGGTCGTCCCGGCTTTTTGCAAGTCCTGCAAGCAATTCGTCACTACTACGACACAGAAAAAGAAGATTTACGCGATCGCAAAGCAGTGATTATTGAGTCACTCCTCACTTCCGCAGTCTTGCAAGAGGAGGGATTAACAGAAGCTCAAGATAAAGAATTGTTGCACAAAGGCTGGGAAACCTCTACTGGCATCATTACACCCAATCAAGCCGGTAACAGCTTCCCGATGATTCCTTACGCAGAACTAGCACTGCGAGGAATTAGGTTTAACTTTGAATCTCGATATGATAGCAAGCAAGTTTGTACCCAGCGAGGACTAGACCTGGCATTGGGCGGCATTTATGATCACGTGGCAGGTGGCTTTCACCGCTACACAGTTGATCACACTTGGACAGTACCGCACTTTGAAAAGATGCTCTACGACAATGGTCAAATTGTCGAGTATTTGGCTAATTTGTGGAGCGTAGGATTTCAAGAGCCAGCTTTTGAGAGGGCAATTGCAGGGACTTTCCAATGGCTGAAGCGAGAAATGACCGCACCAACTGGGTACTTCTACGCAGCTCAAGATGCTGATAGTTTTACCACTCCCACAGAAGCAGAACCAGAGGAAGGCGCGTTTTACGTCTGGAGTTACAGCGAATTGCAGCAACTGCTGACTCCAGAGGAACTAACGCAATTGCAGCAACAGTTTACAGTCACGCCTAACGGCAACTTTGAAGGTAACAATGTGTTGCAAAGGCGTCATGCAGGACAACTGAGTGAAACACTGGAAACAGTACTAGCAAAGTTGTTTGTTGTTCGCTATGGTACAGCACCTGAGTCCGTAGAAACTTTCCCACCCGCCCGCAACAACCAGGAAGCGAAAACCGGAAACTGGAAAGGACGCATTCCGGCGGTGACAGATACAAAGATGATTGTCGCCTGGAATAGCTTAATGATTTCCGGTTTAGCAAGGGCGTATGGGGTCTTCCAACAACCAGAGTATCTGGAACTTGCAGCAAGAGCAGCGAATTTTATCTTGGATAATCAGTTTGTCGATGGGCGCTTCCACCGACTAAATTATGAAGGACAAGCTACCGTACTCGCTCAATCTGAAGATTACGCCTTTGTTATCAAAGCGCTGCTAGATTTACACGCTTGTGATCCTGAGCAAAAAAACTGGTTGGAAAGAGCGATCGCCATTCAAGAGGAATTCCACGAATATCTTTGGAGTGTGGAATTAGGTGGTTATCATAACACATCAAGTGACGCAAGTCAAGATTTGATTGTGCGAGAGCGCAGCTATGCAGATAATGCCACACCATCCGCTAATGGAGTTGCAATTGCCAACCTTGTCCGTCTTGCTCTTTTAACCGACAATCTTGATTATTTGGATTTAGCCGAACGAGGGTTAAAAGCATTTAGAAGTGTGATGAGCCGTGCTCCTCAAGCTTGTCCCAGTCTGTTTACAGCCTTAGATTGGTATCGTAACTGTACCTTAATCCGCACTACCACTGAGCAGATACACTCTCTCAACCCTATGTATTTACCTAGTACTGCGTTTGTTGCGGTCTCGAAGTTACCAGAGGGAAGTGTTGGCTTAGTTTGCCAAGGTTTGAAGTGTCTTGCACCAGCAGAAAGTTTGGATAAGTTGTTGCAGCAAGTGCAGCAGACTCAGGTCAGGGGATGATGTAGACCCTAATTGAGTTGACTAGACTTCTTCCAAAAGTCAATTAGATGGAAATAAAACCACAGATGGACACAGATAAACACAGATAAATCATCTGTGTCCATCTGTGTCCATCTGTGGTTCCAAAATTCCTTATCTGGATTTTTGCACGAAGTCTACTGTTGAAACATTGCCATGACGACTAATCTACAAATAGGTGAGAAATTTCCCGACTTCCAACTTCCAAATCATCGTAACGAAATCACGCAACTATCCCAATTGACTAAGCCCAGTTTACTAGATGAAAAGTTGGGATTCCTAGATGGTTATCCACTGATTTTGGTATTTTACCGAGGCTTCTTTTGCCCTCGTGACCAACAGCAAATGCGGCAATTTGTGCAGTTTCAAGATGAACTCAAGGTGAACTATTGCCAACTGGTGACAGTAAGTGCAGACTCACCTATTGCACAAGCAGCATTTCGCGCTGGTTTGGGGGCGCAATGGACATTTTTATCAGATGAAAAACGCGAAGTTATTAGGCAAATTCATATTCTCGATGAGACAGAGGGTGAGTATGCTTATCGCGCACAACCATACACCTTTGTGTTGCGACCTGACCTCACCATTCACAAAATATACAACGGTTGGTTCTTTGTCGGGCGACCAACACTAGAAGAGTTGCGACTCGATTTGCGGACTATTATGGAAACCCATTCTAATTATCGTTATGAGGCGTATAACACGCCAGAAGTTCAGCAAATTCGCATTCCTCAGCAAGAATGGGCGGAGGGTCAGCCACTACTTGGTGCTAACGGTCTTTTAGTGGCGCAAGGTGTAGTGAGTTGGTTCGACTTCCAAACAGGTCACGGTATTATCGCCACAGATGCGGGAGAGGAAGTCTTTTTCAACTTTACCGCCATTCCTGGTGAGGGGTATCGCACGATTAAACCTGGTACACGCGTGAAATTTGAAAGAGTCCACAGCAAATCTGGTATGACGGCGCGTAATATTCAGCAGGCGTAGGTTAATTTTTTCCGGAATTACGCTCTCAAACAGTTGAAGCTGGTGCAGCAAGCAGCGCTAGCCAAAACTCATAAGTGAGGAAGCCAAGGATAGGGGCGGTTTTGCAAAACCGCCCCTACAGCCTATGAATGCTAGCCCTCAAGGCTGCTGACTCCTCCTGAGTAGAGAAAATTTTCTGGCAACAAAAATATCGGGAAAATCGTCCGGAACACTGGAAATGGTGTTTGTAGTTAAGAGTGTTCCCAAAAAAGAGAACAAAAGAACGAGAAACAACTGCATAAGAAAGCCAAACCGAACCTAATAAATATATAGGAAAGGTTTCAAACCCAACCAACAAGAGTCAACTTTGAAATTTTTAATGATGAGGTAAGCAATTATGACTAGCTTTGCTCAATTCCAAGGACAAAATGACTTACTCCAACCAATCCGTCAGTGGTTGGATTCGATAGAAATTCATAACATCAAATTAGCTCATTCCTTGTGCAAGTTAATCCCCGCCCAATGTCCTTTTGAGCGTGACATTATACTGTTTGGTCGCAAGTTATTTCACATTCCACCCATGTGTAAGTTAAATCCTCTTTATGAGGAAGTGGTGAGTCTGCGTTTCCGAGCCTTGTGTTATCTTGCTGACGAATGCGGTGAAGATGTCACAGCTTATTGCTAATAGTAAGTGTGATAGTCGTATCATGGAGCAATCATAGGTAATCGCACTCTTACCGTAGTTCCTTTCGGAAAATTTGAATCAAGTTGTTCTATATCTGGCTCTTGACTTGAAAAGGCGTACCTCATTAACTTACAAACCGCTGTATTATTAAATATCCATGACGACGCATATTTTACTTGTTGAAGATGAAGTTAAACTAGCTCGATTTGTGGAATTGGAACTAAGTTATGAGGGCTATAAAGTCAGCGTCGCATACGATGGATTAACGGGACTCACAGCTGCACGGGAGTCTCATCCAGATTTAGTAATTTTAGATTGGATGCTGCCTGGTTTATCTGGATTGGAAATTTGCCGCCGCTTGCGAAGTACTGGAAATCAGGTGCCCATCATATTATTGACCGCAAAGGATGAAGTGAGCGATCGCGTTGCTGGTTTAGACGCAGGCGCTGATGATTATGTCGTCAAACCCTTTAGTGTCGAAGAATTGCTCGCCAGAGTCCGCGCACACTTGCGAAGAACCCACGAAGCCGACAGTGATATTTTACCATTTGAAGACTTGAGTTTAAATCGTCGTACGCGGGAAGTGTATCGTGGAACGCGCTTAATCGAGTTAACCGCCAAAGAGTTTGATTTACTGGAGTATTTACTCGCCCATCCGCGACAGGTCATGACACGCGATCGCATTTTAGAAGAAGTTTGGGGCTACGAGTTTATGGGCGACTCCAACATCATTGAGGTTTACATTCGCTACTTGCGCCTTAAACTGGAGGCGAATAACGAAAAACGCCTCATCCAAACCGTGCGTGGTGTTGGTTACGTACTGCGTGATTGACACTCCTTGAAAAGCCTGACAGGAGTCAATACTGTTGAGTTAGGGTTATTGGTTGGATTTTTAGCTTTGTAGAGGCGTTGCATTGCAAGGTTTCTACAAAATCATCCATAGGGTATGAAATTACCAATTTAGTTACCGCTACCATTAAAAATGGTAGACAACTTCAGGAGTGCGATGAGTTATCTCGAAACAGCAGCGCAATTTTATAGTGAAGTCGCCCAAACACCGCAAGTGGGACTTTGTTGTGTGCAAAGCACACCCCTGCAACTACCAGGACTGCGTATTCCTTCCCAAATGCAGGAAATGAACTATGGTTGCGGTACGACCGTTCATCCCACAGAACTAGGAAATCAACCCACAGTGTTGTACGTTGGAGTTGGCGGTGGATTAGAAGCTTTGCAATTTGCCTACTTTTCCCGGCGTCCTGGTGCTGTCATTGCGGTTGATCCAGTAGCAGAAATGCGTCAAGCTGCTACACGTAACTTGGAAATTGCTGCTCAAGAAAACCCTTGGTTTGACACCAGCTTTGTAGAAATTCGCGAAGGCGATGCCTTTAATTTACCTGTTCCTGATGATTCTGTCGATGTCGTAGCGCAAAATTGCCTGTTCAATATCTTTGAACCAGAGGATTTAACCCGTGCTTTGCAACAAGCATATCGGGTGTTAAAACCAGGGGGAAGATTGCAGATGAGCGACCCAATTGCGACTCGTCCCATTCCACAACATCTGCAAAAAGATGAGCAGCTGCGAGCAATGTGTTTATCAGGCGCACTTACTTATGACGAGTATATTCAACGTATTATAAATGCTGGTTTTGGACAAGTAGAAATTCGCGATCGCCGTCCTTACCGTTTGCTTGATTCCCAGACTTACAATCTAGAAGAAAATCTTCTTTTAGAAAGTCTAGATTCTGTGGCTTTCAAAGTTATGATTCCTGAAGATGGTGCTTGTGTATTTACAGGAAAAACCGCAATATACTTTGGAACAGAACCATTTTTCGATGATGGAGTCGGTCATATTCTTCAGCGTGGAATTCCAGCATCAGTGTGTGATAAAACTGCTGGCAAATTTGCAGCATTTATGCGAGATAAAATAATTATTACTGATTCAACCTGGCACTATAACGGCGGCGGTTGTTGTTAGTATTGTAGAGACGTTGTATGCAATGCAACGTCTCTACACCAGGGATAAATTATGATTCAAACAACAGTCACACCTTTCAAACAAAAACTCACATCTCTGACAAAAAAAGGAATCTCTGTTTTACAAATTAATTTAGGTAAGCGCTGCAACCTTGCCTGTCACCATTGCCATGTAGAAGCAGGACCAAAACGTACAGAAGAACTTTCTCCAGAAATTTGCCAACAATTGATTGAGCTAATTCAGAGATTTCCACAAATTCAGATTGTTGATTTGACTGGTGGCGCACCGGAAATGAATTATGGATTTAAGCCACTGGTAGAAGTCGCAAGGGCAACTGGTAAACAGGTGATTGTCCGGTCTAATTTGACCATTTATTTTGAAGATGGATTTGGTGATTTGCCAGAATACTTTGCTAAACACAAAGTTCGGGTTGTTGCTTCTCTGCCCTGTTACTTAGCAGACAATGTAGAGAAACTGCGCGGTACAGGCGTATATAATGATTCAATCAAAGCGTTGCAATGGCTGAATCAACTAGGTTATGGGAAAGAGCCAGATTTAATTGTGGATTTAGTCTATAATCCACAATTACCCGTAAGTGATAAATTTTCCTTAACCGCAGAACAAGTAAAGCTCGAAAGAGATTACAAACAGTTCTTAGAAGAGAGTTTTGGGGTTAGTTTTAATAACTTATTTACAATCACCAACCTACCAGTTGGGAGAACAAAACTGTATTTAGAAAAAAAGAAACTGTACGCTCTATATTTAGAGTTTTTAGAGTCGCATTTCAATTCTGGTACAGTTGAACATTTGATGTGTTTGGATGAGCTTTCAATCGATTATCTGGGCAATGTGTATGATTGCGATTTCAACCAGATGATGAATCTACCAGCGAAAACTCGCGACGGGGAAAACCTCACGGTTGCTAAATTGCTGGAAGTTGGTGATTTAGACTTGATAGGTGAGGTACAAACGGCAGCTTATTGTTATGGTTGTACAGCCGGCAGTGGTTCGAGTTGTGGTGGTGCTTTGGTATGAAGTCTTTATATGATTGCCTAGCAAAGGCGTTTAGCAACTCACTTGTGCTGCTTATTGAATAATCTTGTTACCAAAACTGTTACCAGCGCTTTACTAACACGCGTATAAGTTTATGATCAATCACAGTTAAGTCTCCTCACACCATATCTCTAACCGTGGACTCTATTTAGATTCCACGGTTTTTATTTTGTCATGAAATGCCAACAGACACATACTTAGCCTGAAGATGACACGTAAGGATGTTAGTTCACTGTAGGCAAGGAGGTGCGTGAATAAGGCTAAAAAATTGTTGTTACCAAAATTGTTACGAGCGTGTTTATACTGCTGAGTTACCATTATGATGATATTGAGTTAAGCTCCTCACATCACACCAATAGCCGTGGAACTGAATGTTTCACGGCTTTTATTTTTATGTGTACAGTCACAGATTGTTGTCGCTGTGACAAATTAATTGTTATTCCAACTCCTAGAATACTGAGTCCTAGGTAATTAAAAGAATTAACAAATTTTTCCTAGGGGCACAACATTGTTGTGCCCTAGCCTTGGGGTGTTAATTTACACAGAAGCTTTCAATTGTTCCTCAGAAACCCAAGCACCGTGGAACCCATAAGGCACTCGTTGGGGAATGAGCACCCGCGCCACTGGTTCACCTGTTATATCCTGAGCATTCACAACCACCAGTTCAGAAGTCTCTTCACCTGTGTCATACACAAAAGTTACTAGCCAGCCGTCATCTTCAGCCGTTGCACTCGGACGCGGTACAAACACAGCTTCACCGCCATAACATCCCTGTCCGAATTCGTGGGTTTCGGACTTGCCACTGCTCAAGTCATACTTAATCAAACCATCGAACAGAGGCAGGGAACTTTTCGCCATTCTGCCAGTATATCCATATCGCGTTTTTTGCCCTAACAGATTCTCATTGACACGGGGAAATTCGGAGGCTACATCATCCAGCATCTCCTCGCTCACTTTGCCCGTTTTTAGGTTAAACCGCCAGCGATGCAAGCGGGGGATATCTGCTTGAGAGTCGGTGTGTGTGTCTTGCGGCACAGACAAGACAGTAGTGGAATTCATGCGACAAGCAACAAGCACCACCTCGTCTCCTTCCTCATAAGCATTGAGGGTATGGAAGATGTAGCAAGCGGGACTCTCAAACCAGCGAATGTTACTGTTATTACCGTAACGGGGAACAATACCAAAACGACTGGGTTTATCGCGCTCAAACATCATCAGAGGTTTGCCCCCTTTCATCCTTTCTTTGCTAAAAGTCAGTGGCAAATCCATGAAAATTGTGTAGTCTTCAGTGATGGCAAAATCATGCATCATGACTGCCGTTGGTATGTCAATAGGCTCTGTCTGCAAAAGTTCGCCTTCTGGTGAAACCACGCTGTATTGCAGGTACGGTCGTGTGAAACCGTAACCGAAGAACATCATCTCACCGGTTACTGAGTCTACCTTAGGGTGAGCAGTCACCGCCGAAACGAGTTTGCCATTGTAGGTATATTCACCAATAGTCTTTAACTCAGGAACCCTAATTGCGTGAGGCGCACCCCCTTCCCAAAGTGCCAACAGTTGCCCTGCGTGCCACACAAGAGCAGTGTTAGCCGGGTTCTTGCTCGGTTTTTGAGGCTTGTCCTTTTGTGGCGGTTCTACTAACCCAGTCCAAAGAGCTTTACCCGCTTCATTCTCGATTTTCCAGGCTTTTGTCCGCACATAGCGGTTGCGATAGGTCGCTTTGCCGTTGCTAATTCGCACCCCATGCAACATCCCATCGCCATCAAACCAATGATACTTTCCGATGGGTGTCCACTGAGGATTAGGACCATTCCGCACGAACATTCCTGACAAGTCGGGAGGTAGTTCACCTATGACTTGCAGGGTGTTAGCGGTGATTTCTTCATGCACTGGCGCAAAGTTACTATCGAGAAAAGAATTGACTTCTGTTGTTGCCATTGTTCCTGTCCCAAGCTGAAGTGAATATATTATCGGCACTTCGTTATATTAGCCATAGCCCTTACTATAGTTAACAATTGTGGATCGGGAGTACAAGCGCAACGGGCGTGGGAGACAAAGAAATGACTAATCTAGAGACGACGCGCCATGGCGCATCTCTACAATGACTAATGATGAATCTAAAATCCCAAATGGTATGAGTCTAACTCTTTATTTCCTCCGTCACGGACAGACAGAATGCAGCCGTAATAATTTCTTTTGCGGTTCGATAGACCCAGAACTTACCCCAGATGGCTTGGAGATGGCAAAAGCTTTTGCTGCTGCATACAGTTCTACTCCCTGGACAGCAATTTTTTGCTCTCCTATGGGACGAGCGATGGCGACAGCAAAACCTTTGTGTGAAGCTATAGGAATACAACCAGAACTGCGAGATGGCTTGAAGGAAATCAACTATGGCAAATGGGAAGGCAAAACACCCGAGACGGTCAACCAGGAATTTCATGATGATTATATTCGCTGGTTGGCAGATCCGGCTTGGTATGCGCCTACAGGCGGGGAAATGGCAATTGCTATAGCATCTCGTGCTACGCAGGTGATTGAAGAAATCAAGCAGCGTTACAGCAGTGGCAATGTTTTAATTGTTGCCCACAAAGCAACGATCAGAATTATGCTGTGCAGTTTGTTGGGAATTGATGTGGGACGCTTTCGCTATCGTTTAGGATGCCCAGTTGGATCTGTCAGTATTGTAGAATTTGGCTCACATGGTCCTCTACTGAAGGCATTGGCTGACCGTACTCATTTGGACGAGCGGTTACGTAATTTACCGGGAACTTAAATGAGACATGGCGGGCATCTTGCCTGCCCCACAAGAAAAGACTGATATTATATTTGTGAATATTGTGAATCATCACACAATTGTTCAGTAGTGCCCAATTTTTACCATGCTCCCTACTGTTTCTACCATTCCACTGCGCCATATGGCTTCTGGTGATGTCTTATCCCTTCAAGTCTACAAATTTATTGGCGCTCACCCTGGTAAAAAAGTTTATATCCAATCCAATTTGCATGGTGCTGAAATCGTTGGCAATGCTGTTATTCACCAACTTATTGAGTTTTTACAGGCAGTAAATGATACAGATTTATTGGGTGAAATTTGGTTAGTTCCTGTTTGTAACCCAATGGGAACAAATGCGCGATCGCACATTTTTTCTTCTGGACGCTACTGTGTTTACGAAGCGAAGGATTGGAACCGTATCTTTTGGGACTACGAAAAAGATACTGATGATTTATTAGCATTTGCTAACTCTCAAATAAATTTTGACCCCAAGGTGGTGAGAAGGAATTACCTCACCGCAATTAAGCAAAAATTTGACAAACTTTTAGAAAAAATTCATTCTCCCAGTGGTAGCCCTTACACTCAACGGTTTAGCTCCAAACTACAATCTCTGAGTTTGGATGCAGACTATTTAATTGACTTACACAGTCACACGAATCAAGGATTAAACTACCTTTATTTCTTCCGTAACAGAGAAGAAAGTGCAAAATATTTCTTACTTCAATTTGGAATTCAACTTGATACATACGATGGGGATGCTTTTGATGAAGCCTTTATCAAACCTTGGTTAGCCTTGGAAGAGTGTTTCAAACAGCTTGGTAGAGAAATGAGGTTTGATGTGGAAGCTTGGACACTCGAACTTGGTACGGGGATGCAAATGAATCCAGATTCCGTGGAGAAAGGTATTCGAGGTGTGAAAAACTATTTAGCACAGAAAGGAGTTTTACGAATCTCTGGCTTTCCTATAGAGTCAACATCTCATGAAATGAGTTTGAAATTAAAAACTGTTGTGAAAAAATATTATGCTCCAACAGGCGGAATGATTCAATCAAGAGTAGAATTGGGGAATTCAGTAAAAGCTGGAGAACGACTTTATCAAGTTTTGAATTTTAATAAAGAAGGTAAGTTACCTACTGTAATTGATGTCAGTGCGGAAGAAGATGGGTTAGTTTATGATCTTTGTTCCAACCAGGCGGTAAACGAAGGCGAGTTTGTACTAGCAATTATTGGTTAGTCTGTTCCGGCTTCATATTGGGATTAAAACAGTGACCAGTGAACAGTGAGTCCAGCGCTGCAGGCGGGTCTCCCGCCGTAGGCGACTGGCGTAAGCGCAAGCGCACGCCTGACGGCGAAGGCGCAGCCTCTCCGGAGGAGATACCCGAAGGGTGAACAGTGACCAGGTAACACGCAGGGGATTTAGACCCCAAGTGAAACGTACCATCTTTGATGGGGGTCTCCTTCCTCTCGCTAAAAACTGGTAACTGGTAACTGGTAACTGCTCACTGCAAAAGATGAATATCACAAGACATCGCAGACAGTTATGTAATATTTGCGACAGCAGATAATTGTAATATTATACTTTCTCTTATATCAAGTGGTAGTGAAAGATAATAAGTAGTAAATTAGACTTAAGTCAAGGTCATTGCCAGAAAATCCAGGGTGATTTTATGTGTGTTTTGTGTTTGCAAAAACTAACTAATCCTAAATGTAAAATATGACGGTGGAGCCACAGGTGAATAGTAGTCAGCATGACATCATCTCTATTTCAGGAGAAGTGATGATTCCACAGGCTCCTCCTGGATTTAAGTCGGGTTTTATCGGCATTATTGGTCGCCCTAATGTCGGTAAATCTACGTTGATGAATCAATTAGTAGGACAAAAAATTGCCATTACATCACCAGTAGCACAAACGACACGCAATCGGTTACGAGGAATTTTAACCACACCAGAGGCGCAGCTGATTTTTGTAGATACCCCAGGGATTCATAAACCCCATCATCAATTGGGGGAAGTGCTGGTGCAAAATGCCAAAATAGCCATTGAATCGGTGGATGTGGTGCTGTTTGTAGTGGATGGCTCGGTTTCTTGTGGTACAGGCGATCGCTATATTGCCGATCTACTGAGTCGCAGCACAACACCAGTGATTTTGGGGTTAAACAAAATCGACGAACAACTGCAAGATTCCCAAACAATAGATGATAGTTACACCCAACTGGCAAAGTCACATCAGTGGCAAACAGCAAAATTTTCTGCCAAAACTGGTGTAGGATTACCCGAACTGCAACAATTATTAATTCAACAGTTAGAAACAGGACCGCTATACTATCCACCAGACTTAGTAACAGACCAACCGGAACGCTTTATTATGGGCGAATTGATTCGAGAACAGATTTTGCTGTTAACTCGTGAGGAAGTTCCCCATTCAGTAGCGATCGCGATTGATTTAGTAGAAGAAACACCAACTATTACCCGTGTACTCTCCACTGTACACGTTGAGCGCGATTCCCAAAAAGGAATTCTCATTGGTAAAGGTGGCGCGATGTTAAAAGCAATTGGTAGTGCAGCTCGCGAACAAATTCAAAAGTTAATTGCTGGAAAAGTTTACTTGGAACTGTTCGTCAAAGTGCAACCAAAATGGCGCCAGTCTCGGACACGTTTAGCAGAGCTTGGGTATCGCGTGGAAGAATAGAAAAGGCATTGTAGAGACGCGCCATGGCGCGTCTCTACATCTTTGTCATTAGTCATTTATTCCTGACAAAGAACAAATGACTAAATCCAAAACTGGAAATAGAAAATCAATATAAAATGTCTCAGGATAATACCTTTCGCTTAAATCTACCAGCCAATGTTTCTGTGCTGCGGATTTTAATTGTAGAAGATGATCCGATGATGCAACTGGGATTAGAACAGTCATTAATGGCTTATCCCCAGATGGAGATTGTGGGACAAGCGGAAGATGGTTATTTGGGTGTGCAAGCAGCACTCAAACTGAAACCGGATCTTGTGGTGATGGATATTGGTTTACCCCGGTTGGATGGGATAGCTGCGACACAGCAAATTAAAGCAGCACTACCAGAAACTCATGTCGTGATGCTGACATCCCACCAAACAGACACAGAAATTATTGCAGCGCTTTCCAGTGGTGCCGATGCTTATTGTATCAAAGGAGCTAGTGTAGAGCGACTTTTGAGTGCGATCGCGGCTGCTGTTGAAGGTGCAACCTATCTTGATCCCCAAATTGCTCGACGAGTCATTGATAATCTCAAACCACCTTCCCCTAGTGGAAACGCAGCAAATCTATCTCAGCGCGAGTTAGAAGTGTTGAGACTGATGGTAGACGGTTTGAGTAACCCGGAGATTGCGGAAAAACTTTATTTAAGTCCTAACACGATCAAAACTCATGTTCGTGGGATTATGAACAAATTATCTGTAGACGATCGCGTGCAAGCAGCAGTTGTTGCACTGCGTTCTGGGTTGGTGTGAAAAAATATCCAACTTGTATCTAAAATCTCGTTTCGGTGGTTCCACCTGGAAATGCAGTTTCAGCGGCTCTTGAGCAAGTAAGCAAGGCTTGCAATGGTATTCCCAGCCAGAGGCTGGAAGGCACGAGTTGACGATTCTACAATGATTAAAGGACAAAAAGTAGGTGTAATTGTTATGCAATCTATTTTCTGGAGTGTGGAAGAAGTTGCTCTAAGAGCCAAACAGTTTTACGAAAACGATATTCGTCAATATGTTGAGCACGGCGATAATATTGGTCAGATGATTGTGATTGATGCAGAGACTGGTGAATATGGAATCGATCCAACTGGTGTAGAGACAGCGTTAAAGTTAAAACACCAAAAACCAAACGCTAGATTGTTTACTATACGAATTGGTTATGACGTTGCTGTAAGCTTTGGTGGCGCAATGGAACGTATTGCCAAATGATTTATGGAAAAGTGACTGATGGTAGAGCAATAGTTCCAGTGGTTTTCCGTTTACCTTCACAGCCAAATTTTTCTTTGGATTTTGTAATTGATACTGGATTTAATGACCATCTTACTTTACCACCACAGGCAGTCAGTGCTATGAATCTTCCTATGTATTCTAGTACATCTGCAAGGTTAGCCGACGGTCGCGAAGCTTTATTGTCTATACATTTGGCAACAATTGTATGGGACAATATAGAAAAGTTAGTTCCAGTTTTAGCTTCTGGTTATAAACCTTTGCTAGGAACTAGTCTGATGGCAGGATATCATCTAGCAATAGATTTTCAAGAGAATGGTTTGGTTTCGTTAGAAAAACTTTAACCGATTAGTATTGGCGATCGCGAAGCGGGCGCTCTGCGCCATCGCCCTTTTGGCAGTGTTGCTTGCCCAATCGCCTCTGACTCTCCTTTGGCAAGACGGAAAGCTTCAGCATCCTAAGTATTCTGCATCCAATAGCTTCTAACTCTCCTTTGCCAATACGTTCATTGAGCGCGATTGGCAAGGCTAGGAAGATTATTCTTAGCCTGTGAGACAATAAATATCGCAGAAGATAATGACAGAAAAAAGTTATGAAACGAACTTTTACTGCAAGTGTATGGCAGGAGGGTAATTGGTTTGTAGCACAATGCCTAGAAGTTGATGTTGCAAGTCAGGGGGAGACTGAAGCCGAGGCATTGAATAATCTAGCTGAAGCGTTGTCACTACATTTTGAGCCACCAGTAGCTACGATAACTCCCCAAATTAAGACACTTGAGGTAGAAGTCGGTGCCGCTTAAACCACTAGCTTATCGTGAGGTGAAACGTAAATTACTCCTCAGCTGGCTTTGAGGAAGTTAGCCAAAAAGGTACTCACGTAAAGTTTGCCAAATCTACAGATGAAGGAACTCGTACAGCGATCGTACCTCATCATCGGGAAATTACTGTTGGCACGCTGAGCAGTATTTTACGGCAAGCTGGGATAAGTGTTGAAGAGTTTGACGTTTTGTAATTACGTGTCCCTTTCAACTGATACTAATACCTTCATTGAGCGCGATTGGCAAAACGAGTTTATCTGCTCAAATTACGGATAGTACCTGTTTAGCGATCGCGCTCAATGGTATCGAGCTTGAAGAAAATCAATGCGATCGCCTTCGGCGGGCGCTCTGCGCCATCGCGCCTTGCGATGCTCCGGAGGAGCCGCGCCATTAGACTTCTTGCAAAAGTAGAAAAGTTGTGGATGTCATTCTGAGCGAAACGCAGTGTAGCGAAGAATCTCAAGAGATGTTTCGCTTCACTCAACATGACATTTCAAGCATTTTTGCAAGAAGTCTATTAACTACTCGGTAGTTTGTCTGATGAGCCATTTTCTGCTGCGAAATCTATTTATTCCTTCAATGATGCCAAGCCTGATAAAAGCAGGGGTAGGGCATATTTTGGGCGTAGTCCCAAAGGACTTGGTAGAACTTAGAGTATCGCAAAATATTGAATTTAACAATTGACATAGTTATACCCAATGGGGATAAGCAGTACTTTAAGGTGGTGACAACTTCCGCCATCTGATCCACTGTCAAAATATCTTTTAAGCTATATGCCGCTTCCCTACGGGTATAATCATCCTAGGAGTTGCGGGTTAAATCGACTAAAGCGCTGATGGCATCAGAGTTGCCAGCACCAATTTTTCCTAAGCTATATGCCGCTTCCCTACGGGTATCATCATCCTTGGAGTTGCGGGTTAAATCGACTAAAGCCCTGATGGCATCAGAGTTGCCAGGATCAATTTCCCCTAAGCTTTCTGCCGCTTCCCTACGGGTAGAATCATTCTTGGAGTTGCGGATTAAATCGACTAAAGCCCTGATGGCATCAGAGTTGCCAGGATCAATTTCCCCTAAGCTTTCTGCCGCTTCCCTACGGGTAGAATCATTCTTGGAGTTGCGGATTAAATCGACTAAAGCCCTGATGGCATCAGAGTTGCCAGCACCAATTTTCCCTAAGCTCTCTGCCGCTCGCCAACGGGTAAAATCATCCTTGGAGTTACCGATTAAATCGACTAAAGCGCTGATGGCATCAGAGTTGCCAGGATCAATTTCCCCTAAGCTCTCTGCCGCTCGCCAACGGGTAAAATCATCCTTGGAGTTACCGATTAAATCGACTAAAGCGCTGATGGCATCAGAGTTGCCAGCACCAATTTTCCCTAAGCTCCATGCCGCGTGGCTACGGGTAGAATCATCCTTGGAGTTGCGGATTAAATCGACTAAAGCCCTGATGGCATCAGAGTTGCCAGCACCAATTTTCCCTAAGCTCTCTGCCGCTCGCCAACGGGTAAAATCATCCTTGGAGTTACCGATTAAATCGACTAAAGCGCTGATGGCATCAGAGTTGCCAGGATCAATTTCCCCTAAGCTCTCTGCCGCTTCCCTACGGGTATAATCATCCTTGGAGTTGCGGGTTAAATCGACTAAAGCCCTGATGGCATCAGAGTTGCCAGCACCAATTTTCCCTAAGCTTTCTGCCGCTTCCCTACGGGTAAAATCATCCTTGGAGTTGCGGGTTAACTTAACAAGGGAGTTAATGGCTTTTGGGCGATATGTCTCTGCCAGTACTGCCTTAGCTGCCTTTTGAAGAGGAGAGTCTGGTGTGATAAATAATCCTCCTAAGATAATGCTCATTAAGAGCCATTTGATGGTAGCTTCTTTGATAAGTTGGAAAAGTATGTTAATGAGGGAAGGATCAAAATCCCACTTAACAATTTGCTCTACGATTTCATCAGCTTTAGAACAATCTCCAAACTCAGCGATTCCCGTTGCAGCTAGAATATACGCTCGATACTTATAAAAGTTATTGCAATTATCCTCAAACTCTATTAATGCTTTGATAAACTGCTCTTTCTGCTCTGTTTTTACTTCCTCGCAACCCAACCACAGCAAAATCACCTGCTTCCATTGGGGTTCAAATATGCGATAAGTTCCTTGGGATGGGTTGTTGGGGATGTGGTTAAGCAAAAAGTGCCAATCATCAATCGCTAATGCCGCAAAATATTCCTGAAACGTGGCATGGTAGAAAGCATAAAACGGTTCATCTGTTTGTTTCTCTCGATCTACCTGATTCAGCCACCCTAAACGACAAGCGCAATTAAAGAGGTTCTCCCCCATCTTGTCGTAGGCAAATTTCTGTCCAATGCGAAATCGGGTTTTTCCAGAAGCTATCGCCTCCCGTGCCAACTTTCCTAAAGCTGCATTCAACTCATACTGTTGTGCGAGCGTTGTTGGAAATTCAGCCTGTTTCCATTCATAGTGGTATAGCGTAAATCGCTTGTAAAGTGCAGCTTGAGTTTCTGGTAAATCCTTAGTCGTGTCCCAGACTTGACACATCAAAGCTAATCTCAGGGGGTTTTTTACCAAGTCAAGCAAGCGTTCTCTCCCGGATTCATTCAGCTTTTGCCATAGCTGTTCCCCTTGCTGGATTCTTAAGGAAACATCTGTAAGATTCTTCGCTTCACTGACGTTACGCTCAGAATGACACACCTCACTTTCCTCTTCCTCAGCGCGTTGGAACCACTTCAGAATAAAAACCCGTACTTGCTCGCTGCTAAACTCCTGAGTTTTGAAATTCTGAAAGTCAAGCAGATTTTTGGTGCTAGCATCCCAGACATTCAGCCGACAAGTTAACACAACTCGCGCCGCAGCAAGTTTGCTAATGTCTTGGCTAATCTTATTTAAAGCGTCAACAGAGGATGCAGCTTGCATCTCATCCAAACCATCCAGCAGAAACCACACCCGCTGTTGCTGCAACAATTCTTGCAGTTGGTTTGATGTCACTGGATTTTCCAGCCAACGGTTCAGCAGGTATTCTTTCAGGGTGTCCCCAGACAAATTGCTCAAAGGAATATAGATAGGCAAACCGTCATGTTTGATTAAGTACTCGCCTATCTTTTCCAGCAAAGTAGACTTTCCCGCTCCTGGTTCTCCGATAATGGCTATATTCTTGCCTTTAGTGTTGGAACCATCCCCAATCACCTCTGTGAGAAATTTATCATGCTCATAAGTCGTCTTGATAACTTCCTCAGGGAGTTGATACGCAAGCATTCCCTTTTCAGGGGAGATATCCTCACTGCGGCGAGGCTGTTGTTTGCGCTCAACAAGTCCTAAAGGTACATCTTCAATATGGAGTTCAAATCCCCTTCTTGTTGCTAGCCGTCGCTGGCGATTATCATGAAGTTGCTGTTGGAATTTGTTTTGGCACTCTTCGCGCCAGTTGATGGGAGTTGACTTTACCCGATTCTCCCCGTCGGGCGACTGCAGTCAAAAAGTGCCACCAATAATAGTATTTCCTTGGAAAACGTTTTTAATTGAATCAGCTAATTTCGTGGAATTAATGACGGTTGCTGGTTGAGAGTTGATGTCATTTTCTAACGTCTGAACTTTTGCAGCAATTTTTGGATCAGCTTTCGCTGCTGCTTCTACTTCCACAACTCCTTGAGCAATTTCTGGATCTTTGTCTGCTACTGCTTTGAGTTCCAGCACAGCTTGTCCATAATCTAATCGTTGCTGTTCGTTACCTTCTGTAGCATTGGTGAGTAATGGTAACTTATTCTTATCACGAAGCTGTTCTATTAACTTGCGACTTTGCTGCCATGCAGCATCTCCAAGATTTTCGCCAGTTTTCTCCAGTGCTTTTGTTAAAAGTAGGGTGGCGATCGCCGTAGCCACAGCCGTTAGAGTGACTGGTTCCATAAATTATCTAATAGTAGATTCTTCTGAATTACATATACCGTAGCATCTACCAGTTTTTCGGGAATAAACATAGCGATTCTCATCCAGATAAGCTACACATTTATCTGCGTTTATCTGCGTGCATCTGCGGTTCCTTAATTCTTTGATGTATTGCACCCAATTGAAAACCGCCCACTATCCACTACCCAGTTCCCACTCAGGTATGATGAGCAATGACCCTCCAACCTGACAGAATCGCACTATATGGCGTGATAAATGACCCATGCAAAGGATGACGGGGCATGATTAAATCTTGGATGGTGATTGGGGGAGTAGCTTTCTTAGTAGCGTTGGCTGCTAACTTCATCACTCCTGGCGATGTCAAATGGTTCAAGCGTCTACAAAGACCGAGATGGTTAACTTTTGAAGCAGCGATTCCAGTTATTTGGACTATTGTATTTGTTTGCGGCGCTTGGTCAGCTTATATTGTTTGGGAAAAAGACCCAGGAACCACCACAACCTGGTTGCGTATGGGATTATACCTGCTCCTAGAAATTGTTACCATTGCCTTCAATCCTGTGATGTTGAGGCTTCGCAGTCTTAAGGCGGGTACGATTATCGGCGGCACGGGTTTCGTTATAGCCATTATATTAACACTTATCGTTTTACCTGTTTCGGGTTGGGCAGCGCTGCTACTCGTTCCTTACTTGCTTTGGAGTCCAATAGGTACATACACCACTTGGACGATGAAACGACTCAATCCTCAAGATGCCTAAAACAGTTAACAGTTAACAGTGAGCAAGAAATCACAACTGCTAACTGATAACTGGTCACTGGTCACTGATAACTGATAACTGGTCACTGGTTGAAATATTCAACCCTGCGGTTGATTAAACTCATATCCTAAATTGCCACACTTGTCTTAAAGACATTGACAAAATTATTAAAAAGTGCATCGAATATGATTCAATCTTGGATGGTAATTGGGGCTGTCACTTTTGCAATTATGATCGGTAGTTTTTTCATCACACCTCGTGATGTCAAGTGGTTTGCACGGTTAGCACGTCCCCGCTGGTTGGTTTTTGAACCGCTTATCCCGATCATCTGGACTGTTATCTTTGTTTGCGGTGCTGCTTCTGCCTATATTGTCTGGGAAAAAAATCCAGGAAGCTTGACTAGCTGGGTGCTCATGGGTTTATACCTCCTGCTAGAGGTTATCACCATTGCTTACATCCCAGCAATGCTGAGGTGGCGGAGTCTTAGAGTGGGGGAAATTCTTGGTTCAGTCGGTGTAATCTTAGGAGTGTTGCTCACACTCTCCGTTTTGCCAATTTCTGGACTGGCGGCGCTGTTACTCGTCCCATATCTCGTTTGGAGTCCAGTGGGAACCTACACGACTGAAGAATTAATCCACCTAAATCCTCAGGATGCGTAGGTACATAGCACTACACAACGCGCCCGTAGCGTGCAACCATGGAATTGCTTGAATTGGCTTCATTATTCAACCAAGCCCACATCTGATCACCGATAGAGAAGTGCCACCATTCTCTAGGGTTGCGTTTAAATCCGGCTTTTTCCATAACATCGCACAATAACTGGCGATGAGCTTGGTATTCTTGTGCTAGTGGGTCGGGAGAATTGGCAAAGTAGTCAGGATGCGACGCTGGTGACAGTTCATCTATGGGCGAACCCATATTGACAATCTCCGCCCGATCATCTACCAGTGTCACATCCACAGCAGCGCCTGTACTGTGAGGAGGTGGTGTTTTTTCATCCAGACTAGGTTCAGCCCAAATTTTATAAACCTCCTCCCAGATAACTTGGCTTTGGGTTGGTGATAACTCAACCTCGGTGAGTCCCGCCATTTGCAGGGCTTCGCCAAAAGCATAATTCACCATAAACTTTTGCACAGCGACAGGGCGATAAGCGTCAAAGATTTGGATACGCCAGTTAGGACGCCGCAGTTGGAGGTTATTTTGGGCGGCTATGAGGCTGTCAATAATAGTTTTGCGGAGAAAATAAGGAGAGCGATCGCCATAAGGCGCACCCAGTTTTTCATAAGGATGGGGAGATTCCACCGCGAATAGTTCCAAAGGAATCTCCACCAACGGTTCACCACAATCGATAATTGGTACTTTATGATAAGGTCTCATTCGTGATGTTGACAGCAAGACGACTGTTTTGTTGCTGTTCCTAACGCTTCTGGTACGGGATCGTAGCCCCCCGGATGAAACGGATGACACCGCAGGATGCGCCGAATTGCCAACCAACTACCGCGCCATACTCCAAATCGCTCAATTGCTTGAATAGCATACATTGAACAAGTTGGTTGAAAGCGACAGGTGGGCAGAAAGAGCGGCGAGATAAACATTCGGTAGAAGCGAATCAGCAAAATCAATAATAATTTCATTGCTGTCACCTAAATCTAATAAAGTGGTAACAAGGGTTATAATTTTCCATTTTGTTGCATCTTTGCTAAGTTCATTTTTTGATTTAAAGTCCATTCCCCCTTTGTGGCTGCAAAGTGCCACCGTTGCAATTTGGGTATTGTTCATACTTTTGATTGCATGGGTGGTCAATCGCTTTGCCAATAAAGATCCAGAAATTGTGCGGAAGATAGTCCACATTGGCACTGGCAATGTGATTTTATTAGCTTGGTGGCTAGATATCCCCCCAAGTGTGGGCATTACGGCTTCGATTGTAGCGAGTGCTGTTACCTTATTGTCCTACCGATTTCCTATTCTCCCAGGTATTAATAGCGTGGGACGCAAAAGTTTCGGGACATTTTTCTATGCCGTGAGTATTGGTGTTTTAATCGCTTGGTTCTGGACGCTACAACAACCCCAGTATGCTGTACTAGGAATTTTGGTTATGACATGGGGTGATGGACTAGCAGCTTTGGTTGGGCAGAAATTTGGTCAACATAAATACAAGGTTTTTGACAGACAAAAAAGTTGGGAAGGTTCCCTGACAATGACGGTTGTGAGTTTTCTGATCACTAGTTTGATTTTAGTGAGTGTAGAAGGGAACATCTGGCAAACTTGGCTGATATCTTTGACGGTTGGCTTAGTCGCTACTGGTTTAGAAGTTTTTTCGTTTCTTGGTATTGATAATTTGACAGTTCCTTTAGGTAGTGCTGCACTGGCTTATGTTTTAAGCCAGTTCTTGTATTAATGGTTATAGCGCCCGTGACGGTAATATCTGTAGGGGTTGCGATACAGATGGCGCTCATGAATGTACTGGGGATGGTAGCGCCTCTGATGGTAATATCTGTTGCGACGGTGAAGTGATTTGCGGTAATGAATATAGCGCGGCTGAACTCTGCGACGGTAATGATATCTCTTGCCTTGTGGGTAAGCTCTATGACGACGGTAATATCGACGGCGGGGCTTATGATGGCGGGGTTTATGATGGTGGTATTTATGGTGTTTTAGTTGTTCGGGATCAGTCTCCCAATCTATCTGAGTTGATGAATCCTCTCTAATCTGAGCAACTTGCGCTCCCATTTCCTCAGACTTTGACTGTGTCTGAACTCCTTTTTGTAAGGATGCTGCGGCTATCTCAAATCCGAGACAACTCGGCAACAGTAAAACACTAACTATGAATTTCCACAACATTGTTTCACGCTCCTTATTTCTCGTTCCCTAGCAAAAATAGGGAATATCTACTTGGATTTTGCTGAAATAGGATTTACGCAGTGAAACAAAAAATCAAGGCTGATTTGTGCTGAAGAAAAGCCTATTTGACACTCCCACGGCTACGTGAATATCGCGCCGAAGCGCTCATTCCCGCAAAAAGCCGTGGGATTCTTGGTTCGTCGACTCGCCGTTAGACGACAGGCTTGCGCCAATCGCCCAAGAGGGCAAATCTCCCCAAGCGTAAGTTCCCGTGTGCCCCACGGTACTGAGTCCTAACTTTAGGATATTGATAGCTGCGTTGACATCCCTATCCTTTACGTACCCGCAATGCGGGCAAACGTGAGTTCGAGTAGACAGGGATTTTTTCACTTTCTTGCCACAATTGGAACAATTTTGACTTGTGTTATGGGGAGGGGCAGCAACTGTCAACTTCCCATACTTGTGACCAAAATATTCCAACCATGAACGGAAGGTTGACCAACCAGCATCAGATATAGATTTAGCCAGTCGTCGATTACGTACCATGCCTTTCACATTTAAGTCTTCATAGGCTACCAAATCGTTAGATTGGATGACGGAGTATGCAACACGCTTGCAATACTCTTTTCGTTGCCTACTTACTCTTAAATGTTTCTTTGCATACCTATTTCTGGCTTTGTGGTAGTTGGTTGATTGCGGTTGTTTCGCTTTCTTCTTTTTAGGGTCGAACTTCTTGGATTTTTTACGGTTAGCTCGATTCAACTGTTTTTCAGACTTACGGTAAAACTGAGGTGATTGTTCTATATTGCCTTTATTATCAGCAATGAAGTACTTCAATCCCAAGTCAATACCTACGACTTGACCTGTCGGTTGTGTTTCAATCTTTAAGTCAGTATCAATTGCAAATTGAGCGTAGTATCCATCAGCACGGCGTACTAATCGAACACGCTTTATCTGTTTAATGTCGTAGTAGTTTAAGTCATAAGTTCCTTTTAGTTTTAAGGTTTCAATGCCTTTTTTATCTCTAAAAGTAATGGTTTTTCTATTAGTTGAAAGTGCCCATCCGCTGGTTTTATACTCCACGGAACGACAATGTTTCTTGAACTTTGGGAAACCTTTCTTGCCTTTGATTTTCTTTTTGCAGTTATCGTAAAACCGAGATATCGCACTCCAAGCACGTTCAGCCGCAGATTGCCTAGCCATTGAATTGAGTTCATCAGCAAAGGGAAATTCAGCAGCCAGTACAGCGCAATATTTGTTCAATACGTACTTGTCAACTTTTTTGTCTTTGTTATCCATCCAATAATGCAAACATTTGTTCTGAATGAATTGACTAGTGCGAATAGCATCGTCTATTGCCCTGTACTGCTTGTCTTTTCCCTTGACTTTAAACTCGTAGATTATCATTTGGCTCGACCAACCAACTACATTCTTATGCTAACACATTTGTTATAAAAAATTATGTAATGCAAATCACTCAAGGCACCTAAAGGTGCAACGCTTTCATCTCATTTGACCCCTAAAAAATGGGGCAGGCTTAGAAACCCCTCGATTAATCGTGGGGAGTACTAACTAACCCGTGAAGCCTGCCCCATTTTTTCACGTGTTGGTCTCTCATCCCAGGACTAAAGCCACTGGGTTTTCAGCTTTAGATTGGTATAAATGGATTACCACTTAAAGCAGGGTGAAGAGAGTTCTTGGTGAGCGCTACTCCACTCTTTAAAAAAGAGAAGAACAATGTTAAGATTTATAAACTTTATTTAAACAAAACAAATTATTCTGAGTGGCTATTCACCATTCTCTCATCTGCTTATACGCAAAAAACAAAAAAATATGTATATGTATATACTATTTTACAGACTAATCTGCATTAGAGAATCAGTAGTGTTGTAGGTTTTTACTGTTTCTACGATGCTATCACCAATGTTGTTCAACCATAAGACACTGCTACGGTGACTGACAATAATCAAAATAAAGCCTTAAGAAAATGTCGTAGTTTTCTAACAAAAAATTTTTGGGCACGAATCTGAAAAATGACTTCCCCTAAGAGACTTCTTTATAGGTGATGTATTTGTCTTTTTTTATATGTAAAAACTCTCACAAAACTACACCAATGGACAGAATATAACATAACTGAAGTCATAGCTAAAGAGAGATTTAGATTAGGACATTGCTAAATAAACATAAGAAAGAAATATGGCGATGAAAAGCCCTAAGAAGTTAAATAAACCTAAATTCAGCAATGACTAAAATGAGCTTTTTTAATAATTCCGTACCACCTCTGCGTCGCAAACAAGCACCTTTGGATATTGATCACGACTTAGAAGGACTTTGGCTAGTTAACTGGCAAATAGGCAAAATTAAGCTTTATTCAAATTTTTATACCCGCCTAGACCAAGCTTTCATAATTTGGGGTTTGGTTCTCATACCAATGTTTGCAACTGCCCAGTTTTTACCTGTGGGTTGGGACTTGCAGGCGGCTTTGTGGTCAATCCTCTCTTTTATTGGTACTGGAGCAATGGTCTATTGGACTCGCCATTGGGTCAGCCGAAGACGGGTCAGCTGGATACTCTATTGCTGGGGACTGCTGATGTTATTGGGGGTAGTATTAACTGATTTGGGTGTCTTTCTCGGCTGGGGAGAAATATTATTAAATCTTTGCCCACTGTGGTTGGGACTATGTGCCCTTGGCTATTTGTGTACTGGGTTAGCAGTGCGATCGCGCACCCTGATATTGACAGGTATAATTCATGCACTAGGAATTTTCATCTTACCCTATATGACTGGTTGGGAATTTCTGACGACTGGCGCTGTGATGGTTGTCTGCTTACTACTATTAGCTGAATTCGAGTGGGACCATTGTTAACAGAGATAGGGAGAACGAATGACTAATAACTAAAAAAATAGGTGGATTCAGGATTTCCCTCTCCACCAACTTTTATTTTACAGCGGTTTGCAATTGGGTGAGGTACACAAAGAAATAATGAACCACAGATGGACGAGGCAGTGCGTTGCGGTGAACCAGCCCTGCAGGCGGGTTTCCCGCCGTAGGGGACTGTGAACCCGAAGGGGGGTTCCCCCCGTTGAAGCAACTGCCGTACAGATGGACACAGATAAATTAGTACTTCATTCAGATGAGAAGCGCTGTAATTGACTTATTTGATCGCATCATTTACCAAGTGTCGGCTGTCCTTTGCTTATAAGGCTCTCCTGTAAATGGTTGTACACCGATATTGGGATATGCATCGTCATTAGGTCCAAAAATACGCATTGCAGCTTCAGAAATATATTGCATGACCTTAGCAAGCATTCTGGAGATAGCCATAATATAAGACCCCCGTTTTTTGTAATCGCTTTAATTGCGATATATCGCCTAACATATTTACTGTAGTTCTTGATATTCTCTCTTGGCTCTGGTTGGCAATATATCTACATTCTCCGCAATAATCATTGATAGAGAGTTGCAATACTTTAAGATAAGAATTCAGCCAACTCAAGGCTGAAGTATTAAGTATGAACTGAAAAATAAGGGTTTGAAGTGTAAGGATCGCCGTATTTCATCCTTCATTTGGCATACCTTTACATTTCACTTGGCTCTTTATTAGAGTAACATCATCATTATTCATAAGTTTAACTATTAAAAAAAATTAAATAAGTTCTGAAAAACAGAATAAAAGATCTGTAAAAAGACTAGTTCCAAGCATTTTTTTGCAATTATCATCCAACAGTTGACATTATTTATGGTAAAAATTACCATAAAGCAAAGAGGTATTCTTCCAAGGGCGCTATGCCATGACAAGTTTCCCAAACTTGAACTATGCATCTACAAACAATCAGCAACAGCAGAACAGAGAGAATCAAGAACTGACAGTTTCTGCTATTGATTACAGCCTGCTCACAGACCTTTACCAGTTGACGATGGTAGCTTGTTACACAGGTGAAGGTTTAGAACAACGACGGGCAAGTTTTGAATTGTTTGTGAGACGTTTGCCAGAAAATTTTGGCTATTTGATTGCTATGGGGCTGGCGCAAGGGTTGGAATATTTGGAAAAATTCTGCTTTGATCCCTCGCAAATAACAGCTTTGCAGGCGACAGGAATTTTTGCCAATGCGCCGGAGAGCTTTTGGTCACTGCTTGCTGAGGGACGTTTTAGTGGCGATGTTTGGGCGATACCTGAGGGAACAGCAGTGTTTGCAAATGAACCTCTGTTACGAGTGGAAGCGCCTCTATGGCAAGCGCAACTGGTAGAAACTTACCTGTTGAACACGCTTAATTACCAAAGTTTGATTGCGACACGCGCAGCAAGATTACGGGATGTGGCGTCTGGTGAAGCAACACTACTGGAATTTGGGACAAGACGGGCATTTAGTCCCCAAGCGTCTTTGTGGGCGGCGCGTGCAGCGCTAGCTGGGGGTTTGGATGCGACATCGAACGTGTTAGCTGCGCTACAACTGGGAGAAAAACCGAGTGGTACGATGGCTCACGCTTTGGTAATGGCACTGTCAGCTATGGAAGGGAGCGAAGACCAAGCGTTCACAGCGTTTCATCGTTATTTCCCAGGTGCGCCTTTGTTAATTGATACTTACGATACCATCGCTGCTGCCCAGCGGTTGGCAGCAAAGGTAAATTCAGGGGAAATGCAATTAGCTGGGGTTAGGTTGGACTCTGGTGATTTAGTGTCATTGTCAAAACAAGTGCGATCGCTTCTTCCCGGTGTGTCAATTTTTGTCAGTGGCGATTTGGACGAGTGGGAAATTGCACGACTCAAAGCGGCTGGTGCCCAGATTGATGGTTATGGATTAGGAACGCGACTGGTGACAGGTTCCGCTGTCAATGGAGTCTACAAACTGGTGGAAATTGATGGCATACCCGTCATGAAACACTCGAGTGGCAAGGCAACTTATCCAGGACGCAAGCAAATTTTTCGTTCGTTTGAGGGGGATAAGGTGAAAGCAGACTCTTTGGGTTTAGCTGACGAAGAATTTCTTGACTCTTCAATGAGCAATCATCATTCTTCACAAGTGCCTTTGTTGCAGCTATTTGTTAAGGAAGGTAAACGGGTGCAACCCCTGGAGACTTTGGCGCAAATTCGACAAAGAACCGCCGCCTCAGTTGCCAGTTTGCCAGAACAAACGCGCCGTTTGGATCATCCTTTATCGGTGAGAGTGGAGATTTCTGCCCAGTTACAACAGTTGAGTGAAAAAACGAAGAAACAAACCGCAGAGTTACTAAGAACACAGAGGAAGGAGAGTGGTTAGTTGCTACTACACCAACTACCAATGACCAACGTTTGTAGAGACGCGCCATGGCGCGTCTCTACAACCAACTACCAACTAACAACTAACTATGAGAATTGCTTTATTTGGTACGAGTGCTGATCCACCAACTGCTGGACATCAAGCGATTATTAGCTGGTTGTCGGAGCATTATGATTGGGTGGCAGTTTGGGCGGCGAATAATCCATTTAAGTCGCATCAAACCCGTTTAGAACATCGGGTGGCGATGTTGTGCTTGTTAATTGCGGATATCGATTCGTCAAAGCACAATATTGGTTTGGAACAGCACTTGAGTAGCTTGAGAACGCTGGAAACTTTGGAGAAAGCGAAAGACCTTTGGGGAGAGGCAGAGTTTACGTTGGTGATAGGTTCAGATTTGCTAGCTCAATTACCACGTTGGTATCAGGTTGAAGATTTGTTGCAGCAAGTACAACTTCTAGTCGTACCACGTCCAGGATATGCATTAGATGAATCTAGTTTGCAGCTCGTGCAAAAACTCGGGGGGAAAGTCGCAGTTGCCAACTTTATTGGTCCAGATGTTTCCTCAACAGCATATCGTGAAAAGGGCGATCGCGAAGCTCTAACACCTCTTGTTGTTGACTATATTCATAAAGAGCATTTGTACAAATGTTTGTCCGAAAATTTGACTTTTTGAACTATGAGCGCCCCCACTACCGTATAATCCTGTCATCCCTGAACAGACGTGCCATGACGCGTCTGTTCAGAATATCGGCTAATTGTTCAGGTATCTATTCCATTAACATCATAGAGTGACTAGGTAGAAATCTGAAAATGTAGAGGGAATACCAAATGAAATAGCCATCTATTTTTAAACCTGTAGAAAGAAAAAGCAAGGCTTTGAACAATGAGTTCCTATGCCAGGACGCAACCAAAGAAAGATTGCAGACCCTCTAAAACAACCACCTTTAGCAGATTTCAAAGTTGGTGTTGATAACGTAATTTTCTCTGTAGATACCGCACAGAACCAACTGCTAGTTCTATTAGTGATGAGACAGCAGGAGCCATTTTTAAATGATTGGAGCCTTCCTGGTACTTTGGTGCGTCAAGGTGAGTCTTTAGAAGATGCTGCTTATCGCATTATGGCTGAAAAAATAAGGGTCAAAAACCTTTATTTGGAACAATTGTATACTTTTGGAGGACCTGAGCGCGATCCACGAGAAGCAACCGATAGTTATGGTGTGCGTTATTTATCAGTGAGTTACTTTGCCCTGGTGCGGTTTGAGGAAGCAGAATTGATTGCTGATGGAGTCACTGGGATAGCTTGGTATCCTGTGAAGCAAGTACCGCAATTAGCTTTTGACCATAATAAAATTTTGGCATATGGACACAGGCGTTTGCGAAATAAGTTGGAGTATAGCCCAGTGGCGTTTGAAGTTTTGCCAGAGATGTTTACCTTGAATGATTTATATCAGTTGTACACGACAGTTTTAGGGGAAAATTTTTCTGATTATTCTAATTTTAGAGCGCGTCTCATCAAGTTAGGTTTTTTATGCGATACAGGGAAAAAAGTGTCGCGGGGTGCTGGTCGTCCTGCGAGTTTATATCGTTTTGATGCGGAAGCTTTTGCTCCATTTAAGGATAAAGCTTTGGTTTTTATTTAACCACGTACTTACAGCAGAATTCAGAAGTCAGGAGTCAAGAGTCAGAAGTCAGAAGTAAAATTGGCTTTGTGTCTAACTTTTAGACAAAGCGCGTTGTACTTCACCTACTTGCAATGTGCTGTATCTAAGCTTTATTTGTTTATTTATCTGTTATCTGTAGAAACTCGATAATCCAAAATGAAAATTGCGATCGCTCAAATTAATCCTACAATTGGTGATTTGTCGGGAAATGCTCAAAAAATTCTAAAGGTAGCACAAAAGGCATCTCGCTATGGTGCGCGTTTATTGCTCACGCCAGAACTTTCTTTGTGTGGCTATCCACCACGAGATTTATTGCTTAATCCTAGTTTTTTGCAGGCAATGAACATTGCCTTGGAACAATTAGCAAGAGATTTGCCACCAGAACTAGCTGTTTTGGTAGGAACAGTTGAAGAGAATTTAAAAGCACACACTGATGGTGGTAAAACTTTATTTAATAGCATTGCTTTGTTAGAAAAAGGTAGGGTACAGCAAGTTTTTCACAAGCGCCTTTTGCCAACTTATGATGTATTTGATGAACATCGCTATTTTGAACCTGGTTTAGGAGCTAATTATTTCACATTGGATGGTGTTCATATTGGGGTCACCATTTGTGAAGATTTGTGGAATGACGAAGAATTTTGGGGCAAGCGAAGTTATATCACCAATCCAATTGCTGACTTAGCAATTTTGGGTGTAGATTTTATCGTTAATTTGTCTGCTTCTCCTTATAGTGTTGGCAAACAAAAGTTTCGAGAAGCAATGCTCAAGTATAGTGCAGTGCGTTTTCGGCAACCGATTATCTATACCAATCAGGTAGGAGGTAATGATGATTTAATTTTTGACGGCAGAAGTTTTGCCTTGAATCGTCAAGGTGAAATAGTGTGTCGTGCCTCTGGTTTTGAACAAGATTTGGTATTCGTAGAATTTGAACAAGTGCAACAGGATTTGCAGTTAGGTTTCATAGCACCAGAATATGAGTCTGAAGATGAGGAAATTTGGCACGCTTTGGTTTTAGGATTGCGAGATTATGTCCGTAAGTGTGGCTTTTCTAAAGTTGTGCTGGGGTTAAGTGGCGGAGTAGATTCTTCATTGGTAGCGGCTATTGCTACCTCAGCACTCGGTCAAGAAAATGTCCTCGGTGTTCTGATGCCTTCTCCCTACAGTTCCGAGCATTCTATCAGTGATGCTTTGGCATTAGCGGAAAATATTGGTATTAAAACACACACTATACCAATAGGGGAGTTAATGCAAGGCTATGACAAGACCTTAGCCGAGTTGTTTGCTGGAACAGAGTTTGGGCTGGCAGAGGAAAATCTTCAATCCCGAATTAGAGGGAATTTATTGATGGCAATTTCCAACAAATTCGGTCATCTCCTCCTATCGACTGGAAATAAGTCAGAAATGGCAGTTGGTTACTGCACCCTCTACGGTGATATGAATGGGGGATTAGCAGTGATTGCTGATGTTCCTAAAACCCGTGTTTACTCGATTTGCCGTTGGTTAAATCGCAATGGGGAAATGATTCCGCAAAACGTCATTACCAAAGCACCCAGCGCCGAACTCAAACCCGGTCAAGTTGACCAAGACTCGCTACCAGCTTACGATATCTTAGACGACATCTTGCAACGCCTGATTCACCATCACCAATCAGCAACACAAATTGTTGCTGTCGGTCATGATCCAGCGACTGTAGACCGAGTGATTAAGATGGTGGCGCGTGCAGAATTTAAGCGGCGACAAGCACCACCGGGATTGAAAATTACAGATCGCGCCTTTGGGACTGGTTGGCGAATGCCTATTGCGAGTCAATGGGCTGCTATTAAAAATACTTACGATCAGGTTTTTTCTCTACGCCAATAGCTACCTTGCTAGATTTACAATTCCTTTGATGGTGTAGAAAGTATTGCTCAAATTATGACGAATCAAACTCCAATCCCAGTTGTTGTCATCGGTGCTGCGGGCAAAATGGGTCGTGAGGTTGTGAAAGCGGTAACGCAATCATCGGATATGAACCTTGTAGGTGCTATTGACACAACACCTGAACATCAAGGTAAGGATGCAGGAGAACTGGCGGGTTTAAGTGAACCTTTGGAAATTCCAATTACCAATCAGTTGGAACCGATGCTGGCGTTTGCAGCTCAAGGAAGACAGCCAGGGGTAATGGTAGACTTTACCCATCCCAGTTCAGTGTATGACAACGTTCGCAGTGCGATCGCCTATGGTATTCGTCCGGTTGTTGGCACTACAGGCTTAAGTCAAGAACAAATTCAAGACTTAGCAGAATTTGCTGATAAGGCGAGTACGGGATGTTTAATTATTCCCAACTTTTCTATTGGGATGGTGCTGCTGCAACAAGCCGCCGTTGCTGCATCTCAATATTTTGACCACGTTGAGATTATTGAACTGCATCACAACCAAAAAGCTGATGCACCCAGCGGTACAGCGATTCAAACTGCTCAGATGCTAGCAGAATTTGGTAAAATATATAACCAGCCTGTTGTGGAAGAAACTGAGAAATTACCAGGGGCACGGGGTAGCCAAGCAGGCGATGGTATCAGGATTCACAGCGTGCGTTTACCGGGATTGATTGCCCATCAAGAAGTGATTTTTGGTGCAGCTGGTCAAATTTACACTCTTAGGCATGATACAAGCGATCGCGCTTCCTTTATGCCAGGAGTCCTACTGGCAATTCGTAAAGTCCTCCAGTTAAAGTCATTAGTATATGGATTAGAAAAAATTCTTTAAAAGACTTAGCACCTCACCACTCAGCACTCATGATAGTCCCACTGACTCGCCAGAAATTTGAACAAATCATGCCCCTAATTGCCACAGGTCCGCAGTACAAATACTACTGGGGGGGGTTTCCAGACTTTTTACAACGACTACTCATTTCTGTGGTAGCAGTGGCTGTTACATTCCTAATCAAAGTTCTTCTGGGAATTGATTTTGGTATCGTCTTTGTCATCGGGCTAATTGGTGCCTTTTACTGGCTCTGGGGACCAGTGTTTTGGGCAAGTATGCGAAATGCCAAATGCCGTCGTTATAAATACAGCGGTTTTCTCTGTGGTCGAGTGCTAGATTACTGGATCACAGAAGAACTGATTGGGAAACAAGAAACCGTTGATAAAAAAGGCGATTTGGTGATTGTCGAAAACCGAGAAAAACGCATTCACTTAGAAATCGGCGATGACACAGGATTTACTGCTGAGTATAAAGCGCCACTGCGAACTGCCTACAAAGTCATAGCTCGTGGTCAAAGGGCAGAATTGTTAGTCATGTCAAATCGACCCGATTTAAGCAGCATTGACGAAATCTCTGATATTTATATCCCCAGTCGTGATTTATGGGTAAGTGATTATCCTTATGTCCGACGAGATTTCTTTACTGAGGTTAGTAGCCGGCTACGCCGGGATGAAGAAAATGAAAGACCGCGCCGCCGACGCCGCAGGGTAGAGAGATGAGTGAGTTTATCTCCATGAGTGTCAACTTAACGTAAAACTCATGTCCCACAAGGAACTTCAGTTCCTTGCTCATAGCTCAAGTTATCTAAAGATAACTAAATAATCTGAAAAATCTTGAGTCTACTTCAGTAGACTTTGGCTGTCAGCCATGAAATTCATTTCATGGTGGGCGTGGAAGCCAATAGATAAGTGATTTCTAGCTTAAGTTGACACTCATGGTTTATCTCCCCCCACTCCCTCATCTCTCCTTCCTCTCTCCGTAGACTTGCCACGCTAAATCTATCAGCCCATCAACAATGGCTGCTGCCACAACAGCATTACCTTTGGGGCTATCGATTGTAATATTTGGGACTAAAGAATTTTGCAAGCGTTCTTTATCAGCATCCAGATTAAGAAATGTCGCTGGCGTGGCAATAATCAAAGCGGGTTTAACTTCCTCTGCTTCAATTAAATCAACGAGAGTTGTGAGAGCAGTTTGAGCTTGACCCACAACAAATATGCCCTCTGGGTAACGCTTGGCTAAGGTTTCCATTCCCCATGCCACAGAAGTTTTTTCTGTTTTAGGGCGGGTAGGAGTGTCCATGCTGCAATACACTGGATTGGCAAATGTGTTTTGAATGCCTTGGGCGATACTTACTTGTACCATTGGGACATCTACCACAATAGTTGTACGTGCTGCCAGTGCAGCTGCGGCAGCCTGCAAGGCACGTTCAGAAAAGCGCATCAAAGATTTATACTCAAAGTCAGCAGTTGCGTAAATCACCCGCCGGACAATCTCATACTCTGCGGGTGAAAAGAGATGATCGCCTACTTCGCTATCAATGATTGCCAAACTTTGAGCATCAGTTACGTGCCATTCCATGAGAAAGTCCACCAGTTCCAAGTAGTGAGTGCTGAGTTATTTTTTCTTACAATAATCAAGGATTTGAGAGCCTGCTCTGGCAGGCTTTGTTAGTGTAGCCTGGGGCTTCCAGCCTCTGGGTGACAAAGTACAAGATCTGAGTATATCCTACTCAGCACTCGGTACTCTTGCAAAAATCTGGTTTAAGAGTATTTGGAACCACAGATACACGCAGATAAACACAGATAAATTAACGGACACTTGGACGCCAGCCGCTTCAGGGGGGAAACCCCTTTCGGCAATGTTCTCATCTGTGTGCATCTGTGTAGCCTACGGCACGACTTACGCCTACATCTGTGGTTTCATTCTTATTCTTGACTTTTTAGGACTCAGCACTTGGAGAAGACCGACTGAAAATAGGGGACAGATAGGCAACCAAAACACCGATGAGAAAACCGGAAATATTACGAATGAGGGGTACCCAGTCGCTTGTTCGTGTGACTACTGGTCCAAGACCAAAGGCAAGAAATAAGATTCCCCATAAAGGAGAAAAGATTAAAGCCCATTGCCAAGCAATAAGTTGTCCTTCGCGACGAGGTTGAGCTGCAAATCCACAAATGATTCCACCAATAATTGAAGTAATCAGAGTGAGAATCCACTGCTCCCGTGGTAATCCAGGAACAACAGCGCAACCGCCTTTAACTAAACAATTTTCGACTGTTTCCATAGCTTGTAGAATGGCTTGGTCTTCGCCCTGTTCTCGCACAAAGTACAAATTGCCAAAGCGGGTTTGTAATTCAATCCAGAAAGTGCGCGGTAGGAGTTCATAAACTGCATCGCCAACACTAAAGCTGAGAATGTTACCGCCACGGGAATCAGCAACTAGTAAAACGCTTTTGTCATCCAAACCCCAAAAATTAATGACTGCCCGACCTGGAGTACGGTCATATTGGGTCAATACTCGCAGCTTCCAGCCGGTTTGGTCTTCAAATTGCTCTAGTTGCTTAACAAGATTTTCTTCTTGAAGGCTGGTTAAAGATTTAGCTAAGTCTACAACTGGGGTAGGTGTATCGGGTAGTAATTCAGGATTGTCATAAGCGTATGCGCTGGGAGAATGGGTCACCCAAAGTGAGCCAGCTAGGAAAAATACCGTTACCAAAGCCAGAATTCGTCGCCAAAAACTATGCTGCATGAGCTTTTTTATACAAATCTCAACAGAAAAGTGAACAAGTGGTTTTAAAAGAGTACGAGAAAAGTGATACTTCTTTACACTTTTTAACTTTAATCTAATCTACTGCCTTAGATCCAGAACTTACACAGCAAGTTTCAGGTGAGTTATATGAGAGTAGGGACACAATACTTTGCGTCCCTACTCTCATATACCCTGATACAAGTTATTCTTTATCAGACCAATTCTCAGATTCTGTCTTACGGTTCAAATCTTCTTCATCAAAACTGCTTTCCCAATCGGCAGCATCATTGTAATCGTTGTAATTGTTATTAATGCTGTAACTGTAACCTTCTTCCGTTGGTGTGAAGCGATTCTCCTGCCTCAAGGCTTCCCGCTCTCGCATTGTCAGCGTCGCTTTTTGAGATGGTGGCAGACGCTCAACTGTTCGCCTTGAAGATTTGGAGCGCGTGAAGGTTTTCCAAGCAGCTTTCACGCCGGACAAGATACTGCGCGTGCCTACTTGAACGTTTTGCGCTTGCTTTTTGGCGCTCTCTAGACTTTGATCAACTTGTTTCACCACTTGACCAGCACTTTTTACACCCTCACTAACATCATCAGTTAAGTCAGTGATTTCCAAGCTGGTCATGCGGATGGCATCTAGCGTGGGTGGTAACTCTCTATAAAGAGTGTCAAATAACTTTTGGGCGCTGCGAGCTGCTCTTGCTAATTCCTGCACAGCTGGTATCGCCGCCACCAAAACAGCAGTGAGACTGGCGGCGACTAGGAGTATAGATAGTCCCAGCCAAAACAGGGGGTCAATCACTTTGATATCTTCTACTAACTATCTAGATGTTGAGGAAGCGAATCGGAGTTTTCTTGAGTACTTTGCTGCTTCGTTGCTTGGCTTTCGCGCATACTGGCATCTATGCCAGCGGAGATCGCCTCACGCAGTCGGTCTAAAGTCTCATCCCAGTTAGAGCGTGCGTTTGCAGAAAGCCGATCTGCCTGAATTTGAACACTCGTTGATAAATCTTCTGCCAATTCTGGCAAAGCACTGGCAGATTTCTTCAACAATTGACGAGTTTCGCGTCCCGTACGTGGAGCAACAAGCAACCCAGTTAAGGCACCGATGGTAGCTCCTAGCATCATACCGCCAATAAATAATCCAGAACGGTTGTTAGACATTTTTTTGTTTCTCTCCTTACACCCATTTTAGGCAGGTTTTCACGCCTTGGAAAATCAAAAAGATTTTATCTTTCTACAATTTAGAGAGACAATGTATGAGCCAAAAAGGTTGCCTTGACGTGCTGTAACCTATACTCTACTCCTTAGTTTCTCTTTTTCACTAATTTTGAACTTAGCCTAAGAAAATAGCGACGCCAGACTTGCTGTCCAACAGCAAGCAGGCTGAAAATCTGTCGCACCCGTTGGATTTGTAGCCGTGGTGGTTGGTTTCCCTGCCGCAGATTATGAAGATTTCGCTGACCCATGTAAATAGCTTCGGGTGCTCCAAATAGTACCGCATGGGAACTACGTTCAGCAGCAACGAACATATTAGCTATTCTCGTCAGTCGCCTTTTGAATCGCCGTACTCGCCAAGCTACATAGAGAAGAGTTAGCGAGATAAGTATATTGATGACAACAACGACTGTAACCATTGCTTAATTTTCTGCGCCCACTGCAAGTCTTGCTCGATTATGACTGTAATTGAAGCTATGAAAATCGCTCTTAAGTTAAGTTACAGACACTATATCGGGCACTACTTGAGCTGCTGAGTCAAACCAATTTGAGATTTTATTTAGGAGGAAGTTAAGGCGTGTTTTTTCAAATCATCCAGGGAAACCACTTCCAAAGCTCTAGGATGGGTCGCCGAGAGGACGACGGGGGGAGCAACGCCAGCTTCAAGAGCCTCTTTCCAGCGTTCAGCACATAAACACCAGCGATCGCCTGGTTTTAGACCAGGAAATTGATATTCTGGCATAGGGCTACTCAGGTCATTTCCTTGGGATTTGGTAAACTCAAGAAATTCTGCTGTTACCTGGGAGCAAACAACGTGCGACCCAAAATCCATACCTCCTGTACGACAAAACCCATCACGGTAATATCCTGTCATGGGAGAAGAGCAGCATATTTCTAGGTTTCCGCCGAGTACGTTTCTTGCCTCTGTCATCGCTCATTCCTTTACTTTTTTTGGAGAAAGTAGGCAAATTGGCTCAGCCGTTCAACTCACGACTTTTGCAACTTTCCTTAATAATATGACTTAATAATAATTGAATATCTTAGGACTCGCGCATTGACAAAAATTATCAAATGTGCATTATCTTTTGACTGTAACGAGTTCATTCCCAAATCATTTGTAAATCTAAAACCAACCCTGGTAAAACTTCTTCACCAGACAGGGTTTGAGGCGATTGCAGGACTTCCTTTTCGCGTTGAGGACGATAAATTTCGACTTGCCGATCCTGGTAGTTCATCAGCCAACCCAAACGGCAGCCGTTGTCCTGATATTCCTGCATTTTTGCTTGTAAGGGTTTAAGCGAATCAGTTTTGGAGCGCAATTCAATGACAAAATCAGGACAAAGTGGGGGAAAAGAATCTTGTTCTTTTTGGGTGAGAGCATTCCAGCGTTCTAGGATTATCCAAGCAGCATCAGGGGAACGTTCTGCACCGTTGGGTAAGCGAAAAATGGTAGAGGAATCAAAGACAACGCCTAAACGAGTTTGACGGTTCCACAAATTGAGGTCAGTTGTAAGATCAGCATTGCGTCTGCCCGTATTTCCGCCAGTGGGAGGCATAATAGATAACTCTCCATCAGCACTAAGTTCTATCCGTAAGTCGGGGTTAGCAAGAGCAATTTGCTCGAATTGTTCGTGAGTGAGGCGAATGACAGGGCGAAGGTCAAGGGTTAGGGGATTCATAGTAGCATTCGCAGGAGTGAGGAGAATGTCATCTATCAGCCTACATCTATAGATCCGTGTCTGGCGAACCGAGCGATCCAAAATGTAGTGGTAGTGGTGCGATCCCCTTGGGGGGCATTCCGTGCCATCGCACAAGCTTTGAACTAATTATTCATTTATTGACTCAACTGCGATCGCTTCTGAAGAAAATTTACAAAAAAATCCTACAATTCAGCAACTGCTTAAGATAGAGGCGGATGCAAGTCGGCAGATAGCACAGCAATTGGCGGATAAGAAGCAAGAGTGTGGCAAGAACAAGCGCAAGTGGCAAGAGTATTTGCAAGAAAACGGTTTAACAGAACGCGACGCGAATAAACGGATAAAGCTTGTCCGGTTGCCATTGGTGTTATGGCAGGTTGGGACTATTATGGCGCTTCAGTTAGTCACACCAATGATGGAGCCTGTACGAGATTACTTTACCGCTACTGGTGTAATGGTGACTCAAGAGGCTGTGCAAGCCAAGATGGACGACGCCAAGCTGATGCGGAAAATGGAGCGCGAACTCCTGGCGGAAGAGGAAGAGGTAAGTGTCTGGAAGGTGGATAAGAATGGGCGACGGTATTGGGAGAGCGGGAAAAGTTATGACCAAGAGGCGGGAGTTGTATTGGAGGAATTGGTCAAAGAAACTGGGAAACTTCCTCAAACGATAATTTCTGAGGCGCTTTTGCTGATGGTACATGGTGGCGTGAGTGTCTCGCGCTTGGTAAATGACAAAATCCTCAATGGCGATGATACAGCAGAATTGAGGAGTCAGGAGTCAGGCTTAAGAGAGGGTCAGCCGACGGGAGTCAGGAGTCAAACAGGTTTCATATCTGGCGCGTGAAGTCTAGGTTGTGTACCTCCTACGCGTTGCAAACTGCTGTAATTTCTGTGCAAACAGGAAGGTATAACAGCGCTCATGTTCTTGTCGGTTCCGGGTTACCTCCTTTTATCCCTGCTTCAACTCTTTAATAACTAGTCTCAGGGCTGAGGGATACGCTGTCACCACTGCACCTGTGGGATAGGACTTGGCTTCTATTGCCTCACCTATATAATTCTACATTTGTCAAGGTAATTAACCTATTTTTTTACCTAGCGGCTAGTCCTCCAAATCCTTAATCTGACTGGTTTCTAGCCAACGAATCGCACTACATGCTACACTTTACAAGTCGCAATGCGAGAGAAGAAGATATCCATACCTGCTATAAATATCGAGTAGAAAAAGATTATCCCAGCCCCCAAGGCCCCACGACAGTGAGCCTGGTACCGACCCAAAGAATGGTAGGCTCCCCACAACTTGTGGATGACTTTTTATACCGTGCAACAGTTCTTCGTAACTTCTCACCAACCTGTCTCCACCCCCACCACGTTCATCATCCCTAGTTTTTCTATACCATCCAACTGCCTTGGCAAACCGAATATAGTTTCTGTAATCTTTGCTTGTCCAGTCTTGTTTTTTTATACCCAATCGATTCCCAGTCTTAATCCATATTTCTTTTTGTACACTAAAGCCAAAACGTTTGTCTGAATTGGTGACCCAAAGTTGGTCTATTTTTTGCAGGTCTGGACAAGAAACACCATTAATGCTGTCTTCATCTAACCATGGTTCTTTTTCTCTTTTAGCAATATTGAGTATGAGTGGGAATGTTTGTCTATCTGCTGCTTCCCAATTTTTTGATTTTAAAGAATTTTCAAGTTGAGCATATAAATGTTGGGTCAGAGATTGTTCAACCTGTTTTCTCAATTCTTCTTCTGTGTTACTTTGGGAGAGCACTTTTATTAAACCTCGATGAACTAATTCAATATTTTCGGCTGTAAGCAACTGATTACCTTTGGTAAAATCAGTTTCCTTTGGATGCTTCTTTAAAAGATTAAATGCTATAGTGTAAGATTCAATAGCTCTCTGTTGTGTTTCTTTTCTTTGAGCTAGTAAACTCCCTTGAAATTTATAAAATAATACTTGAATTTGTAAACCCTGACTGGAATCTAAAGCTTTTTTATCTGCCTTCGATAAATTTTCCTGGCTTTTGTTAATTTCTTGTTCTGCTTCTTTTGGCTTTTTTAGCTGTTGATCTGCTTGGGAACTAGCAGCAAATACTAATGCTTGTTTCAGTTGGTGATTATTGATGTTAAAAGATAAGGCAGATAACCTTAAAGCTTTGTTGTAATCGAAGGTAAATTGATCTAGATTCAAGTTACTCTGTTCTTGTAATTTTCCAGCTAGTTTGTTTAAGTGTTGAACAGCCTCAACTTCTTCGTGAGTTTCATCAAGTTGCTTTTTGGACAATAGCCCTACAGTTGCTGCTCCTAGCACTGTAACAACCAAGACAGCAACTCCAACTTTAATTCGTCGTTGAGCTTTTCTATTAGCTTCACTGAGTAATTGATTTCTTTTCTCAGCCGCTTCCCTATCCTTCCTTTCTCTCTCCAAAGCAGCTTCTTGTTCCTTAGCAGCAATTTCCTCTTGAATTTCTTTCTCTTTACTAGCTGCTAAATACTGTTTATCCTGATAACTTAAGTTTTTATCCTTTGCCCATTCTTCAGCTTCTTGTAATGCCTTCCCCCTCAACAATCGTGACTCATCGCTTCCTCCAGAAGCCACCCAAAACCTAAAACTTTCGGAGTAAGGACGCAGATTCTTTAATTGGTTTTCAATCCAGTTGGCGTCAAAAATCTCCTTGTAAATTGGGTTGTAAACTCTTAACTTATTTTGTTGTCTAACGACTAATCCTGAAAGCTGTAGTTCACTTTGTTCCAGAGTATCATCTGCTGTAACTTCAGATTGCTCCTCCGTTACCCGAATTTGCTGATACAATTCCAACAAATAAGATGCGCGTTGTTCATCCCTGAGAATCCTATCTCGAATAGTTCGCAGATGTTCTGGTTCATCTTGGGGTTCCCAATTCTCAATAATGCGCGATCGCACAACCTGTTCAACAGTACGGGGATTATCTGTTTCTGACTCTTCCACCATAAACTGACACAGCTTTTGCGTCAGAAACGGTTGTCCTCCCGTCCAGTGTAAGATTTCTTTCATCACTGCTTGAGAATCAGAATACCTTCCGTGCAATCCCTTCTCTAACGGTTCAACTTCGTGCAATTGAAATCCTTTAAGAGAGATAGCTTTCCCAATATTAAACGGGGTGCGCTTCTTATCTTCTATCAAATTACTTGGTGATGCGACTCCCAACAAACAAAAGGTGAGGCGATTATATTCAGGATTATCAACACGCTGATTGTAACAGGCACGGATAAATGCAAAGAAGTCGTCTGTGGGGAAATTCAGGCTGAGAACACTATCAATCTCATCAATAAAAATGACAATATTTTCTTTAATCTCAGCAAGTAGTATCTCTTCAAGAAACTTCCGAAATCGCGTGACAAGCGAATTTAATTGATTTTGTGACCACCAATCCCCAAATTCTACATCCAATCCAAAACTCTCAATCAGCGTATCAATCAAATCTGCATACCATTGTTCTGGTGGAACATTCTGAATACCTCCAGCAGAAAGGTCAATAGCACAACATTCTACGCCAGACTCTCGTAATCGGCGCATGGTTCGGACTCGCAAGCTGGACTTTCCACTTTGTCTGGAGTTCAGCACATAACAAAATTTACCCGCCTTGAGTCCTTCATACAATTCGCCATCAGCTTCTCGCGTCACATAAGTGGTGGCTTCTTCCGGTAAACTTCCAGAGAAGATGTATTGGTCAACCATAGTTTACCCCAAACGCATTAAGAAGTACTGACGATATAAATCGCAACTGGGAACGCAATCATTACCAGAGAGTTTCACTAACCCCAAGCTGTGCAGTTTAAACCCAACTTCCGCATCAAGTCTCATAGGTTCATCTGCCATCACCACTTTTTTATAAGCTGATTCTAACTGAGGATTATGTTGTAAATTCCATAGTTGCTGTCGCAGATGGTCGCTAAAAATTCCCTGTTCCGTCGGCGCAAGGCTTAAAAGTTGTTCTAGAGTTATTTGCTGACTCTTGAGATTGGCTAAAGCCTGCTGTATAAGATATGGGTGTCCTCCTACCAACCCCATCAACTGAATCAATCCATCTTCTCCCAACTGTCCATCTAATTCATACTGGTTGGCAAGAGTTATGACCTGAGAAAGGTTAAATTCGGGTAACTCTATCGCTAACCCAACATTAAACGGTGAATGATTGGTATCCAAGGATGGATAAACTTCGGTGGAATGAACGACAACTAACCGCAGTTTCTTCCAAATATTACCAACTCTGTCCCCTTGTTTCGCTGTTTCATACCAACTCCGCAGAAGTAAGCAAAATGGAGAGAAAATATCAGGATATTCAAATAGCCGTTCAAAATTATCTATAGCAAAGACTAGAGGAGTTTTGATATCTGAGAGTAAATACTTTTGAAAGTAACGAGTACAGTTTTTATTCAGCCCGTAGATATCTTGCCAGTATTCGTCCACTTTGGGTTGAAGTTCTAAACTGTCAGAAACATCAACGCATAACCACTGCAAGAAACTTTTTAAGCTAGTTAAGGTATCAGTATCAGCAAGTTTCAAATCTAATTTAGCTGTTTGATAACCCTGCTCTCTCGCATGGTTGAGTACTTTCTCCAATAGTAAAGTTTTTCCCATCCTCTGGGGTGCTTTCAGGCGAATCAGCGCCCCTGGTTGTACAATCGCACCAAAGCTTTTCTCCTCAATGGGCGGTCGTTCAATATATATGATTTTATCTGGTTTTGGTGTATAATTACCAGGTAGTGTTTCTTTTGAACGTTGGGATTGTAAATTATTCTGAGTCATAAGTTGAGGGATGAGCTGTTGTGGAATCCCTGCTACCTGAATGAGACTACAACCTAGTTTATAAGCAAACTCATAACTCTTATCTGCTCCCAGTGCATCATAAAAACCCACAGCAAATTCAATTGCTGCTTTATCTTGGATTGCCTGACTCATGCCTACGACATAATGAATATGTTGTGCGATCGCTCTTGCCTGGTACTCTGAATAACAAGCATTAAGGACAACACACTCAACTTGGTCAGCAAACAGTTGAAACAATCCCGCCAAAGCTTCTGCATCAACTAACTTGATTTGACCCGTTTCATCTTCAAATACCAATCCTTCTTCTCCAGAACCATGCCCAGAAAAATGAATGATGTGCGGTTCATATTCCAGAATAGCTCTGTGTATATCTCTGTAGCGTACTGCTTCTGCCCTATCTATCGAAAAGCGATCGCGCTTTTTTGCTCGTTTTAATCCCTCTTTAATTTCGCGCATCTCCTCATCCAGACGAAGTCGGCTGGTACCTTTAGGATTTGCTGATAACAGCAGGATTTTTCGAGTTCGATTATTACTACTCATTAAAAGCGATCGCTTTCTAAAAACCTGATTCACTCATCAGGTTGACATTAAATTTGATAGCACGGCAAGGACGACAAAACAATTTGTTACTCAACAACTGCTGGCACAAAAACACCTGCCAGTTCCAAATTGCGAAACGAAGCGATGAGAAGCTAGTGCTACCGTTATTTCTGCATAGTTGACAAGCGAGTTAACGACTCGAGCAAAGTTGATCGCGCTAAAACTTATTCCAAACAATAATATCAATTACCAAATTTTTGCCATCCGCAAGACAAATCCTGGTAACTCTGGAGCGCCGCTCACTGTTTCGGGATTATCCAAGATTTCCCGTTCTTGATTCGGGCGGTAGATGTAGACTTTGCGGTTTTTGCGATCAATCAATAAGCCTAGTGATGCACCGTTGTCAATATATTCCTGCATCTTGTTTTGCAATCCACTAACAGTATCGCTAGAAGACCGTAACTCAATCACAAAATCTGGACAAATTGGAGCAAATGAGGATTTTTGTTCTTCAGTTAAGGCATTCCAGCGCTCTAGTTTAATCCACGAGGCATCCGGGGAGCGGGTTGCTCCATTGGGCAAGGTAAAGCCTGCACTGGAGTCAAATGTTTCACCTGTGCCATCTTGCTCTGCCCAATTTGCCAATTGTTGAGCGATTTTAATGTTGCGATTACCAGTATCTGAAAAAGCCGGTGGCATAATGATAACTTCTCCACTGGCATTACGCTCAATTCTCAAATCGCGATTGGCTAGACAGAATTCGTAGAATTGTTCAACACTCATCGATTTGAGCGCAGGAAGATTAACCGTCAGTGGGACGCTCATGCTTTGAATTAGCAGTGTCGTCATTGTTTTTCCTCTGCTGGTGTAGGCGTGAAGTCGTGACAGAATACCTTGAGCTTCTCCGCTCCTATGTTTTAGCGACTAAAGCGATCGTACACTCAATCAATGCTTAGTTCATCAGTCAATGCCCTACGGGCAAGGGGGGTAAAGGTGTAGGGGAAAAAATATGTATAAGATAATTCTTCTGTCCCCCTATTCCCAACAAGTATTGCGGGCTTGGTCAGATAGCCTTTAACATTCCTGACAATCAATGCGATCTCGCTTCAAAGAACAAAACCCTTGAAACATAAGATTTTCAAAGGTTTTAGTGTTATGCCAGGAACCAGACTTGAACTGGTGACACGAGGATTTTCAGTCCTCTGTCTTGATTACTGAAAAGCTTACTAATTAAGAATAGTCGCTCATAGTCATTAATATTCATAGTCAAACCATAGTCAATCCTTTGGGGGTTCTGGAGGCATAGGTAATTCTGGAGGTTCTGGAAGAGTAGCACCGTCATAGAAAACAGCCGCTTTACCTTCACTTCTAGCTACATTAACAGCAACTCTTGCTTCTTCCCATGTAGGAAATGTAAAAAACTGCCATTCTCCAGTCTCATCGTTAGCAATGGCTATAGTAGTTTCCTGTTGTCTCCAGTCATCATCCGGCATAACTTAATATAGTCACAACCAGCAGCTTAAGTATAGAACAATAGCTGTCTAAGGCTTACTAAGCCAATGCGTGAATTTACATGATTTATACCTAATAAACTGAATGACTCCTTTTTTGGGCGATCGCCTACGGCGCAGCGTTCGCGCAGCGTGTCCGTTCGGCAAAGCCGTGCCGCAGGCTCAGGACTCAGCTGATCGCACTCACGAACTGTTGCACCAAAACCTCAAACCCTGTGCTATGTAATATCAAGCCATACGATGCTGCATATAGATGATTATCAGCCCTGGTGTACTGTTGGTAGAGACTAACCTTTCTTTTTGTATTCTTAAAATCTCTAAAGCTAAAATTTATACATAATTGAGTGTCGAAAGGTATTAACAAATTTTATAATGCATTAGCTTGGATTATTCTGATCACCTTTCTCCTATGCCTGCTAACACTACCGATTTAGAAAAACGTTTATGGGATGCTGCTGATGAACTAAGGGCTAACTCTAAACTGAAGTCTAGTGAATATTCCATCCCAGTCTTAGGGTTAATCTTCCTACGTTATGCAGACTGGAAGTTTACCAAAGTTGAGGAAGAGTTAAAAAACACAGGTAGTAGAAGACGTGGCATTAGTAAAACAGATTATCAAGCAAAAGGTGTACTGTACTTACCTGAATCAGCAAGATTCTCTACACTGCTGAATTTACCAGGAGATTCAGATATTGGTAAGGCAATCAATGATGCCATGCGAGGTATTGAAGCTGAAAATGAAGAATTAAAGGATGTCTTACCTAAAACCTACAATCGTTTAGAGAATGATTTATTAGCTGACTTACTCAAAAATTTTAATCAAGTTGAGTTAGGAACAGACTTACCAGGAGATGTCTTTGGCAAAATTTATGAATATTTCCTGGGTAAGTTTGCTATGAGTGAAGGACAGAAGGGAGGAGAATTTTTCACTCCTACTTCTGTAGTTAAGTTGATTGTAGAAGTGATTGAACCTTATCATGGGCGGATATATGATCCTGCTTGTGGTTCTGGAGGTATGTTTGTCCAGAGTGCATCTTTTGTAGAAAGACACAAAAAGAACCCTAACACAGAAATTAGTATTTATGGTCAAGAAAAAGTTGGAGAAACTGTACGGCTATGCAGAATGAATTTAGCTGTACATGGAATTTCAGGAGATATCAAACAGAGTAATACTTACTATGAAGATATTCACAAATCTGTAGATAAGTTTGACTTTGTGATGGCAAATCCACCATTTAATGTAGATAAGGTGGATAAAGAAAAAATGAAGGGAGATCCCCGCGTTCAAGAATTTGGGATGCCCAAAGCTGATAATGCTAATTACCTGTGGATTCACTTTTTCTGGAGTGCTTTAAATCAAACAGGTAGGGCTGGATTTGTCATGGCTAACTCTGCTAGTGATGCTAGAGGTTCAGAGTTAGATATTAGGCAGAAACTTATTCAATCATATGCTGTGGATGTGATGATTGCTGTAGGTTCTAATTTCTTCTACACAGTCACTCTTCCCTGTACTCTTTGGTTTTTAGATAAGGGTAAAGCAGATACTATCCGCAGAGATAAAGTATTATTTCTGGATGCTAGGCACATTTACCGTCAAATTGACCGTGCCCATCGGGAGTTTAGCCCAGAACAGATTGAATTTTTGGCGAATATTGTGCGGCTGTATAGGGGTGAACCAGTAGAGATTACTAATAATAGCAAATCATTGCTGGATGAGAAATTTCCACAAGGTCAATATATTGATGTACCTGGACTTTGTAAAGTAGGAACTCTTCAGGAAATAGAAGCACAGGGATGGAGTCTGAACCCTGGACGTTATGTAGGTGTTGCTGAAAGGGTAGTTGAAGATTTTGATTTTGCTGAAAAGTTGGAAGAGTTGAATGAGGAATTGGAAGTTTTGAATGTCGAAGCAAGGGAGTTAGAGGAGAGAATTGCTGAGAATGTGGCGAAATTGTTAGAACAAAGTTAGATAAAAGTTGAGCAGGATAAATAATGAACGCCTATAAAACCTACATCACCATTACAGATCCAAAGCAGCTAGTATTATCTGATTTACCATTTCAACCAGGACAGAAAGTTGAGGTGATTATTTTAGCTGAGGATAATCAAAGAGCTACTTTAGCAGCAGAATTAAAAAAATTATTCAAAGAAATACAAGCGACACACGCAGATCATCCCTTGACTGAGGAAGAGATAGCAGCAGAAATTGAAGCATATAGGCGAGGGGAATGAAGGTTATTATTGATACTAATATCCTAGTTTCTGCTGCTATAGCTGATAAAAATCCAGAAGCAGTAATTTTATTTGTGGTTGCTAATTCAGATTTTGAGTGGGTTGTATCAGCAGAAATACTAGCAGAATATAAGGAGGTTTTAAAGCGTCCTCGTTTAAAGTTAACTGAGGCACAATACCAAAGATGGGTTTATTTGATTGATTCTGTGACAACACTAATTAATGTGGATGTGGAGGTTGATTTTTCCAGAGATAGGAAAGATGCCAAGTTTTTAGCTTGTGCTATTGCAGCAGAGGCAGATTTTTTTATTACAGGTGATGCTGATTTTAATGAAGCGCAAACTTTGTTGAATACAACTATTATTTCTCTGTCTTTATTTAAAAGATTAGTTTGTGATGTAAGTAAATAAGCTTCACTCTGGTAGTGTGCGTTATAAACTTTAGTTTTAACGCACTAAAAATTTAGGATGGTGCGTTAGCCTTCGGTATAACACACCCTACAAAACAACTTTATTTTAGCTGAGGTAATAGTTATGAATATCACACTTAAGCCAGAAATCGAGCAATTTATCCAAGCACAACTTGCAACGGGTAGGTTTGCTAGTGCAGAGGATGTGATTAATGAAGCTTTTAAGTTGCTTCAAGAAAGAGAACGGCGCATTGAAGAATTACGTCAGAAAATTGCTGTGGGAACTGAACAAATTGCTAAAGGACAAGTAACTGATGGTGAAGTTGTTTTTGCTAGGTTGCAAGAAAAAATTCAAGAGAAAGTTGCAACTGGTAGATATGAAAATACTGAACAGGTGATTAGGCTGGCTTTAAAATTACTGGAAGAATGGGACAAGGGTTATCAAGAGTGGATAGAAGAAACTCGTCAAAAGGTAGAAGTAGGACTTGGGGAAATTGAACGGGGAGAAGTGCTGGATGGTGAGACTGTAGTGATGCAAATACTCGAAAGATTACAAAAGGCGCGAGATAATCAAAAATGTTGTGGGAGAGAATAGTTTAATGATATGGGTTAGACGTACCCTTGGAGAAATTTGTGATGAAGTTAAGGGCATTATTCGTACAGAGCCTTTTGGCTCACAACTACATCAATCTGATTATCAAGATGAGGGCTTGCCAGTTGTCATGCCCAAAGACATTATTGATGCAAAAATATCAGTAGAAGGAATTGCTCGAATTGGTGAAAAAGATGTAGAACGTCTTGCTCAACATAGGCTTAAAAAGGGTGATATTGTTTATGGTCGCAGAGGTGATATTGGTCGTCGTGCTTTAATAAATGATCGAGAAGCTGGTTGGCTATGTGGGACAGGTTGCTTGCGTATCAGCTTGGGTAATTCTGTACTTAATCCAAATTTTCTTTACTACTATCTAGGCGAATCTAAAGTCATAGCTTGGATTTACAATCAGGCAGTTGGTGCAACGTTAGCAAATTTAAATACTACAATTATTCGCAGCATTCCAATCACTTACCCCCCACTCCCCACGCAGAAGAAAATCACCGCCATACTCTCAGCCTATGATGACCTAATTGAAAACAACACAAGACGCATCAAAATATTAGAAGAAATGGCACAAACCCTCTACCATGAGTGGTTTGTCAAATTCCGCTTCCCTGGTCATGAACAAACCAAAATGGTTGATTCAGAATTGGGACTGATTCCTGAAGGTTGGGAGGTTAAAAAACTTAGTGACATTTGCAACATTACTATGGGTCAATCTCCTAAGTCTGAATTCTACAATCAAAATCAAGAAGGTTTACCGTTTCATCAAGGTGTAACAGATTTTGGCGATAGATTTCCAATTGACCGTATTTTCTGCACTGTACAAAATCGTATTGCTGAAGCTGGAGATATTTTGTTTAGTGTTAGAGCGCCAGTTGGACGTATTAATCTTGCAAATAAGAAAATTATCATTGGTCGTGGTTTATGTGCCATCCGTAGTAAGAGTGCCAATCAATTATTTGTATTTCAACAGTTGAAAGATAAATTTCAAGAAGAAGATTTAATGGGAGGAGGTACTATCTTCAAGTCTGTGACTAAAGAAGATATGCATAACCTCAAAATAGTTGCCCCAAATTCAATACTTGTACAAAGTTTTGAAAAATTTGTTCAACCTATATTCCGCAATCTTGAAATTCTTACAGAGAAAAACTTAAACCTCTGCAAAACCCGTGATCTACTCCTTCCCAAACTCATCTCAGGTGAAATAGATGTAGAACATCTGGATATCAATACAACAGAAGATGTAGCCGCCTAATATGGCGGGTTACTAACATGATGGTGCATAGTGGAAATATAAATCAATACTAACTCCATCTAAATACACTTACCTATGCACCCTCCTCATCCTGACTCAGAAGAAGCTTTAGAGAATGCAACCATTGAGCTATTCTCTCAACTCCACTGGGAAACAGCCAACTGTTATAATGAAAACTTTGGTATAAACAGTACAGTAGGGCGAGAGACAAAGGGTGAAGTCGTTTTAATTCCCAAACTGAGGACAGCTTTACAAAAGTTAAATCCTAATATACCAACAGAAGCTATCCAACTTGCCATAGAAGAATTAACTCGTGACAGAAGCACCTTGAGTTTAGCCAATGCTAACTCCCAAATCTATCAACTCCTCAAGGATGGGGTGAAAGTTAGCTTCAAAAATGATGATGGTGAAGACCAAACAGAAACAGTCAAAGTCATAGACTGGAATAAACCGGAGAATAATAATTTCTTTCTTGCTTCCCAATTCTGGGTTACAGGAGAAATCTACACCAGACGTGCTGACTTAGTAGGGTTTGTCAATGGTTTACCTCTAGTCTTCATTGAACTTAAGGCACATCACAAACGATTAGAACTTGCTTATAAAAACAATCTCACAGATTATAAGCAAACCATCCCCCAACTGTTTTGGTACAATGCCTTCATTATTCTCTCCAATGGAACTAAAAGCCGTATTGGTAGCTTAACTGCTAAATGGGATCATTTCTCTGAGTGGAAGAAAATCAACAGTGAAGGGGAAGAGGGTATTGTTTCCCTAGACACTATTATCAGAGGCACTTGTGAGAAAACTAAATTACTAGATATAGTAGAGAATTTTATTTTCTTTTATTTAGCTAAAGGTAGCTTAGTTAAAATTATTGCTAAAAATCACCAGTACTTAGGTGTCAACCAAGCAGTTACAGCAGTTCAGCAAATTAAATCCAACAAAGGGAAACTAGGAGTATTCTGGCATACCCAAGGGAGTGGTAAGAGCTACTCAATGGTCTTTTTCTCCCAGAAAGTACTCAGAAAACTCTATGGTAACTGGACATTTGTGATTATCACAGATAGAGAAGATTTAGATGAACAAATCTATAAAAACTTTGCTTATGCTGGTGCAGTTACAGAAATAGAAAAAAATGTCAGAGCAAGCAATGGGGAACACCTAAAGAAACTTCTCAATGAAGATCATCGTTACATCTTCACGATGATTCAGAAGTTTCGTATAGAAAAAGGTGGAACATATCCCCTCATTTCTCCACGTTCAGACATTATAGTCATTGCAGATGAAGCTCACCGTAGCCAGTATGATACATTTGCCCTCAACATGAGGAATGCTTTACCCAATGCAGCTTTTATTGGTTTTACTGGTACACCCTTAATGATCGGGGAACAAGAAACTAAAAAAACTTTTGGTGACTACATCAGCATTTACAACTTCAAACAATCAATAGAAGATGGGGCAACAGTTCCACTCTACTATGAAAACCGTATCCCAGAACTGCAACTGACCAATGATGAACTCAATGAAGATATAGAAGAAATCATTGAGTCAGCGATGCTGGATGAAGAGCAAGAACGTAAACTAGAAAGACAATGTGCTAGAGAATATCAATTAATTACCAGAGATGACCGTTTAAATAAAATTGCTCAAGATATAGTCACTCACTATCTGGGGCGGGGCTACCAAGGTAAAGCAATGATAGTGAGTATTGATCGCTTTACTACAGTTAAGATGTACAACAAAGTCCAGCACCACTGGCAACAGTATTTACAAAATTTAAAAGTTCAGCTAGCTGAAAATAACTTGAGTGAATTTGAACAAAAGAAATTATCTGTCACTATTAAATATATAGAAGAGACTGACATGGCAGTCATCATCTCTCCGTCTCAGAATGAAGTGGAAGAGTTCCAAAAAAAGGGACTAGATATCACTCCTCACCGTAAAAGGTTAGTGAGTGAGTCTCCTGCATTAGATGAAAAATTTAAAGATTCATCTCACCCACTACGTATAGTGTTTGTTTGTGCAATGTGGATAACTGGGTTTGATGTCCCCAGTTGTTCTACTATCTACCTAGACAAACCTATGAAGAACCATACCCTCATGCAAACTATTGCTAGGGCTAACCGTGTTTTTCAAAATAAAATTAATGGACTCATAGTAGATTACATAGGAGTCTTCAAGAATTTACAGCAAGCACTCGCTATCTATGGTTCTGCTTCTGGTGGTGGAGTTACAGAAGGAGATACCCCAGTTAAAGATAAATCGGCTTTAGTAGAACAATTAAGATTGGCGATCGCAGAAGCTACAGAATTCTGCACTGCTAAAGGAATTAATTTTAGCAAGTTAGAAACCACCCAAAATGCATTTGCACGTACCAAAGTTTGGGATGATGCGGTAGAAGCTATTTTAGTTAACGATGACTCCAAACGCACCTATTTTTCTATCACCAGGAACGTCACCCGTCTTTATAAAGGCATCCTTCCTGATACTACTGCTAATGAATTTTCCAAAACTCAAGCACTTTTAGAAAGACTCGCAGAAAAAATCCGTCTTGAAACACCAGATAACGATATATCTAATGTGATGGACACAGTAGGGGAAATATTAGATGATTCCATTACTGCTGGAGAATTTATAATTCCTAGCAATCCCAGACAACTCGTTGATTTAAGCCAGTTAGATTTTGATGCACTGCAAGCCAAATTTGCAACAGGTTATCAACATACAGAAGCAGAAAAACTCAAAGGGACAGTTAACCACAAATTACAGCAGATGGTGCAATTAAACAGAACTCGCATCAATTATCTAGAAAAATTCCAGAAAATGATTGATGAGTATAACGCGGGTTCTCGTAACGTTGAGTGGTTCTTCAATGAATTGATAGCATTTGCCCAAGATTTAAAGACAGAAGATAAACGTGCCATTTCTGAAAATTTGACAGAAGAGGAACTAGCAGTTTTTGATTTGCTGAAAAACACAGAAATAAAATTAACGCAACAGGAAGAACAGGAAGTAAAACAAGTAGCCAAAGAACTATTAGAAACTTTAAAGCGCGAGAAGTTAGTTTTAGATTGGCGTAAACGTCAGCAAACTAGGGCAAGTGTAGAAGTAACTATTAAAGATATTTTGGATAAACTACCAGCCAGTTATTCATCAGAATTGTATGAAAAAAAGTGCTTGGAAGTTTATCAGCATATTTATGAATCCTATTCTGGCTAGAGACATAGCATCTACCTCTAATGGATTATTTTTTATTATTTAATTTGAAATTACAACACAACACAAATTAAAAATATTACAATATAGATGTGGTTTTTCAACATAATAAATGGCTAAATACATAACATTTAGAGTAACAGGATTAGAACATTATGAATTAAGTTTATGGGCTGCATTACGCGGTCAAAACACTAGTACACTCATCAGGGAAGCACTTAATGAGTTAAAAACCAAGTGCCCAAATGAAGTCAATCAAGTAAAAAATCTAGTTAAGAAATAAGCGATGATGATTATGAACAACAAAAAAAATACAATAACAATTGAATTAACTGAATATTTAAGTTACAGAATAGAATCAGAAGCTATAATTCGTAATATCTCGAATAGCGATATAGTGGTAGAATGGTTAGAAAAAAGATATAAAACACACGATGAATGTTACCCTCAATCAGTTGAAGAACTATATGGAGAGTTAGAAAAAATATATTCTCGATACAAGCCTAGGTCTAATAATTATGATAATAGTTTTTATATTTTATCTAATGATGACGACGAATAATATGGTGAAAAGATTTTGTGTATTATAGTAACTAATTAATAAAAAGAATTTTAACTATTAAAGGATATATACAATTAGTATATATCCTCTTTTTTGCTAGTCATCAAAATTTAGAAAAAATATAAGTTATAAATTAATTTTATAGATGCATGATTTGCTTTACATCTAAAAACTAAAGAAGTACGTTATTGGCTCAAGTAACACCACCTAAAATCAGTAAGCTTAGTTGTACTAAAGTTAAATTAAGTGCGTTAAGCGGCGAGAATAGTAATTCCAGTAACTACTCTTACGTTAGAAGAATATTACAGATAAAAAATATACATTAATAGCTCCAATTATTTATCTTTTTTATTGTAATTAAGTTTGTAGAATTAAGGTGAATCAATACCATAATGAACTTATTACATTGGAATAACTAGCGATAGAGATAGAAAAATAATAGCGGCGCTTTAGTTAATTAAGTTAATTAGTGATAAGCTAGATAGTTTAAATTACATACATTAGTAATACTTTATAAAATAAAGATAATAGTAGTAATTTAAATATTTTTTTATTTAATTAATTAAAGGTAAAAGTAATTAAGTTAGTTGTATATAAGAACTATAATAGTAGTTTTACATTCGTAAACTAGTGTATATTTTCTCTATTTCTTTATAATTTTTAAGAAAAAATTCTCTACAAACTTTACTAATATTATTAATTGCGTCATTATTCTCACCTTTAACTAAAGTAATCCAATTATTAAATTGGTAATCTTCAATAATTTTATTTTTTTCTACATAAATCATACTTAAGAAGTGTTGTTGAAATATCTGTAATCTTTGTGTTCTATCTTGAATGAAACTACTAATTTTTGTACTGGTACTATAAACTGATGCTCTCAGTTCACATTCTTCTACTTGTCTAGAACAAGTGGCATGAAAATGAGCAAAATAAGGTTTTCTAATATTACCCTTCCTTAAATAAACTTCTTGTTTACAGAAAGGACAAAGTAAACCTAAATTTTTATAGGAAGCAAAGTCACATTCATCTGCATGAATAATTTTGCCACCTTTATACATTGCTCTTGCAATATCCATATTCAATTGATACTACTGATACTCTCATTCTTAGGAGAGTAACTCTTAATACTTAGAAAGTGCCTGAGTGAAGTTACTTATATTACTTATGAGTGCCTAGATTACTTTAGGTGTGTATTGTTAACACTACACTGTGCAGAGTCAAGTGTAGTGTTGTAACCCTTATACTCACTGGGTTATGTAGAGTGTGTAGGGTTATAGATATATCTTTTTGTGATTATCTAATATCCTTTCAAGTTAGAGCATCATTCCTCAATATATAAGGAATAATGCTCAAACCCTACACAACCTACACAACCCTTATCCTAACTGAGTTAGGATGCTACACCCCACTCTTCACTGTGTAGGTTTGGCTCTACACTAACTGCTAGTGGTGAAGGAATATGGTCATCCTTATCCAGTTGACGTAATCTCAAGCCATTAATAAAATAACCTTTGTTGGTACGTGGTAGCTTTATAACATCAGACCACCCAAGGGTAGAGTTACAAAAATCTAATAGATTAGGGCTAAATTTAGGCAAACTTTGAGCAGTGCTACCACACTTAAAACACCATTGAGTATAGCTACCAAATAGAGTATTAGTATCTGTCTTATCACTCCCTATTGGACTTTTACTACTGCTATCTCGGATAACACATTCATCAATCCAAGCAGCAATAGGATTACTATTTATTTGATGATCTAAAGTATGTTTAGCTAGTTCTGGGTTATCGGCTGCACACCTCAATATCTGAGTAACCGTCTCATCAGAAATCTTCAGTAAATATTGAGTTAATGCATTCAACTCAGGTTGAAACTCTTTTTCTAAATCTCTACGCTTTGTTTTATCTATAGTTTTTGTAAATGGAACTAAAATCTGTCTCCTCGTCAACCAGGATGAGTTACGAGTATCAAATACAGAGTCGTTTGATGCCATGATGACCATACCATCAAATTTGAATTGAAACCCTTGCTTACCTTTTTCTTCCGCAAAAATGAAGTCTTGTCCTGTAATGGACTTGAATTTTTGTAAGTCTCCACGATATCTGTCTTGATCTGGGAATACTACCAGTCGCTTTTTGAAAGCATTTGATGTTCCAAACCGATTATTACAAAAATCTTTGAGATTAGTTATACATATATTATTATCACCTACAAGCATTTGTGCAAGCCTAACAAATGTACTTTTACCTGTACCACCAGCACCAATTAAATGTAAGAACAGTTGAAGGTCAGTACGACCTTTGAAAATAGCAGCTAAGTAAGCTAGTAATATTTTTTTGATTGACTCATTATTGTTTGTGACTTCATCTAACCACCCATTAATAACTGGAAACTCATTACTAGAAGTATCAAAATCACGCGGTAAACACCAAGTAAACTTATAGTCTGGTGAATGATGGAGAACATTTCCTGTAGCTATTTCTAGGACGCAGTTTTGAAATGGTAGTAACTTTTTAGGAGAGTTTTCTTGCCAACTCATCTCTATCAATTCCATTCTTATTTTATCCCTGATATTATTTATATAGCTAGAACTTCCATAGCCAGCTATTTCTTGCTCTTTGAGTTCTTTATTGATTAATACTTCAACATAATAGTCCTTTACTTGACTCCAAATACCAGGTTTTTTTAATTCATAAACCATCCAACAATTAGCTTCACCGTTAAATATCCATTTACCTCTATTTTTTTCAGCTATCTGTTTACCTACAATATCGGCTTGTGGAATTTTACCTTGTGTATTTCTAGATATCTTACTAATTTCATGATTAACTTTTTGAAGGCTACTACTGTCATTTTTTGATGTTAGTAATAGTAATTGTGGAGAAGGCTCATTCTGTCTTAAATTAACTATTTTTTGGGTTTCATTATTATGAAAACTGTTAAAATTATTATTATCCATGAGTAAATTGTTTTTATGAGTAACTGTTATAGTTGAACTTGTAAAAAATTAGAAATACCAGTACTTAATTATTAAGTGCTGGTATTTCTTTATGTTGTAGATATATATACTTTATAGCTAACTTTCTAAGTAAAGCAGAAATTGTAATTTTCTGTTGTTTAGCAACATCCAATAAAAGTTCATAATCGTTAATGGTTAATCGAGTTGGTACAACACAAGTTAGAGAATTTTGCTTAATACTCATAGTTATCATTATGGTTAAATTTATTTTAGCAATGCGACCTAGCTATCTTCTAAATAGAAAGCTAACCCTCTCTTTAAAAGAGGAATAATCAGGCTTTTAAAAAAGCGTGATTAGGTAATATGCAGTTTTCAAGGCTCAACGTTTTTTATTCATCTAAATTTTATTGTAAACATACAAATCCAAATTTGTAATTATTCCTTAAGGAGTAATAATAATTTTTATCAAACTTGTATACAAAATTCGCTATTTTACTTATTTAAAATTTGAGCAGTTAATTTTATTTTTAATATAAAAAAATATTTGTATTATTAAAACGGTTTTCTTAATGCATTCAATTTTTAGAAAAAAAATGTTTTATTTACTGCAATTATCTATTTTTTATACACTTTAATTTATTAACCTTAAAATCAAAAATATTAATTTAGTTATGTTAGTACTATTAAGGCAATTATCTAACGTAAGAAAAAGGGATAGTAATGCATATTTACTATCCCTTGTTATTTTTTATTTTTAAGTGCTGTTAAAACTCTGGTACTTGAATCTGTCTTATTGTGCCTGCGTAATGTTTCATGATTATCTCTGGTGAGTTTCCTACCCACTTAGCAACCTGTACAACACTCACACCAGCTTCTAAGCACTTTGTGATAAAGGTATGTCGTGTATGATACTGAGGACGGTAAGGAATATCTAACTCAGACAGTACTGTTTTCCATGCACGATTAAGGAAGTTATGAGCATCGATTAAACCACCTTTGGGAGCTTTAAAGACTGGTGTTTCTGGATTAGGATTGTTTGGCTTAATGGAAAGTAACAATTCTTTAAGTGATTGATTAATAGGAAATTTGCGGCTTTTATGAGTCTTGGTGTCTTTACGATTCCCTTCTACAACTGCTTCACTGAAGGTAATCAAAGTCAAATTACTATTAATGTGACCCCAAGTTAGCCCTATAGCTTCAGAAGTCCTACAACCTGTCATAAACAGGAAACTAACATAGTTTGTATAGTGACTGTAGTATATATTCCTCTTAAACGCCGCGATAATTTGTTCTTGCTCACCTTTGTTAAATGGGTTGATTGCCTCATCTTCATCTTTCACAGCTACTTTTACTTTTTGTGACATCCCCACAAATGGGTTACTACTAATCAACTCAGAGTCTATTGCCCAATCACAACAAGCTTTTAATTGAGTTAGGACACGTTTTGCTGCATTAGGGGTTAATTTTTCAAGTAAGAAGTCTCTAATGATTACTGCTTCTGAAAGCTTGTATGTTGGCAAACTAGCAATGTGGTTTCTAGTCTTCTTAAAATCCTTGTTAATAGTGGTTACACTTACAGTTTTAGACTTATAAGCCGTGTACTTATCCCATAACTCAGTCAATGTTAGCTGTTCCTGACCTTCTGTTATGGGTACAACCAGAGTTAAATGACTTTGAGGTTTATATTTAGCTAGTGTAGGGTCAAAACGTTCAAATACAATATCAGATTCGATCTGTTTTGCCTTAGCCTCTGCCAGCTTGCGATTCTCTGGTGTATCTGCCATTCCCAAAGTTAGATACTTTTGTTTCCCCCCATATAGGTTACGTGGCAAACGTAGTCTCAGTCTGTCTTGGAATGACTCAACACCGACTGAACCTTTAGTTGCTTTATGTTCTACTTTCATTACCATATCCTTAAAATGAATATGAAAATTCCTCTGCTCTATATAGCTATCATAGTCAATTCATAGTCAAAGTCAAGCCCAAAAATGCAAAAACTCCCACTAGAAGCTTAATAAGTTCTAGTTAGGAGTTTCTTGAATACCTTGATAAACCAAGGCTTTCAGCTATTTGATTGTATGCCAGGAACCAGACTTGAACTGGTGACACGAGGATTTTCAGTCCTCTGCTCTACCAACTGAGCTATCCCGGCGTGGTGTTTTTTGTTGACCACGATTACTTAATTTAGCAAACTCCTTAGATTTTTGCAAGTCCTGAGCGAAAAAAATTTATGCGGCTTTTGTCTTCACCTTGACCCAACTGAAAACTGTCAGAAATACCACAAACTGAACAAGAACGATACTAGGACCGGAGGCAAAGTTGAAAAGACCCGATACGATTATGCCAGCAAAGCTGCTTGTTGCACCAATAATCACTGATAACAACAAGAAACGGTTAAAGTGGTGACTCATCAGTTTGGCACAAGAAGCGGGAATGACCAAAAAGGCGTTGACGAGTAAAACACCGACAGCTTTAATTGCCACAGCAACAGCTAATGACAGCAATACGACAAACCCATAACGATACCACTGAACTGGGATGCCTTGAACCTTTGCCACAGCAGGGTTAAGTGTTAACAAAATTTGCTGTCTGAGGGTTGATAATAAGAATAGGCTGCTTCCAACAAGTACAAGCAGGGTCAAAACCAAATCTGTCAGGTCAATAGCGAGAATATCGCCAAATAGCACTCCCATGAGGTTACCTCGATATCCTTTAATTGAGCTGCTAAGAATCACTCCTATTGCCAACGCGCCTGACAGGACAATGCTCAGAACGCTGTCGCTAGCTAAATCCGTTTTCTCTATAAAGTAGAGGACAAGTAACCCAAAAATAAGTGTGAATGGTAGCAGCATCCAAGTGGGATTTAACTGTAACAGCACACCTAACGCCACACCTACTAAAGCAGCATGACCAACAGCATGGCTGAAAAAAGACAACTGGCGCAAGGTGACAAAACTGCCTAGTAAACCGCCAAGTATTCCCATCAAAACAGCACCTGCAATAGCACGTTGCATAAAAGGAAACTGTAGCAAGGTCATCAGGTCATTGGCATTGGTGACGGCAAGCCACGCTATTTGACAATCATTTAGGAAACGCATATGTTATCTTCCATACATATTTATTAAATAATTTTGAGTTTATAAGATTTCTTTTTTACTAAAAAACAACAACAAGGTGTCCACAATAATACTATGTCAGCTAATATCACCAATTCTCTTCCCCAAAAAGAAATTGCTAAGTATAATCAAATACAAAATCTAGAGACTGATGAGGTTCAACCTCTATCACATCAGGTTCTCAACAGTGAGAAAGCGCAGCGTATGGCAGAATTTTTTAGCTTTTTAGGGGATGCTAATCGTCTCAGAATTCTCTCACTGTTAGCTCAACAAGAACTTTGTGTGAGTGATTTGGCAGCAGTACTAAGTATGAGTGAATCTGCTGTCTCCCACCAACTAAGAAACTTACGGGCAATGCGTTTGGTCAGTTACCGCAAGCAAGGTCGTAATGTCTTCTATTGCCTCCACGATAGTCATGTTTTGGCTCTTTATCTATCTGTTGCTGAACACTTAGATGAACAGGAGTGAACACAGAAGAATGAAGAATGAAGAATGAAGAATACAGAAATTGTTTTATTTTCTATCTTCTTTCTTTCTCATAATTTAGTTATGATTATGTTGATAGCGACGGAAGGCAGGACCGTATGTTGCTAAAAGGTTTTGCGCCGAAAGGGCAATTTCTGGAACTCCAGTACAAACGATAGTTTGGTTGAAGCAAATAACGCGATCGCAATAGCGGCTGACCATATCAATGTCATGGGAAACCTGCAACACTGTCCATCCTTCTTCCTGCTTCAGTTCATTCAGCAGGGTATAAAAATCCGCTGCACCTTGCACATCTACCCCTGCGAACGCCTCGTCTAGAACCAAAAGTTTCCGAGGCATGACCAAACAGTATGCTAACAACACCCGCTTGAGTTGACCGCCACTGAGAGTGCCAATTGCTTGATTTCGCAGATGGTAAGCATCGGTTCGCCGCAAAGCTTCAGCAACTGCTGCTGATTTTTCTCTACTAGATCCCCCTAAACCCCTGCGAAAAAACTTTTTTCTGATCTCTCCCCCGCTTGTGAGGGAATTGGAACGAGATGAACCAACCCATCCCAACCCCACCAATTCACTAACAGAAATGGGAAAGCTGCGGTCAAAGATAAAATTTTGTGGCATATAGCCCAACTGGTGACGTAAATTCCCCAAGCGTGTTATTGGGCGACCAAGTATTTCAATCTTGCCAGCACTTCGGGGAATCAAATCCAAAACTGCTTGCACCAGTGTACTTTTACCGGCACCATTAGGACCAACTATGGCTGTATTCGTTCCTGAAAATAATTCAAACGAAACATCTCGAACAGCTAGGTAGCTGCCTTGATAAACAGTCAATCTTTCTACTTTTAAGACAGGAAAATGGTTAATCATCAAGCATTCATCATTAAGCATTCATCATTCGTCATTAGCACTTGTAAAAAGGACAAATGACAAAGAAAAAAATTATTTGCAGGCTGATTCTAAGGTTTGCAAATTATTTCGCATTGCCTTGAAATAATACTGTGGATCTGTATCGCCACTTTCCAAAGAATCCAGGGGACGCACAGTTAAATTCAAGTCCTGAGAAAGGCTTGTTAACAATTTGTTATCTACTCCAGGTTCGCCAAATAAAGCTTTAACTTTATACTTTTTCACTACATTAACTGCATTTTGTACGTCCGTCGGTGCAAGTTGGTCTTCGGGAATTTCCACGACTGCGACTTGGTTTAGGTTATAGCGTTTAGCTAAGTATGGATAGGCATCATGGAAGGTGACAAAGGTACAATTAGGAGTCTTCTGCACAGTTTGCTTAAAGTCGCTATCTAGACTTTCTAATTGCTTAACGTACGCTGCTGCATTTGCCTCATAAGTTGCTTTATTGGCAGGATCAGCAGCAATTAACCCATCTCGAATATTAGCAATTTGTTGTTTTGCTAAAACTGGATCTAACCAAACATGAGGGTTCCCCTCAGCGTGTTCGTGGTTGTGTTCTTCCTCTTTGTTACTAGTTTTCTCAACAGGGGAAATTTCATTTAACGGTTGGATACCTTTACTGGCATCAATTTCAAACAATTTGGGATTTTGGGCATTTTTAACCGTGTCTTCTAAAAATTCCTCCAAACCCAAACCATTTTCTACCAACACATTTGCCGTGGCGATCGCCTTCACATTCTCTGGTGTCGCTTGGTACTCATGCACCTCCGTTCCTGGCGGCACTAAAATTTCCACATCTGCTGCATCCCCAGCCACAGCTTTAGTAAACAAATACATCGGTAAAAATGTCGTCACAACTTTGATTTTTCCTGACTGCGGTGATGAAGTGGTAGCCGCTTCCTGTGCTTGCGGTGACTGATCAGTAGTTCTTGCCTGGTTGGTGTTGGATTGAGTACACCCAGCACTAAGCCATAACATAAGCAGAGCAATCAGAGGTATAATACCGCTTCTTTGTCTGTCTGTTCTACATCCTACGTAAGTCCACACTGTTTTCTCTCCTTACGGAAAGCTGTTTGCTTTCCCTTGGTTGAAATTTCTATTGATAATGAGACTTATTTTACATCTATTCTTATAATAATTCTCAGTCTCATATAATGGGGTCTGTGGCTGAGTGCTACCCTTCAAAGGGGTGTAGAGGTGTAGGGGTAGAATGTGTTTTTAATGCAGGAGTGAAAAAAGAATTCTTTACCTTACCCCCAGCCTACGGCTCGCTCTCGTCCCAAGGGGACACGCTGCGCGAACGCTAACACACCCTTACACCCCTAGTTTTTGTAACAACAGAATTTTTGCAGGGAGTGCTAGTGTCTGAACCCTAAGGTGGCTTGATAAATAGATTTTTCTAGAAATTAAGCCTTATGTTTTGTTCTATGACGGTCATCTCTTTATTAGGACAGATGATTTTTGCAATTTCTTGTTAAAGAATTTGCAATTTCTTATTAGAGAATATACTTATTCGTGATAAATTGATGAGAATCTTTTCTAGTAAGAAGAAGCTTTTACAAAGCAGAGTGTGGAAGTTAACTGAGAATTAGTGTGAGGAAAAAATGGCAAAATTATGGAAATTACTGCTGGCTAGTTCAGCAGTTTTTAGCCCAATATTAGGGATGAGTGCCACTGCAATTGCAGGGGAAACACCTGCCAATTTGGAAATCAAAGAAGCTGAGAATATTCCTCAAGACAAGACAATTGCACAGGTGACTTCAGTGTCTCAGTTATCAGATGTGCAACCCACTGATTGGGCATTTCAAGCACTGCAATCCCTAGTGGAGCGATACGGCTGTATTGCTGGCTACCCGAATGAGACTTATCGAGGGAATCGGGCAATGACGCGGTATGAGTTTGCAGCCGGTTTGAATGCTTGTCTAGACAGAGTTAACGAACTCATTGCCACTGCTACAGCAGACTTAGTCTCTCAACAAGATATAGCCACAATACAAAGGCTACAAGAGGAATTTACCACAGAACTGGCGACACTGCGAGGTCGCGTGGATACTTTGGAAGCGAAAGCTGCTGAATTGGAAGCAAATCAATTTTCTACTACGACCAAATTACAAGGGGAAGTTGTCGCAGCACTCACCGATGTTTTACAAGGCGACAGGGTCAACGATGAAGACATTGATGAAAAAAATACCGCTTTTGGGGCGCGAGCGCGTGTAGAATTTGTGACCAGCTTCACAGGAGAAGATGAACTTTTCACAAGAATCGAGGCTAATAATATTGTCAACCCTGAGATTGGAACACCAGAAGGTAGCTTCTCCTTTGCCGATGAAGATGGTACCACTGATGCCTTCATTGATACGCTGTATTACAGATTCCCCATTGGTGAACAGACAGAGGTGATTGCACTTGCGAATGCGGGTGCAGCGGATGACCTAACCGACACAGTGAACATCTTTGATGGGGACGGCTCATTTGGTGCTTTGTCAAATTTTGGGACTCGTAACCCAATTTATTACCAAGTAGAAGGTGCGGGGTTGGGAATCACCCATGAATTTGGTGATGCATTGGCGCTCACTTTGGGGTATTTGGGAACTTCAGCCAATGACCCTTCCTCTGATAATGGTTTGTTCAATGGTCCATACGGTGCTCTCGCACAGCTCACCATTAAACCCAGTGAACGTTTTACCGTGGGCTTGACTTACATTAATGCCTACAACCAGGAATTGGCTACTGGTAGTAATGCCGCAAATCCCATATCCTTTCTTGGGACTCGCGATGACCTTTCTGGGGTCGATGTCCCATTTTCCAGCAATTCCTTCGGTGTACAAGCATCCCTTGGCTTGAGTGAAAAATTTGTCCTAGGTGGTTGGATTGGATACACTAACGCTCGTAACTTATCCACCGAGGGAGGGATAGTTGACCGTGGAAAATTAGATATTTGGAACTGGGCTGTGACTCTGGGATTTCCTGACCTTGGTAAAAAAGGAAACTTAGGAGGCATCATCGTTGGTATGGAGCCTAAGGTCACAGATTCGAGCATTAATGAAATTTCCAGCGACAGAGACACTTCATATCACATTGAGGCGTTCTACCAATACAAAGTGACCGACAATATCACCATTACTCCTGGAGTCATCTGGCTCACAGCGCCAGACCATAATAGTGACAACGATGATGTTGTCACTGGTGCTATCAGAACTACACTCAGTTTCTAATTAATGCTCTTTGGGTGGAGTTTAGGGGCATAGGGGTTTAGTTAAAGAAAAGAAGGATTAATCTTGACCAAAGAAAGAACTCAGAACGTAGAATTCAGTATTCAGCAATGTTAAACAGTAAAAAGGATACAAACCCCTAAATTCATTTACGGGGATATATTCTGAGTTCTGTGTTCTGTGTTCTTCTTAAAATATTTCCTGACACCCTTATATCCCCTTCCCAATCAGTACAAAAAGACCAGCCTACCACAGCTGGTCTATTAAAATTTTTCTTCGCGTTGTCTTCTCAAGAGAGTCAAACCCAAAATTACGCGTTCGCAAAACGCAACGGGAAACTTTTCTTAACATTATTGTAACAGTCAGTACAGATTTTTCATGGATTTTTATCAAAAAAAGATATTTGCGTAGGAAAATAGCTTCTATCTTGAAGAAGAATTCAAAACATGGTATTTAGGAGGGAAGAGGGAATTAATTTAAATCAAAAATCAAAAGTTAAATAACATTTTGTATTTTGAATCACATTCAATCCCCCCGAATTCATTCGTGGGGATAAACTTGCAACTCAGGATGCAGAATTTAGTACTAAGGACTGCGGTTGTCCCCAAATAATACGCTCCTGCTTATAAATGGCAATTCCTGGTTTGGCGCCTTTGGGTTTGTAGACGTGCTTTGGCTGAGTGTAGACAACTGGCACTTGGTCACTCTGACGACCGCGACTGTAGTATGCTGCCAAGTTAGCAGTATATTGCAAATCAGTCTCTTCTGGAACAGCACCGGGTTCTAGACGCAGGAGCACATGGCTTCCTGGAATTTCTTGAGCGTGAAACCATAAATCGTAATCGTTGGCTACACGAAAGGTTAATTGGTCATTCTGACGATTGTTGCGACCAATTAAGACTTCAAAACCGCTGGGGGTGCGGTAACTATAAAAGTTAATGGTAGGCGCTTCAGTAGAACTGCGACGTCGCTGCTCCGAGAGGGAGCCGCCCAAAGGGCGAACGCCTGAGTCTTCTAAATACTGCTGTCCAATGAGTTCCTCGCGGATTTCTTCTAAAGCTTGTAAATCTTCTGCTGTTGTGTAATTCTCTATTTGAGAAATAGCTGCTTCCACTTGCTCCAAATATTCAATTTCTGCCTTAACCTCAGCCAATAACGGTTCTACAGCAGTACGAGCGCGTTTGAGTTTTTGATGCTGTTTATAAAGACCTTGAGCATTTTGCACGGCATTTTTATCTGGCTCTAAAGAGATATTTATCGGTTTGCCAGTTTCAAAATCGGGGAGAATAATTTCCTTCATTCCCAAGAGCCACTCATGCAAGTGTGCCATCAACAAATCAGCCTTTTGTCGATACTCATCTGCTTTTTCTGACTGCTGCAAGCGTTGTTCAAAGTTAGCGGCTTTTAGTCGTAATTTTTCCAGAATATTATTCAGTTTCTGACTCAATTGATGCCGCAGTTGGGAAAATATTTGTTGATTGAGTTGGTCGGTGTAGTAACGGTTGAGTAACTCTTGGATATCTTTTGCACTCTTGAGAATACCCCAACCAAGTACAGTGTATCCTTGTTGTGTCCAAGCAGGTTCAAACTTCTGGCTTTCCACGCTATGCAGCCATTCTTGCCAATGGTGAAACAGGCGTTGCCAGTCATCGGGTTTTAGGGTGTCTGTCGAACTTTCAGGATCGATATCTGACACCAACAGCATTGACTGTATGAGTGAAGGAGAGACACCGCGATAGGTTTTGAGCAACTGACGCTTGATAGCGCCTGGGACTAAGCTGACCCGTTCTTGCCAGCGTTCCTGAGATTCGCTCAAACTAGGTATAGCAGCAGTTAGACTGGGTGGTGTTTCATAAGGCTGTCCTGTGAGAATGGGACGGACGCTGGATTGTTTTTGGTTGACTTGATGGGCAACGGTGATAATGCTGTTATGAGCATCGGTGAGAATAACGTTGCTGTACTTGCCCATGATTTCAACGTACAGATGATATAGGGCGCTTTCTCCCGGACGACGGGCAAATTGTAAATCAACGACACGTTCCCAAGGAGCTATTGTCTCCAGCCCCACCAACGCTAAACCACCCAACTGGTGCAGTAGTTGTTGGCTGAAGGTGAAAGTATCTGGTGTTCTTGGTGGTGGCTCGCCGATATGAAGGCGAGCTGCTTGAGGATGCCAGGAAATTTCCAGCCAACCCCGTGGTTTGAGAGTGCGGAGTGCTATGGCAATGGTGTAGCTATTGCGCTGATAGACCTGCTCTATGCGAGCTGGCAACCAGTGAGCGCGGATGTCGCTACAAACAGCTGTAAGAGTCGTAAAGTCGAATGTTTGCACAACGATTTGTCGTTGTTGTTCAAGTGTCGATTGTCAGTATACTTCCATCTTCTCTGATTCAGCGTAGAATCAGGCAAGCAAAAAGCGGTCAACTGCACTGATTTTCTCAAAGGTCATGCTGAGTGCTGCTTTTGTGACAAGTATTTGGGCTTGTTAGCTAGCTACTTTTTTCTTCTGCCATAACCTACCCCTGCCGCTGTCGCTAAGAAGATAGCACCAACTGTACCTGATTCAGGTACGCTAGTGCTTGAGGAACTGCCAACCTTAATTTGAATATGGCTTCCTAAAATGGCGATAAAAAGTGTTGGATTTTACAGAAAATTTTACTAAACATGAAATTTTCACGAGACCTGCCTTGAAAGTCTACTTTCAAGTCAGGTCTGTTTTACAATTTCACTTGTATAACCGTTATTAACGAAAATAAAATTTGAACAGGTGGTATGAACAAGTTGATAGGGGAGTTTTGAAAAAAAATCTTTGATTCTGCCTGAATTGTCAGCTAAACCTAAACTGTAGTATTCAATGATTACAACTTTGGGTTTATGTTTTTCATAATCAAAAGTTTTCCAGACTTCCAATTCAGTTCCTTCCACATCTATGTCTAAGATGTCGATGACACCAATATTATAGTTTTCTAATATAGTTTCAAGCTTAAAAGATGGAACTCGTACAGTATCTTTGAATGGAACCTTAATTAGTCCCCCATATTCATCCTTTTGCACAGTAGTTGACAATTCAGGCAAAAAAGCCTGAAAAAAATTTATTTCTCCTTCTTCAAGTGAAATAGCTGCCCACTCTACGTTAGATCTTTCTTTTTTTAATAATTTGACTTGATTAATATCAGCATCGATACAGACGCCTTTCCAACCATTTTTTTCAAAAAAGTAAGTATTTGAAAGATAAATTGGGTGCCCCGCTCCAATATCAACAAATACTCCTTTTTGCGGTAAGTCTATCTTCTCTAGAAGATATCTATCTTCTCCAAACTGGGAATGAAAATTCGTGTATTTATAGTCTTTGTTGCTTAGTTTAAAGTACTTGTTTTTAAAACTAAAAAATAACATCACTATAGCACTCTGTATAAGTTTTGCTAGATTTAATATTTCGGCTTTCATTGTACTTTTTATCTAATTAGGAGGGTCAGTAGCATTAGAGTCAAAAACCTAGTTAAGAATTTGGTTCATATGACAAGGTAGTCCCTTCAGAACAACAGAGATAGTGGGTAAATTAGAGTTATTGCAAAACTGGTTGATGGGTATAATAAATGACTTAAAAACAGCTTTCTCCTTTGAAGAATTGTAGTCATTAAGGTGACGCATATCTCTATCAGTACAAAATTAATCTTTAATTGTACCACGAGATGACTTTTGTAAAGGGTCTACTTTTTCAGAGGCAAAATTATTAAATTAAAATATAAAAATATAAGTTTTTAGTTATATAAAAATTTTCTTTAACAACTAAAAATACATCAACAAATAAAAAGACTTCTTTATGAAGTCTTATGGAAAACACCTAGTGTTAAAAATCTTAAATGTATAATAGCAAGTTGCTTGTTGGTGAGAGATAATTGACGCTTGGGATAGTGTCGGAAGTTGACAATCTAAAGTGTGAGTTTCACAACTAAGTGACTATTAACTTCTTTCATCCTGTTTTCTTTACCGTTAACTCGCCAAGATCGCTTCTTTTTGTGTGTCTTCGGGTTTTTCCTGCAACAACTCGGTGTAAAGTTGAGCTAGCTGAGATGCGACTCCTTCCCAACTGAACTTGGTTTCGACCCGCTTTCTAGCACCGTCACCCAATTCGTCTCGCCATTGGGGGTTGCCCAGAATTCGGTCAATCGCAGTGGCGAAAGCAGCTACATCTTGTGCTGGCGCTAATAAGCCAGTTTCTTCAGGAACGACTGTAAACTGAAGTCCGCCAACATCACTTGCTACCACTGGTGTTTTACTCGCCATTGCTTCAATTGCCACTAATCCAAAAGGTTCATAGTGGCTGGGAACAACACATATATCAGCAGCAGCGTAGTAATATGGCAGGATTTCTTGACTGAGACGACCAGGCAAGGTTGTAAAGTCGCTCATCCCTAACTCGGCGACAATATTCTCAATGCGATCGCGTTCCATTCCGTCGCTGTGACCTGGACGGCTTCCGCCACCAATAATTAACTGGAGTTTTCCAGAAGATCGCAATTGAGACTGTGCGACTGCACGCACCAGTGTTTCTATACCTTTGCGTGGATCAAAACGTCCTACATACATCACAAGTTTCGCTTCGGGGTCGATTCCCAACTGCGCTCTTGCTGCTTGTCGATCTACGCAACCAAACTGCTGAATATCAGTACCACAAGGAATGATATCGATACTCCCTTTTGTGGAAACAAGCGATCGCATATGTTCTTGTTCCTGCGGACTTGTCGCCACAATTCGTTCAGCTGTCTCCAACACCTGTTTTTCCACTGCTAGCCGAGTACTAGCAATCAAAGGAATCGTATTAATTGTGTTGTACTTGACTGCTCCTAGAGAGTGGTATGTATGAATCTGTTTGCTCCCTTGGATTTCCTTCAACTGCATTCCTACCCAACTCGAGAGCCAGTAGTTTGTATGAACCAAAGGATATATGAAGCCGTTTTCTTGCTGGAATTTGAGAAAATTATCCACAAATTCTGGCAAGTATCCGAACAAATTGTCTCGCGGCACAAATTCAACAGCACCAGATTCTAATCGAATAGTTCGACAGTTTGGGCTATGTTGAACTATTGTTTCTTGTTCCGCACTGACTTTGCGGGTAAACATTTCAACTTGCCATCCAAGTTTGGCGAGCGCTTCTCCAACTTGGCGCACGTATACATTTTGTCCTCCAGCTTCTTCTTTCCCAATTTCAACCGCCGGATCTCCGTGTACTGAAATTAAGGCGATGCGTTGTTCAGTTCTAGAGTTCATAGTTTGTTGGTGTCTTCTCTTCAAGAGGTTTCAGGCAAATTCAGTTGGTGAATCTTCCTTTACCTCTATGTATGCAGAAAGTTTAACTAATCTTTATTTTAATTTAATGTGTCCATCATTTTTATACATCTGCTACTAGAAGTAATATTTTCCTGTACGTATTCTCATCCAATTCATTTATACTTAAAGTGATATATTTTTAGCTAATATCCTTGATCAAAAAACCTAAAGGTTGTAATTATTATTACACCACTATATTTTTATCTATAGTATAGATTTTTATAAAAAGATAGTAAAAAATTAAGTATGTTCAAATACTTAATTACAATATTTGTTAGCTGGGTTCTCTATTCAAAAAAATCTACCTACTTAATAGCAAGATTTCTAAACACTACTTTTATAAGTAGACCTCTATTAAACGAGAATTACTTATAAAAATTTCATTCAAATTAAAAGTCGAAACTTATACTGCGGTTGTGAAAAGCAGTTTTTTACAAGGCTGTTTCTCAGTAAAAATTAGTACTAATAAGTTTGTACCCTCAAGTACATCTTATGAAATGTTAAGACAATTTTCAGGTTGCACCTACCGAAATTTGCCTCCATCTGAAACTATTCCTACTAGAAGAGCTATTCATCTGTGGAAACTTTGCAAGTACTACCCAATTTTGTTGCAAAGCCGCCCTCTTGATGTTTTTATACAAAATATCTCGGCTTGATGGTCAGTTAATTGACAACAACGAGCGCTTTGACAAAATGACTTAAGATACCAGTTTCTGGCAACCTCTCACAGATATCTTATGCAATTAGAATTTATTCCTGTTGAAGATTTTTACTTTGCCCTAACTTTGGCGCTTAGGACTCTGGAAGATTTGGAAAAACCAGGTCTAGTCGAACAAGTGCGATCGCGACTGTTGGTAGAATACGGTCAACCTTCTACCGTCGCTCCTGGCAAACAGAATACTTTTAACTATGTATTCAGTGTACAAGGTGTAGACAATAGCCCTGCATCTGGACTTGTCGTTTCCATTTCTGACTGGCAGAATAAGCTGCGTTTAAGTAGCGATTACGGTTGGACGCTAGATCAAGAACGCAAGCCTATTCGTACAGAAAAATATAACCAGCGATCGCAGTTCACCCAACAGTTGCGATCGCACTTCCAACACTGGTTACAACTTCCCTTAAGCTAGATAGCTCAGGGATATTTAATCATTAATTAAAAATTAAAAATCAAGAAAATTTGATTTTTAATTTTTAATCTTTCTTGCTTGCGGATTAACTTGTTGTTTGTGCGGCAAGCATTTGCTTGAGCTTTTCCAACTCATTAGCCCAACGGGGATCTGGACGAATCGCGTCATCCGTAGCAGCAGATGCTGGTGTGTGTTCCCTAGGACCGCCACCACGACGAGACTTCTTGGAACTGGAGCTTTTCTCCCTACGGCTATTTTCTCTTGTTGGAGCAGGATGAGCGTTGCTACTTGCAACATTAAGAGTCGGTTTAGCCGGTTGCTCCTCGTTGTTTTCCTCTCCTTTGGTACGAGGTAATGCCTTCTCGATTTTGATCGGAGACTCTTTGAACATCAGACCATTGTACTTTTCAATAATTTGGTCTGCTTGTTCGTCACTGTTTACCGTGATAAAACCGAATCCACGGCATTTGCCTGTTTTTCGGTCTTTAATCAGTTTAGTGGTAACACTATCGCCTTCTGCTGCAAAAACTGCTTGCAGTTCTTGACGATCTATTTCTTCTTTCGGCAAATTGCCTATATATAGGCGAACGGACATGAACTATACCTCCAACAGTTGAGTGAACAAGACCAGGCAAAAAACAGTAGCTTGGCTTCAGCTTTCGATAGATACTGTTGACCAATGCTGCGACAAACCAATTTTTCTACTCCAAACTGTTAACCTATACAATACTGTTTTTTACCAAGATCAAGCTTGCTTAACACAAAAGCGCACAATTCTAATAGCACCTTTATTTATTCTAAGAATTCTAAATTCTACAGCGTAATGCTTGCCACTGGAAACTTCTTCTATACTTTTTAGCGAAGAATCAAACACCATTCCTTACATTATCACGCTATTTTACACGTAGCTAGTTCAGATTACACATTTCCAGCGATCGCATAATCGCATAGTAGCATAAAATACACTTTCTCTTAAAGTTTGGTTTTTGGGAAACAAAAACCAGCCTGTGGCTGGCTAATTAATTGCTGTGTTGGGAAGAAAAAGGGAATCTATTGGCGCAAGCAGCCACATAGATAACTAAGCTTGAGCGCGAAGTCACATCAGTTGCAGCTGTTACTATTAACAAATGTAACATTTTATTTAGATTTATGCAACTTTTGTTTACATTTTGTAGATGGGAATCAGAAATTGGTAATCGGTCATTTCTCCACCCCTGTCTCATTCCCCATTACCCCTTAAGCAGAATGTACGCACCCCAAGCCTCTGCCGCAACAGCCAAAACTGTAGACCAAATGGGATGAGGACTATAGATGGTTTTACCGTTTTGAGTTTGCAAACTTTGGATGTCAATCCAGGGAGTTGCTCCTCGCCGTAACCAACCTGTCACCGTAATCTGGCGACCAATCAAGTCTTGAGGATTGACCTGTTGTCCTAGCCACCAGATATAGTGTAATTTGACCAAAGCCGTGCTGGATTGCAGGATGAAATCTTGTCCCAAGGAGTTAGTTGTACCTCGGCGACCCAATAGCTTACCGACCAGACGTACGCTCATGCTGTCAGATGGGAGGGCTGCTGGGTTGGATAACAGGTTAAGTAATCGGTCATCGGATTGTGCGGTAGTAATTTTAATTTCTGGAAAAAAAGCATTGATCCGGATTAATGTGCCGATGCTAAATCCAATCAGCATACAACCCATAACAAAAGACCAATCATCGTATATCCACTTTAAGTTCAAAAACTTAAGTGCATAAGCGATTTGCCAAACGAACCAAATCACAAAAGCTAACACAACACCCACGAGAATTCCCAAAAAGGGAGCAATTTGAAATAAAAAAGATTGACGCTTGACCAACAGAGGCTGCTGAGTTTCCAAATTTAATTCTGTTTCTAAATGCCAATACCGGGCTATCGACAAAAGACGTTGCAGGCGATCGCCCATCAAAGGATGAGTATTGTTGATGACAAACCACCAGCGGTAGGGATTGAGATAATCCCACATTAAAAATGACTCAAAGGTCGTGTGAGGAGCAATGCCACCCAAACCAATACTTTGCTGGTAGCCTACAGGCATGATTATATTTAAGCTTTCCAACTGCCTACTAGTCTGTTCTTGTCTTTGAATATCACCAGCAATACCAATAGCAATTTTGAGTAAGGCACGCACAAGACCATTAGGATTACCAGTCATTTCAACAGCAAGGCGATCGCTGTAGTATTGCCGCAACTGTGACAACCATAGACTAGTTCCACTCAGCAAACACCAAACTCCATAGGTAAGGCTTGCCATGATAGTCGCAACCGTACGCCAACTGCGTGCTGTTGTGCTATCTCCCCATTGAGAAAATTGCTCATAAACTTTGTACACTGGAATTGTTACCAGTAGCACTAAAGACATAACGATAAAATCCCAATGGGCAATATGCCC
>NZ_JH992901.1:5559082-5582288 GCF_000315565.1 Mastigocladopsis repens PCC 10914 | reverse complement strand
GAACTCGGAACTCCGACCTCTGAACTCGGAACTCCGACCTCTGAACTCGGAACTCCGACCTCTGAACTCGGAACTCCGACCTCTGAACTCGGAATTTCGACCTCGGAACTCGGAACTTCGACCTCGGAACTCGGAATTTCGACCTCGGAACTCGGAACTTCGACCTCTGAACTCGGAACTCCGACCTCTGAACTCGGAACGTCAACTTTTCAACCTGAAAAGTCTCTTTTATTGCTTTGTTGACGAAGCAATTTGCTGCTTTACCCAAGCACGAAAAGCGCGAGTTGTTGCCATTTCTCCATTCTTTTTCGTTTCTTGAATAAACCGAGGAATTTCTTTCACGTCTACAGCTGCAAAAGTCGGGCTAGTTTGAACTTCTGTGTATTCACCATCACCAAGTCTGTAAATTCGTAATACACTGCCGTTGTATCGCCAGAATTCTGGCACACCAATTGCTGCGTAAATTTTTGACTTATCTACTTTGGGTTTGGAGTATTCTACTTCTAACACTAAGTCTGGGGGTGGATCTATTGCTAAATCTATGTTTTCCCTGTCTCGAACTAGGGCTTCATTCTGAATATAGTAGCTGCTATCGGGTTCACTTGCCCGCTCTAAATCATCTCGTGTTAAGGTCAGTGAACCAGCACGTTTAATCTCTAAGCCAAATTCTTCGCACAATACCCCAACAAAAACTTCAATCAAACGGTTGGAGTTTTCGTGCGGCATCAATGGTGTGATAATTTCTAATATTCCATTGTCATAAGCTAGTCGGTTTTTCCGCTCTTGACCCATCTCCGCCAGCATAGTTTTAAATGTTTGCCAGCTGATGTTTGATAGTATTGTCCTAGTTTCTGCGGGTGTTACCGTTGTTACCATATTCACCTTCCTCGTTCCCTGGTTCTACCAGGGTATTCATAAGTGATTTTCTGTAAGGTGGGCATGATCTCAAATGTGTATCACATCAGCTTTTATGTGTATCACATCAGCTTTTATCAGCAATACCCACCCTACTTAAGGTTGATGTGTAAATTCATGCGTGTAGAGACGCGCCATGGCGCGTCTCTACATCAGGATTACATACAGAAAAAATCTAAGCGGCTTCTCCCCCCACAACAACATCACGTATCCGCAAACTGGGACCACCGCAACCAACCGGCAAACCATTTTGCCCACCCTTCCCACAACCGCCGGACTCATCCCAGTAAAAGTCATCGCCAATTGCTTCAATATCTGCTAGGGTTTGGAAAACATTCCCTGAAAGCGTCACATCCTTCACAGGTTCGGCGATTTTGCCGTTTCTAATCATCCACGCTTCCCCAGCGCTAAAGGTGAACATTTCTCCATTCGTCATTCCACCCAACCAGTTACGGGCATACACTCCTTCTTTGATACCGCTAAATAAATCCGCAACAGGTGTTTTCCCCCTTTCAATCCAGGTATTGGTCATCCGCACAAGTGGAGGATAGTGATAATTGAGACACCTTGCGTTGCCTGTAGGCACTTCGTCCAATTTTCCGGCAGTTTCGCGGGAATGCAAACGTCCTACCAAAATTCCATCTTTAATGACTTGCGTTGTGGTTGCAGGTGTGCCTTCATCATCGTAAAAATAGCTGCCCCGATGTCCTTGTGGCGCAGCACCATCAAAAATCTGCAACTCTTTTGGTCCAAACCGCCGCCCAAGAGTCATCACTTCCAATAAATCTGGGTTTTCGTAAGCCATATCTGCTTCGGAAAGATGCCCAAATGCCTCGTGGACAAATAATCCTGTGAGAATGGGGTCTATCACCACAGTGTAGGCATTACCTTTGACTGATGGCAGAGATAAGGCTGCAACTGCCCTTTGTGCCGCGTCTTTGACTTGTTCATCCAAAGTCATTAAATCTTCAAAGGCTTTGCGCGAACCATTCGTTTCCCGTCCCGTTTGGACAGTTTCGCCGTTTCTAGCAGTGGCGGCAAAGCGCATTTCCATATCTACCCAAGATTGCTCAATAAAAGTCCCTTCACTGGTGGCGAGGATAACCCTTTGGGCGCTGTCGGCATAGCGGACAGAGGTGGTGGTGATACGGCTGTCAACGCTTCTGAGTAATTCAGTATAGCGATCGCACAATTCTTTTTTCTTCTTCAGCGGAATCTGCCGGGGATCGCTTCCAGTTAGGGGCATACTGCATACTGCTTGCACTATGTCAACCGGAGCGAGGATAGTTTCTTCATCACCAACAATCCGGGCTGCAGCAATGGCTTCTTCAATGCGATCGCTAATTGTCGAAAGCTGGTTAAAGCTGCTAAACCCCCACCCACCTTTATAACAAGCACGAATTTGTCCACCAATCGAGATACCTTCGCTCAAGGTTTCTACCTTGTCGCCACGCAACACGATATCTGTTCCTTCGGCTTCTTCAAGGCGAATCATCAGATAATCTACACGAGATGAATAACGTTCGAGTAGGTCAGAAAGCAAATTTTGAGCGTCTGCAAGTAAGGTCTGCATATGTGGGAGAGCAACAATGACGAACTGCATTTATTGTGCAACTATGCGGGTATGACGTGCCACTGCATGAGTGAATTCTCTTTTGAAAAAGGAACTTGTTTTTCACCAGAAACGTCTTTGCTTGAAACTTCAATCCCTGCTAGAGTTTGTGGGAATCAACGTTTTACAATAAAAGTTTTCACCCGGTTTGCCTCATTCAGGGTAAGTGAGTGATGTTGTCAAAATTACAAAAAAACCTGCGAATAACTTCGGTGTTAAAGTTGACGGCAAGCACTGCTAACAGGGTAGTCGTACTACTAGCAGCAGTCTTCTTTATCCTTTGTCTCATATTTACCCTGCATCGTTACTTCAGTTTTTACGCCTCGTTCGACCAAGGAATTTTTAACCAAGTTTTTTGGAATAACCTTCACGGTCGATTCTTTCAGAGTTCGCTTTCTTCAAGTCTTTCAACTAATGTTGTTCACTCTGGAGAAATTCCCACAGTCTACTACCACAGACTAGGTCAACACTTTACCCCAGCATTGTTACTTTGGCTACCAATTTATGCATTGTTTCCCTTTCCTGCAACTTTAACAATCTTACAGGTCATTTTCATCACGGCTGCTGGTTTGGTTTTGTACGCATTGGCACGACAGTACCTAGAACCACCATTAGCAATTATGATCACCGCCAGCTTTTACGCCGCCAACGCTGTTATCGGTCCCACCTTAAGTAACTTTCATGACATTAGCCAGATTCCGTTGTTTGTCTTTGGCTTGTTGTTGGCAATGGAAAAGCGCTGGTGGTGGCTATTTTGGCTGTTGGCAGTTTTCATTTTGGCAGTCAGGGAAGATGCTGGCGTGAGTTTATTTGGCGTCGGAGTTTACATGGTTTTGAGCAAACGCTTTCCCCGCGCTGGACTTGCTGTTTGCACTCTCAGTTTTGGTTATATGTTGGTTCTCACCAATGCTATCATGCCGCTGTTTTCTGAGGATGTTTCGCGGCGGTTTGCGTTGGAACGCTTTGGGCAATATGCGAATGGCGAGGAAGCTTCTACCCTAGAAATTATTTGGGGAATGATTACCAACCCAGGACGGTTATTGGTAGAACTGGTAACGCCAGTAGACCGCACAATTAGGTATTTACTCGGTCAATGGTTGCCCTTGGCGTTTGTGCCTGCTGTTGCTCCCGCATCTTGGATGATAGCAGGCATTCCCCTGCTGCAACTGTTTCTGAGTAAGGGAGAATCTGTACTGGCAATCACGATCCGTTATGCTTTAACTGTGGTTCCAGGGCTATTCTATGGGGCGATTCTTTGGTGGTCACAGCATCGTCAATCATTTAAACCATCATTTCGCCGTTTTTGGGTAGGTTGCATCTGTGTTTCTTTGTTGTTGAGCTTTACATCCAATCCCAATCGGACTTTCTACTTTATAATACCCGATTCAGTCAAGCCTTGGGTCTATGTGTCTTTGCCTCAACAATGGGATCACATATCACAGTTTCGCCCAATGCTTGCACAAATTCCACCGGATGCGAGTGTGTCTGCAACCACTTACCTGGTTCCCCATCTTTCCAGTCGCCGCGAAATTCTTCGCTTACCTGCTCTGCAACTGCGAAATGATGCACGGCAGGTGATAAAAGTTGATTATGCGATCGCAGACCTTTGGCAATTACAACAGTATCAAGCAGCCTTTAAGGGCGATCGCCAACTTTTAAAGGATATCGTACTCCTGATTGAGCAGCTGACGAACAATCAGGAATACGGAATCCTTGATTTTAGAGATGGTGTCATTTTACTTAAAAAAGCTGCCACTTCAAATGAACAAGCAACCGCAGCTTGGTTAGCCTTTCGCCAACAGCTTGGGAATAAACAGATAGGGAGATGAGGAGAGTAGGGGGAGAAAAGTTTTTTGGCGTTTGATCTGTGACGCACACTCCCCATTAACTTACTTTTTCATAAATTTCCCATCTCCAGATGAGCCTGATTAATCAGCTTTGTTCAAAATGTCACTAGCATTACTTTTTTCATAAAAATGTTAAAAAAATCAAAAATTTTCCATATTGGAACTACTAAAAGTAGTCAAACTTGTATCTTGAGTTGAAGAAGAATAAACAGATGCAGAATGCAGAACAAAGAACACAATTGGGTTGGGGATTCCAACCCCACCGTAATTATTGACCGCAGTCCCTAAAAGGAACCGCTTCGCTACGTAGGAGCGGGGGTCTTAAACCCATTTACTCAGAACCAGAACTCTACAATTTATACTTAATTCTTACTTTTTTCTTCTGAGTTCTGAGTACTGAGTACTTTTTGATAAATGTATAAAGTTAGAGATTTGTAACGGGTTAAGCATAAGAGCATATGAAGATATTGGTGTTGAGTTGGGAGTTTCCGCCCCGGATAGTTGGGGGAATTGCTCGTCATGTTGCAGAGTTATACCCGGAACTCGCCAAGTTAGGACATGAAATCCACTTGATTACACCAGAGTTTGGTCATGCACCAATGTATGAGATGGTCGATGGAGTGCGAGTCCATCGCGTACCTGTGGCGAATGGTCATGACTTTTTTCACTGGGTAGTCAATTTCAACGAGAGCATTGGGCATCACGGTGGTAAGCTGATGCTGGAGGAAGGACCATTTGATATCATTCACGCACATGATTGGCTCGTTGGGGATGCAGCGATCGCCCTCAAGCACAACTTCAAAGTGCCCCTGATTGCAACTGTTCACGCAACTGAATACGGGCGCTATAACGGTATTAACACTGATACTCACCGTTATATTAGTAGCAAAGAAGAACTTCTGGCTTTCAACGCTTGGCGGATTATCGTTTGCACCGACTATATGCGGCGGGAAGTAGAACGGGCGCTACACGCTCCCTGGGATAAAGTAGATGTTATTTATAACGGGATCAGACCAGAAAAGAAACAGCACCACCAAGATTTTCACGCTCTAGATTTTCGTCGCCAATTTGCCGAGGACGGCGAGAAAATTATTTACTACGTAGGTCGCATGACTTATGAAAAAGGCGTCTCTGTCTTGCTTAATGCTGCTCCCAAAGTTCTATGGGAGATGGGGGGATACGTTAAATTTGTCATTATAGGTGGCGGCAATACCGACCATCTTAAGAAGCAAGCTTGGGATCTAGGAATTTCCCACAAGTGCTATTTTACCGGTTTTATGTCTGATGAGTACTTAGATAAATTCCAAACCATCGCTGACTGTGCGGTGTTCCCCAGCCTCTACGAACCCTTTGGTATTGTTGCACTAGAAAGCTTTGCCTCTCGCGTTCCCGTAGTTGTTTCTGATACAGGTGGTTTTCCAGAAGTCGTGCAACACACCAAAACAGGTATTGTCACTTACACCAACAATCCGGATTCCCTAGCATGGGGAATTTTGGAAGTGTTGAAAAATCCAGGTTATCGCCAATGGCTGATTGATAACGCTTATGAAGATTTAGACAGACGCTTCAGTTGGCGCAAATTAGCCAAGCAAACTCAGGAAGTTTACCAACGGGTGGTACAAGAGCGTAAGCAGGTGGTTTGGTCATAAATTTATTGCTATAGCAGATCCTGCATTGTGATCCCAGAAGTATTGGTATCTGGGTAGTCATGTACATTCTCCCCAAAAGGGGGAGAACGTACATTGGTAGAGTGAAAATATCAAAGTAGCCAATCTTAACGGCATAACATGGGCAGTATTTGGGAACTAGATTTTTACTCGCGTCCGATTCTGGACGAAAATCAGAAAAAAATTTGGGAAGTCTTGGTCTGTGAGAGTCCTTTGGAAACCCGGACAAAAATCGATTCTTTGTTTCGCTTTGCTAAATATTGCCCCAGTACTGAGGTCAATTCGCTGTGGTTGCGGACGGCGTTGGAAGAAGCAATCAGCAACGTCGGAGAAACACCAAGAAGAATCCGCTTTTTCCGCCGCCAAATGAACAACATGATTACCAAAGCCTGCAAAGACTTGGGTATTCCCGCCGAGCCTAGTCGCCGCACTTTGCTGCTTAACCAATGGCTGCAACAGCGGATGGAGCAAGTCTATCCTCAAGAGTCAGGCTATCAAGCTCTGACGAATCCCTCAGTCAAGTTGGATAACCCCTTACCCCAACGCTTACCAGATGCTTTAGAAGGAAAGCAGTGGATATTTGTTACCTTGCAAGGTATGGAATTTGCCCAAATGCACGAGTGGGAAATTGGCTTTAGCGAAGCTTTCCCATTGGAGATGGCGCAAATTTCCCCTGAAACCCCCATTCCTGGTGTTTTGATATTTTCACCTAGAGCATTGCCAATAGCAGGTTGGATGTCTGGTTTAGAGTTGGCTTGGTTGAAATTTGATGATAGCCAAGGGGCGAGATTACTTTTAGAAACTGGTGCGACTGAAAGCTGGATTTTGGCGAATATCAAAAACTCCCAAACGTTAATGGAAGCCAAAGACTTTGAACAAGCAAAGCAAAAAGCTAACGGAGTGCATTTTATCGCGGTGCAGTCCAATCCCCAAGAAGAATCTTTTGCGGGGTTTTGGCTGTTGCAAGAGGTCAATCTGCCGTAAATTTGATTGAGGGAATAGGTCGTGGTTAGTGGGTAGTAGGTAGTAGGTAGTGGGTAGTGGGTAGTGGGTAGTGGGTAGTGGGTAGTAGTAAACAACTAACAACTAATGTACAGACGCGCCATGGCGCGTCTCTACAACTATCAACCATCCATCCCCAATTGCCAATTTCCAAATCTAGAAGCAACAAAAATATGGTGTATAAAGAATTACCAAATAATTCGCTAGCAGAACAACTGCTGGAAATATCCATAAAATTGGGTGCAGAAGCCGCTGAGGTCTATCAGTCGAAATCCCTCTCTCGACCTGTATTTTTTGAAGCAAATCGCCTCAAACAGATGGAAACCAGCCAATCTGAAGGTACAGCACTGCGGCTGTGGCGAAACGGATGTCCGGGTTTAGCCGTGGCTTACGGTCCTGTGGAACCGCAAGCTTTGGTGGAACGTGCTTTAGCCCTGAGTCAACTGAATCAACCTGAAGCAGTGGAATTGAATGGTGATTCTCAACCTTCCTACCCAGATCTGGGTGAAAATGTACCTATAGAAAGATTGGTGGAGTGGGGTAAAGAAGCGATCGCCATGATCCGCGACATCTACCCAGATGTCATTTGTACAGGTGAGTGGGAATGCGATGTTGAAACGACTAGACTCGTAAATACGAAAGGTTTAGATTGCCACTACACCGACACCACTCTCAGTTGCTATATGGAGGCAGAATGGGTACGGGGTGACGATTTTTTGAGCGTTTCTGATGGTCAAACCGAAAGAGGCAATCTCCAACCAGACAAAGTTGCTTACCAAATTTTACAGAGGTTGGCTTGGGCACGAGAAAATGTGACATCTCCCAACGGTCGTGTCCCAGTTCTGTTTACTTCTAAAGCTGCTGATATGCTTTGGGGGACTGTACAAGCGGCTTTAAATGGTAAGCGAGTCTTGGAAAAGGCTTCTCCGTGGGCAGAACGCATTGGTAAATCAGTCATCTCACCCATAACTCTATACCAAGACCCCCATGCGGGACCTTACAGTTGCCTATTTGATGATGAAGGCACCCCAACTCAGTCTCTCGTGTTTATCCAAGACGGTGTGTTGCAGAATTTTTACTGCGATAGCACCACCGGACGCCAGTTAAATATTGCCTCCACTGGTAACGGTTTTCGCCCTGGTTTAGGGAGTTATCCTACTCCTGGTTTATTTAATTTCCTCATCCAGCCTGGAACTGAATCGCTACAAGAATTGATTCAACATCTGGATAATGGCTTAATTGTGGATCAAATGCTGGGAGGGAATGGCGGGATTTCTGGTGACTTTTCTATCAACGTTGATTTGGGCTACCGTGTTCAAAATGGTCACGTTATTGGGCGCGTTAAAGATACCATGGTGGCTGGAAACGTCTATACAGCTCTCAAACAATTGGTTAAACTGGGTGGCGATGCTGACTGGAATGGTTCTTGCTACACTCCATCTTTGTTGGTAGAAGGACTATCCAGTATCGGAAAGCAAAATTAAAAATTAAAAATGCTTTGCAGGTATGGACGATTCAAGTCATCACCCTAATGGTATTCAACTTGATAGGGTAGTATTTTTTGGGCGGACTTTATCAGAATATGTAAAATTTTTCAACCTTGATTTGTCTCATTGGCAAAGTAGCAAAATTTTGGATTGTCCATCGGGTGCCGCTTCTTTTGTAGCAGAAGCTTGCCAAATGGGCATTCATGCTGTAGCTTGTGACCTTTTATTTCACCTTGATACCAAAGTCATAATTGAGAAAGGCAACGCAGATTATAACCACGTTGTAGAAAGGATTTCCCTTGTTCCTCACCTCTACAACTGGGAAGTTTATGGAGGAATTGAGGGATTTAAAGAATATAGAAAAACAGCCTTTCAACGATTTGCAGCCGATTATGAAAATGGTAAGGCACAAGGTCGTTATATTCCTGTCGAGTTACCAAAGTTACCCTTTGCAGACAAAAGCTTTGATTTGGTTTTAAGTGGGCATTTTTTGTTTGTTTATAGCGATGAATTTAATTACACATTTCACTTAAATACAATTTTGGAACTTTATAGAGTATGCTCTAAGGAAGTCAGAATTTACCCGTTACATGGAAAAGATGCCAAAATTTACCCACTGATGAATCATTTAATAAATGACCTAAACTCCTTAGAAATTTCTACCGAAATTGTCGAAGTTCCTTGGGAATTTCAAAAAGGTAGCCATCAAATGCTACAGTTGATTCGTTAATATAGCAATCCTAAATGATAAGCCCTACGGGCACGCTACGCAAACGTGAAATCTTCCAGTGAGGCTGTCATTTGTCCTTAGTCTAGTGACCAAAGAAAGAACATAGAACTCAGAACTCAGTAGCCAGAATGATAGAAAGGTACAAGAAGAACGGGTAAAATTTATTACCTACCTCACGATTTTATTTTTTTGACTCTTGACTCTTGAGTATTAACTTAACTTTTGAATTTTGAATTTCTATGTCACCTCTTTTTCTTACTCAGAGCTTTCGCGCTTTGTGGCAACCTAGAAGAGGTTTAGCGATCGCAGAAGCGTCAGTTATCGGGTTAGTCGCTGCCATATCTGCTGTATTTTTCAAAGTTGGAACGGGATGGTTAGGAACATGGCGAGTTCATACTTCCTACCTCCTGCCAGCATGGCTTGTCCTACCAGTCGTTGGTCTTTGCTTTGGATTTCTCGCTGGCTTACTCGTGGAGAGGTTGGCACCAGAGGCATCCGGTAGTGGAATTCCACAAGTCAAAGCCTCTCTTGCTAATGTGCCAGTCAGATTATCCTGGCGCGTTGCTGCTGTGAAGTTACTCAGTGCCACCCTCGCCCTAGCTTCAGGTTTAACTTTGGGGCGGCAAGGTCCTACTGTCCATGTTGGGGCAGCTTTGGCGGCAGGGATGAGTCGTTTGGTTCCCACTTCTCCAGATCATCGACGGCAGATGATAGCAGCGGGTGCAGGTGCGGGGTTGTCAGCAGCTTTCAATGCCCCCATCGCGGGGATGATATTTGTCGTCGAGGAATTACTTCAGGATTTATCGGGATTAACCTTAGGAACTGCCATTATCGCCTCGTTCATTGGTGGCGTTGTCTCGCGGGTGCTGGGGGGTCGTAGTCTGGAACTTAACCTGGAAGCAACTCGTTACTCCAGCACCTTTTCAATACTAGAAATTCCTTTTTACCTGATTTTAGGTGTCCTGGCGGGGTTACTGGCTGCATTATTTAATCGGGGACTGATTGCCAGTCTAGGAATTTACCGTAACTTACACATCAGCTTGCCGTGGCGAGTGGCGTTAGCTGGTTTTATATCAGGTGTGGTGGTCGCGCTGCTACCATCTGGTTTCCGGGATAATAGCGGGTTACGGGAGTTTATCATCACTGGTGAAGTTCATGCTTCCACAGCAGCCCTCGTGTTTGTGGCTCAATTTGCTCTCACCTTGGTAGCATTTGGCTCAGGAGCGCCAGGAGGATTATTTGCTCCTAGTCTCATCTTGGGTTCTTGTTTAGGATACATCATTGGTGTAGTCCAGCTTTACACTTTGGGAGAGGGTTCCCCTACCACCTATGCCCTGGCAGGAATGGGGGCATTTTTCAGCGCCGTCTCCAAAGTGCCAATTACGGCAATTGTGATTGTGTTTGAGATGACCACAGATTTCAATCTGGTGCTCCCTTTGATGATTGGCTCTGTCACATCCTACTTAGTTGCCGAAAAGATAGTCCCTGGGTCACTGTATGACAAACTTTTACAGCTAAATGGCATCACTATCCAAAAACAAGCTCCTATTGAAGGACTATTGACAAAGTTAACAGCAAGAGATGTGATGCAAAGACGGGTGGAAACTCTGGAAGCAGAAATGTCTCTGGATGAAGCGGTACAGGCGTTCTCTCATTCTCACCATCAGGGTTTTCCGGTAGTGGAAGATGGCAAGCTAGTAGGAATTGTGACACAAAGCGATTTGCTGAAAATGCATGAGCGCAACTTAAGCGGAGATACTCCCATAAGGGAAATTATGACACCGCAGCCAGTCACGGTCACTCCCATCCAAAATCTAAGTGATGTGCTGTATTTGTTAGACCGCTATCAAATCAGTCGCTTGCCAGTGGTGGAGGGGCGCAGACTCATTGGGATCATTACCCATGCAGATATTATTCGAGCGGAAGCAGACCATATTAATGCCGAAAACAGACAAACAGGACCGCGACCAGAACCTTCCTATGTCGTTTATCAAACACGTTCTCCCAGTACTGGTAGGGGAAGATTACTAGTACCGATAGCTAATCCCGAAACAGCAGCGACACTACTAGAAATGGCAGCAGCTATTGCTCGCGATCGCCATTACGAAATTGAGTGCATACAAGTCATGCCAATTTCTCGCCACAGTTCCCCAACAGAAACACCCGTTAGGACAACAAAAAGTCGTCGTTTGCTGCGACTGGCGGAGGCTTTGGGCAAAAAGTGGAAAATTCCCGTGCATACTCAGATCCGGGTAACCCATGATGTAGCGCAGGCAATTCTAGAGACAATTAAAGAACGACACATCAACCTCATTTTGATGGGGTGGAAGGGTAGCACTTCTACCCCTGGTCGGATTTTTGGCAACGTTGTAGACACTATAGTCCGCCAAGCCACCTGTGATGTGGTGCTAGTGAAGTTAGGTGCAACAGATGGGTTAACAGATTTAACAGATCAATCCTCGGATATCTCCGTTGCTAAATCCGCTGTTACTCTCCAATTCAACCGCTGGCTTGTTCCAATGGCTGGTGGTCCTAATGCGTGGGTGGCGATTAAATTGTTACCTGCTTTAGTCACATTAGGGAATGACCCAAAAATTCGCCTGACTAGGGTATTCAAGCCATCAGAAGTAGAGCCAGATATGACAGTCTTAGAACAAGCCATTCGCCAACTCATTCGTCGTCGCCAGTTGGGAAGCACCGTCTTAGCAGCCCCAGTTAAATCTGACTCAGTATCTGAAGGTGTCATTAACTTGGTGAAAAAAGAACATTACGATGTTGTCGTTCTAGGTGCTTCTCGTGAAGGGATGCTGCAACAGGCGATTACAGGCAATATTCCAGAGGCAATAGCTTCTGGTGTGGATAGTACAGTGATTTTAGTACGGGGGGCAATCACCCTTTAGGGTAAGCCGCTACAAGCGCTACGGCATAGCAACGGCTTTCGGTGCAAGTCATTAACAGCTTGGAATGCACTTGATATTAATACCGACGGGTGCTAGAGGTGCCCACGACATCACGGTTCCCATAAGCCACGGTTTCATCAGCTTTGCGGCTGCGACGACCTAATAGACCAAACAGACCGAGCAAGCCCAGCAAACCCCAATCTCCGTCCTGATAATTGTCATCAGTAGCAGAAGTGTCTGTAGTAGTCTCTGTAGCGGTGCCATTGGGAGTGGTAGTTGTCTGGGCAGAAGCAGGCAGAACAGCAGGTAGGGTGGCTAAACTCAGAGCTAGAGCGCTCATACCCAAAAGTTTAGAGACATCAAAGCGTTTCACGTTCAAATTCCTCAATTCAATTGCAGCAAGTATTTAATTACAGCTTATTCAGTTTCAGTCAAACCATAATCAATCCTTGGCTGGAAACTTATCTCTGTTTAAAGTTGCATCTGTATGATAAAAAACATACCTCGTAAGGCATGACGACTGTGGGAATCTCGAGGACAGTAGTCACAGAAAAACAGTTTGTATATTTATTTACTTTATCAAATAAATAAATAAATTAACTTTAAAAAATCTTTGAAAAATTATATAATTAAGTATTAAAATAATGCAGTCATTAATAGTAACTAACAATATTTTTTCATTTCCTTCTGAGGTTCAGGATTTGCTTATTCAGATGATGTAGTTAATATCACTTCTTAGGTGTTAGGAAGAATAGCATCACCATGAAAACCAAATTATTTGCAAATATGCTGGCTGCCAGTGGGATCGCACTAGGCAGTATTGCTACTATAAGTCATTCCAGCTATGCTCAAACAACCACATACTTTTGTGGTACAAATAGGGAGGGCATACCAACAACATATGCCCGAAATGCAACAGGAAGGAAAATTCCGGTCATTAGCTGGCAAAGAAACTGGAGCAGTAAATTTTCCCCTAGAGCACGCTGTGAGGTAGTCTCTGCTAGATTTCAAACTGCCTCTATTGACGGTGTGCTGAATTACCTCACAACTGGAACTCTCAATGGTCAAAAGGTTTTGTGTGCTGCCAGTCGATATGGGGGTACTTGCAACCAATTGCTACTCACACTCAGAGCAGATGACAACGCTAGCCAAGTGATTGAAAGTCTCAGACAAATGGGTTACACCGCTAGCGGTCCGATTATTCAATCTGAGGATGGCTCTCCTCAAATCTACATTGATATGAATCAGTTACTACGGGAAGAACCCGCTGACGCTGAGTAGGATCTTCAGGGTTCAATACATCAAACTTGCAGAGTTTGCGACAGGGAGATAGGGAAATAAAAACAAAGACAATGAGCCTCTGGCTCAAATTCAAAGTTAAAAAAACTAATTTTTGCCTCCTGGGTCGGATCTGCGCTAACACGTAGCGTGCCCAAAGGGCATACTTTGAACTTTGAATTTTGAATTCCCCCGCAGGGGGGCGACCCCTATTTCTCAATAACTAAATTGACATTAATGGGACATGGGCAAATGATTTGTCGATCACTGGCTTTGGTCGTCTGGATGAGCACGTTGTGGATGCCGCCAGTACAAAGTCCTTATCCGAGTATTTCTGCTCCCAGACTTTTTGCTCAAAAGCAAGCTTCCCAGTTGTCCCAACAACTACAGAAGCTAGCTCACTCCATTACTGTCAAGATTATCTCTGGAGAAAAGGGCGGTTCGGGGATATTGATTCAGAAGGAAGGTCAGCTGTATACAGTTCTAACAAGTCAGCATGTTCTGGAAACAGAAAAACCTCATTTTATTCATACACCCGATGGTCAAAATTATCCAGCCGAGTTGGTGAAGGAAGTCAACTATAATAACAAGGATTTGGTTCTACTACAGTTTCGTGCTAGTGGTAACTATGCCGTAGCCTCCCTGGGAAATTCCTCAACCTTGGAAGAAGGTGATGAAGTGTTTGCTGCTGGGTTTCCCTTTGAGGATAATTCGTCTGCGTCAAGGGAGTTTGTCACCAGACCCGGACGTATTTCCCTGTTGCTAGAACGCTCCTTGAAGGGAGGCTACCGGATTGGATACACTAATGAAATTGAAAAGGGCATGAGCGGTGGACCTGTGCTCAATCGTGAGGGTAAGGTCATCGGTATCAATGGGATTCATGCCCAACCTCTGTGGGGCGATCCGTATGTGTATGAGGATGGTTCCCAGCCTAATGATGCTTTGCGCGAGCGGATGAGGCGATCGAGTTGGGGAGTTCCCATTGAGACATTAGCTCAGTTAGATCCCCCAATTATCCCACCAGAGATCCCGCAAACAAGGAACACAGTTACCAAATCAACAGCCACATCTACGCCCTTGGTGAGCAGTCTGGTTGACAAAATTGCCAAAGAAATTACGGTATTAATCACTTGGCAAAACAGTCATGGGTCAGGGGTGATGGTTGCTAAACAAGGTAACACATACTACGTTCTCAGTGCTGGTCATGTGGTGCGAGGTAAGAACGACTTGAAAGTCGTTACTGCCGATGGTCAGCAGTATTCAGTAAACACAAGCACGGTCAAAACCTGGGAAGGGACAGACTTAGCGCTGTTGCAATTCACCAGCAACCAAACTTACCAAGTGGCTACCCTAGCTGACTATGACTTAGGAAATGAAGACAGAGTGGTTTTTGTCTCTGGGACGCCCACATCAAAACAAGATACCACACAACCAAGCCGTCAGTTTAGCGTTGGAGTGCTGTACGGAGGGGGAATTGATCGCGCCAAGGATTCTCGTTCTTTTTCTTTTGGTTATGAACTAGTTTATACCAATTCTACTGACAAAGGGATGAGTGGCAGCCCAGTGTTAGATAGCTTGGGTCGAGTCATTGGGATTCACACAGCAGCGGAAGGAGAACCAACGTTAATTAAGCAGAAAACTGGTGAGGAACGTGAAATCCAACTAGGTTACAGCTTGGGTGTGCCTATCCGCACCTTTTTGGCACTGATGCAGCAAGAAAAGTCGCGGCTCATTTTCAAAAAGCATACTTCTGTACCACCGCGACTGAGCGCTCCACAACAAGATGCAATCATCACATCTGCTCTCAATTTAGAATTACCAGAAAATAGCCTCGATGAATTTGAGTGGCTCAGTTATGGCAATAAACTGTTGCGATCGCAGAAATACGAAAAAGCAGTAGATGCCTTTGACAGGGCAATTCAAATCAAGCCAGACTTATATCAAGCTTGGTATGCACGCGGACGCGCACAGCGTCTACAGCAAAAATATAAAGAAGCACTGTTATCTTTCAACAAAGCAACTGTATATAATCAAACATACGATCCAGCTTGGCGTGAGCTTGGCGATACGCTTTTCGCCTTGAATCAATACGAAGAAGCGCGTAAAGCTCTAGAAAAGGTCATTGAACTTAAGCCAGATGAGTTCATAGCTTATCGAGGACTCTGTAATGTGTTGGGCGAATTAGGGAATTACCCAACAGCGCTCAAGGCTTGCGATCAAGCTATCAAAATCAATCCCCAGCCTTTGCAGTACATTCTCCGGGGTGAGATCCGTACCAGTATGGGCGACACCACCGAAGCAATTGAGGATTTCAACCAAGCTTTGCGCCTTCAGCCTGACAATCCCTTTGCATACCGACAGCGCGGTGTCGCCAGATCGAGTGAAGAAAGTTATCAGGGCGCGCTCGAAGATTTAAATAAAGCTATCAGCCTTCAGCCAGACAATGCTTATGCCTACGTTGATCGCGGGATTGTCCACGCTATGATGGGAAACCGCAAGGCATTCACAGAAGATTTCGACAGAGCGCTGCGCCTTGAGCCTGACTCTGCTGCTATTTATCATAAGCGAGGTACTGCCCGCTATCTTCTGCAAGATGACAAAGGAGCGGTTGAGGATTACACCGCAGCGATTCGCTTTGCTCCTGAGTCAGCTTATGTTTATCACAAAAAGCTTGGTGATGTCCGAACTGGTGAGAAAGACTACGAAGCAGCGATTGAAAATTATACCGAAGCGATACGCCTAGAACCTAACTATGCCCCCGCTTACGTTGGTCGAGGAATTGTCCACGCTATGATGGGTTCCCAACAGGGATTTACAGAGGATTTCGACACAGCTTTGCGCCTTCAGCCTGATAATGCGTGGTTCTACAGCTACCGAGGAGATGCTCGATTTCTCCTGAAAGACAACCAGGGAGGAATTGAGGATTACAACAAAGCCATGAGTCTGTTTCCTCAACTGGCACATTTATACTACACGCTCCGGGGTAACGCCCGACAGGAACAGAAAGACTATCAAGGAGCGATCGCAGATTACAACGAAGCGATTCGCCTGAAGCCAAATTTTGCCTTAGCTTACAACAACCGGGGTCTAGTGCGTGTGCAAGAGAAAGGTTTTGCAGGAGCGATTGCGCGAAGCGCAGCGCCAAAGGAAATCGCTCCCGCCAATCAATCTATTCGCCTCACCTCTAACATTCCTACCGTGTTATATATCAGTGCAGAGTCTCTACAAAATACACAGGATACTCAAAAAGACTATGAAAAAGCGATCGCCGATTTCACACAAGCGATTCGCCTGAAGCCAGATTTTGCCTTAGCTTACAACAACCGAGGTTTTGCGCGTTTGCAAGAAAAAGATGGCAAAGGGGCAATGGAGGATTTCAAGCAAGCGATTGCAATTAAGCCGGATCTTGCCGAAGCTTACAATAACGAGGGCTTTGCACGTCTTTTTCCAAAAAATTAGACTCTTTGCAACCGAAGATTTCACCGAACCATTCGCCAAAGATTGATAGTCCCGTCAGTACCAGCACTAGCAAGGGTTTTGCCATCAGGACTGATGGCGATGGAAGTCACTTCTTTAGAATGCCCCTTGAGGGTGCGAATTTCCCATTTCGTTGCCAGATCCCACAGTTTGATGGTGTGGTCACTACTACCACTGGCAAGGATTTTGCCATCGGGGGTGATGGCGATAGAATTGACCGAGAAGGAATGCCCTTTGAAGGTGTGGATTTCCTGTCCGGTTGACAAATTCCACAGTTTGATAGTGTCGTCAGCACTGCTACTGGCAAGAGTTTTTCCGTCAGGGGTGATGGCGACAGACCGGATCGGTTGTGAATGCCCCTTGAAAATTCTGATGACCTTTTTGGAAGCTAAATTCCATAGTTTAATTGTGTTGTCCTCACTGCCACTGGCAAGAGTTTTGCCATCGGGACTAAAGGCGACGGATTTAACCGCACCAGAATGTGAGTTAATGGTGGCGATTTCCTTTCCTGATGGCAGTTTCCATAGTATGATGGTGCCGTTAAAACTGCCACTGGCTAGCATTTTGCTATCTGAACTAATGGCAAGGGACTCAACCGAACTCAAATGCCCATACAGGGTGCGAATTTCCTGTCCAGTTAATGGATTCCACAGTTTGATGGTGTTGTCACCATTACCACTGGCTACAGTACGACCATCCGGACTGGTGGCGACGGAATGAACCGAACCAGCATTCCCCTCTAGTGTGAAGATTTCCTTTCCAGTTGCCAAATTCCATAGTTTGAGCGTCGTGTCAAAACTGCTACTGACAAGAATCCCCCCCAGTCCCCCCTTGCTAAGGGGGGAGTCAGGGGGAATCGGACTGATGGCGACAGATGTCACTAAGTTGGAATGCCCATTGAGGGTTTTAATCAGGAAAGAATTTTTGTCTCCTATAAAGTCTAAAAGCTGGAAATCGTTCACATACCAAACTCCCCCAAATCCTAACAACAGAATGACAGCACCTGCTAAAAGTCTATTTGTCAGTATGGGTGAGGGCGAGGGTAGTGGCTCAGATACCAAGTCCTTGATGACTTCATCCACCGATTGATAACGCTCTTTAATGTCTTTTTTCAGAAGCTTATCGAAAATTTCAGCCAAATCTGTACTTATGGGTCGTTTCAAATATTGCCGCCAAGAAGCAACCCAGCTATAGCCATTTTCTGTCCAAAGTAGACCTGGTGAAACACCTGATATTAAATGAAAGCAGGTAGCTCCCAAACCAAATAAATCACTTGCTGGGTAAGCCTCACCATCCTGCAATTGTTCTAAAGGGCTATACCCACGCGTACCAATAGTCGTCCCCGGTTTAGTTCGCACTGTTGCGCTCAACTGCTTTGAAGCACCAAAATCAATAAGTACTAGTTCCCCCTTTGCCCCGCCTATCTTCCCCCCGCTTGCGGACATCCCTCCAACCCCCCTTGTTAACATGGGTTGGGGCGATCTCCGCATAATATTTTGTGGCTTGATGTCCCGATGAATCACCCCACGCTCATGGATAAACTTGAGAACGGGCAGTAAATCGAGCAAAACTTCCCGAATTTCTGTTTCGCTACATGTTCCCTGTTGTCGCAACTCTTTGAGCAAAGTCTGCCCATCAATAAACTCTTGCACTAAATACAGATAGCTATCTTCCTCAAAGTAAGCCAGCAAGGTGGGAATTTGTGAATTTTTCCCTAGTTCTTGCAATCTTTGAGCCTCTTGTTGAAATGACTCAATCGCCTTCTTCAGAGCATATGTACCCTGGACTTTCGGTGCCAATTGCTTGACGACGCAGCGTTCATTGAGCTTGTCTACATCTTCAGCCAAGTAGGTTCTGCCAAATCCACCCTCATCTGAAAGTACCTTGATAACACGATAGTGACCTCTCAAAAGCGGTATCAGTGGCACGCCGCAACTCTGGCAATTCGGTATCCCACAAGGATTGAGGGGGTTTGAGCAATCGGGGTTGAGGCAGCAGAGCATCGTCTGGCAAGCGTGACTGTGCTGCCATCTATGATATTACATCCGGAATTTTTCCGGCAAAAATTGTCAAATTTATAATTATTATTACTTATTACTGTCTTCATCTAAAAAGCAATCTGGCTGCCCAGGAGCAACTTTTACACACTTAGGAGTGAAAAGTATAGTCATTTTAGTGCGGAGTGCGATCGCACAATGCTCCCGATTGAGCGCACACCCGTCCCACAGGGGCGTGCGCCGTTAGTTGGGGACTCACATAATTAAGCACCTCTCAGTAGAACTTGGCTTATTTCTAGAGCAACCTGCTGATTTTGCCAGTAGCGGGTGTGAGAATCAATAGCAAACCAACCTGTATTGACTAAAACATCTTTAATTGATCCCTTATCCCTACTAGTAGAATTTAAACTAAAGAGATTTTCTAGAGGAAAAGCAATAACATCTTGTTCGTCATAAAAGTTGAGCCAAGTTCGCTTAATCCCCTTTTCAGTATCATCTTGAACAGGATTTTTGATTGAATTAAATTTATTACCCTCTTTCCACAAATCCCCTTTACGTAACATAAATAAACCAATAGGAGAACCTAAGGTAAATAGATTACGGAAGTTAACTTGTCGTTGATTATTTTTGTTACGAGATAGTTCGTTTTGATGTTCAAGTTTCTCATATTCCGGTAGAAATAAATTGTTCTCTTCAAACAAGTTAAACAAGTAGTCAAAAACGATGATTGAACCAAGAGAGTGAGCAATAATACTATAGGGTAAGCCTTTGCTAATATGAGGTTCCATCTGCTGCCAAACTGTACGTCGAATATTGTTGTCATTTTCAGAGACATAAGCAGCAACATCACCGAGAAAAAATGTTATGAATTTACGAAGTGAACGAATTGGATTTTTTATGCCACTAAAAGGTAATTTTTTTTCACCTACTTGTAGCTGGGGAAATGCTGCATCAAAAATTGTCAGTTCTGCATCAGAAGTTACAAGTTGCCAGTTAATATATACACATTCAAATTTATTATTAAATACATCTAGGGGCACTTTAGCTCTATCACAGTAGGCTTTTGCAATTGCCGTCCACAAAACATCGTAATCATTTTCCGAATAGCTTTCACCCATACCGTGAACAAAAAATAAAATATGTTTATTCATTGGTTTGTTGAATTAATAAATGAAAACTAACGAGGCAACTGCCAAATCTTGATAATGTTATCAGCACTGCCACCACTGGCAATAGTCTGTCCATCTGGACTGATAGCGACAGAATAAATATAGCCAGAATCCTTCTTCAAGGTACGAATTTCCTTCCCTGTTGTCGGATTCCAAAGTTTAATTGTGTTGTCATTGCTACCACTGACGAGTATCACTCCATTGGGAGTTTGATTGTTACCAGGGTTTTGCAGATATGCGACAGAATTCACTTTGTCGGAATGCTCCTTCAGTGTGCGAGTTACTTCTCCTGTCACTAGATTCCACAGTTTAACTGTCTTGTCCTTGCTACCACTAGCAAGAGTAACGCCATCAGGACTAAAGGCAACGGAAAGAACCATTTCGGAATGTCCTGTCAGTGTGCGAATTTCCTTTCCTGTTGCTAGATTCCACAGTTTAATCGTCTTATCCCAACTCCCACTGGCAAGGGATGCACCATCGGGACTGAAGACAACAGAATCAACTGCTTTGGAATGTCCCTTGAAAGTGCGGATTTCCTTACCCGTTTCCAGATTCCACAGTTTAATTGTCTGATCCAAACTTCCACTGGCAAGGGTTTTGCCATCTGGGCTAAAGGTGATGGAACAGACGCCATCAGAATGCCCATCTAAAGTGCCAAGTTCCTGTCCCGTTTCTAAATTCCATAATCTGATAGTTTTGTCCTTACTACCACTGGCAAGAGTTTTGCCATCGGGACTGAAGGCGACAGACCAAACCCAGCCCAAGTGTCCCTTAAAAGTACGGATTTCCTGTTGGTTGGCTAAATTCCATAGCTTGATTGTTTTATCATCACTCCCACTAGCAAGGGACATATCATCGGGAGAAAAAGCGACAGAATTTACATCACTGGAATGTCCCTTCAGGGTGTAGGGTGAATCAGAATCTTCCGAGGTTCTATTTATGGGCTGACTGGGGTTAGAAGGCTTGGTGATTGCTATTGGGCGAGAGTATGAAGAATACCAAACTCCTCCCAATCCTAACAGCACAATGCCAGCACCAATCAACAGATGTTTCTTCAGCTTGCCGTCTGGTAGTAATGGAACAAGTAGCCCAGATGATGAGGCAGATGAAAGTACAGTTGAGGATACTGGTTGTGACTGACTTAGCACATCCTTAAGAACTTCATCAGCCGATTGATAACGCTTTTCGATGTCTACTTTTAACAGTTTGTCTAAAAGATTACCCAACTTCAATCGGCGTGGGATTGTTCCGCCCTGACCGGGATTATTCAAATATCGCCGCCAATGATTCACCCAACTATAGCCATGTTGCATCCATAGTTTAGATGGGGAAATCCCTGTCAGCAGATGAAAGCAAGTTGCACCCAAACTGAATAAATCACTAGCTGGGTAAGCTTTTCCATCCTGCATCTGTTCGATTGGGGTGTAACCATGCGAGCCAATAGTCGTCCCGATTTTAGTCTGCACTGTTGCTGTGAACTGCTTTGAGGCTCCAAAATCAATCAGCACTAATCGCTTATCACTATCACGGCGAATAATATTCTGCGGTTTGATATCCCGATGAATGACCCCACGCTCATGGATAAACTCAAGAACAGGCAGTAAATCCAGCAAAAGTTCTCGAATTTTGCTTTCAGTATAAGTTCCCTGTGTATGCAATTCTTTTAGTAAATTCTGCCCCTCGATATATTGCTGTACCAAAAACAGGTATTTATCCTGCTCAAAGTAAGCCAAAAGTGTGGGAATTTGATGATGTTCTCCCAATTGCTGTAGTTGTTTTGCCTCTTCTTTAAACAGCTCAACCGCCTTTTTCAAAGCTGAAGTCTCCTGGACTTTTGGTGCTAATTGCTTAACAACGCAAGGTTCATTCAGCTTGTCTATATCCTCTGCTAAGTAAGTTCTGCTAAATCCCCCTTCATCAGACAGTAACTTGATGACACGGTAACGACCCCTCAATAAAGAAATCAATGGTGTACTGCAACTACGGCATTGCTGGCTACCATCTGGATTCAAAGGATTCGGGCAATCGGGATTCAGGCAGCAGAGCATACTGGGAATCCATTTGCAGCTTGAGTATATGTTAAGATTAAGCGATACTGGAAAATTTTGCCATCTCTTCTGTAACTCAGTAAAATTGTCATTTTACACCAATGCCAGTGCTTTCTTGTCAACTAACTATCTTACAATCTAAGTGGATTTCAGGTCATTCTACTTGAGTGATATCTTTGGATAAGCTTATAGGTATTAACTGCACTTGTTATCAATTTCATCGTGATTGACCTGTTATCCGAATTCTTGTGCTTTATCTAAATGCCATCATAAAAACTATTTTGCGTGTGCAAAAGCCAAGTAGTTATTTTAACGCATTGATAGAGCAGTTGTTATTATTGAATCTTCTCTAAAAAAGTTCTCAGATCTAAAATTCGGGTCAGCCTTTTCATCATTTCAACAGTTCAAGGAACTTTTTCGCTTCAGATTAGTCTAAGGTTTATTAATCTTTTTTTGTCATACACAATATGTAAAGTTTATTGAGTGATTATTTGCTTGTTGAAAAATCAACGGTCACTTATCATCGTATTTCAGTAAAATTGATACAGGTTATACAAACACGTAAAGATTTATTTAGTTCTGTTTGAGAAGCAAAAAGCAGATTAAGCAGATTAAAGTAAACCACACTAGTCAAATCTTACAAGGTGTAAATATACCTTTAGATTGAATTGAGAAATAAAGAATGAGGAGTGAATTATGGCAAGAAAAAATAATAAATACGACAGGCATAGATTAGACTTTGTATTAATTTGTTGCATGAGCACTAGTTTGTTGACAACAAGCTTTGCTTTGCCTATGAGCGTTTTGGCAAGCCCGTTTCACTCTGGACACTTCATAATTGCCAAACCACCAGATGAGAGACAACCAGAAGCGGTAGAAAAAGGAATTGAGCAAATTCCTGTGGTTCAACCGCCTGTCTCTCAACAACGCAAACCATCTATTGAATCTCCTTTACCTACTACTATTACACCCACGGCAACCAGTACTACCACCCCAGCACCTAAACCTGTGGCGACGGGCACGACTTCCACACCCACCGCAACTGGTACTACCCCAGCACGCAAACCTGCGGCGACG
>NZ_JH992901.1:5464241-5558982 GCF_000315565.1 Mastigocladopsis repens PCC 10914 | reverse complement strand
ACTTCCACACCCACCGCAACTGGTACTACCACCCCAGCACCTAAACCTGCGGCGACGGGCACGACTTCCACACCCACCGCAACTGGTACGACTATCGCAGTGCCTACGCCTTCAGGTCGTCTCTCTGCTCCTCCACGTCAAACAGGGCGCAAGCCAGCCACTGTGGGTTCGCCTGTTGCTACTTCCATAACACCTACTTTTAGGGAGATTAATTTTGTAGATATCGCCTTCGGTGTTCTAGCTCCGGGGGACTATCAGTCACAAGGCAGATATTTTCATTTCTATGAGTTTGAAGGCAGAGAAAATCAACTCATTCAAATTAGACTCACTGGCAGTGCGGATCATCGTCGCTCAAACAATTTAAGTCTAGACCCCTTCATGCTTCTGCTAGATCCTAATAATCAAGTTCTCTTAAAACGAGGTACTGGCGGAGGGGTAGATAGTCGAGGAGTTAAGGATGCATTTATATTTGTACGATTGCCAGTCGAGGGTACTTACAAAATTGCAGTCACTAGCCAAAACCCAGGGGATAAAGGTCGCTACAGTCTAGCTCTTAGGAATGATAGAGCCAGCTACACTTTAGATCAATCTAGCGAACTCACACCTGAGAACTCGACCCTGAGACAAAATGGAAGCCCTTACAATGTTTCCAAGTTTGAGGGTAAGAAAGACCAGCTTGTAAGTATCCGTGTGGACAGTATTTTTGAGCAGTTTTCTCCTTATATAGTCTTGCTCAACTCTAAGGGGCAAATCGTTGCTTCAGATAGTGACAAAGATGGTAAGTACAGTGCGCTCATTGACCGCGCTAGGCTGCCTGAAGATGACACTTACTACATAGTAGTCATTTCAGCTAATGCACAGGAAAGTGGTACATATCGATTGACACTCTTTTAATCTGAAAAATTATGAATTCTGAATGATGAATGATGCAAAACTGCATAATTTGTTATTCATGATTCATAATTTTGAAGAAAGGTCCCAAATCTTAACAGTCTTGTCAAAACTACTACTAGCAAGGGTCTTACCATCTGGACTAAACATGACAGACCATACCTTGTTGGTATGTCCTGTAAGAGTGGCTATTTGCTGCCCTGTTACCAAATTCCAAAGTTTGATAGTTTTGTCCCAACCACTACTGGCAAGGGTCTTGCCATCAGGGCTGACAGCGACAGACAAAACCTTGTTAGTATGCCCTGCAAGAGTATAACTTTCTCTTTGTGTAGATAAATTCCATAATTTGACAGTCTGATCCCAACTGCCACTGATGAGGGTACCACCATCAGGGCTAAAGGCAATCGAGGAAACAGCCTTGGAGTGCCCTCTGAGGGTGTGAATTTCCTTTCCCGTCGCGATATCCCACAAATTAATGCTGCTGTCGAAATAGTTACCACTGGCAAGCATCTTTCCATTTGGGCTAAACGCAACGGTGTTAACTACGTCGCAACCACCCTTGAGGCTGCGGATGTTCTCGCCGGTAGCCAAGTTCCACAGTTTAATACTCTGATCCCAGCTGCCACTAGCAAGGGTTAAACCATCAGCGCTGATGGCAACAGACTGAACTGAAGCTAAATGTCCTGTAAGAGTCCGGATTTCTTGTCCGGTAGTGAGATTCCACAGTTTGATAGTCCTGTCAGCACTGCCACTGACAAGGGTTTTGCCATTAGGGCTAAATGCGACTGAATTAACCGAATTAGAATGTCCCACTAGAGTCCGGATTTCTTTTCCGGTAGCCAGATTCCATAGTTTGATAGTCTTGTCACCACTAACACTGGCAAGAGTCTGTCCATCTGGACTAATGGCAACAGCCCAAATTGATTCGGAGTGTCCTGCAAGGGTGAAAGCTTCAGAAAAATTTCCCAAGGATGTGGTTTGAGGTTGACTGAGTTGAGAAGACACACTAGTGACAGCAGGGGAAGATTGCCAATACCAAACGCCCCAAAATCCCACAAGTGTGATTGCTACACCTGTCAACACTTTAATTTTTGAGTCAGTCATCTTTACAGAGCTTTGCCAATTCTACAGTTGTGCTGTTCTCACATTGCCGTTTTGACGAAACCGAGAACATCTTGCTTTTTTGGGAACACAAGTAGATACCAATTGAGGCGATACTATTCCGGATTTCTTACACTTTTGCGTATTTTTTTACCAATGACAACCTGAAAACGTTTAAAGCAAAAAAATTTAAAGAGATGTTCGCCAAATCTTAATAGTTTTATCGTCACCTCCACTCACAACAGTCTCTCCATCCGAACTAAAGGCGAAAGATTGAATCCTGTCGGAATGCCCCTCCAGGGTGCGGATTTGCTGTCCTGTTGCCAAATTCCAGAGTCTGATGGTTTTGTCAAAGCTGCCACTGGCAAGAATTTTGCCATCGGGACTGATAGCGACAGAGGTTACTTTGTCGGAATGCCCCTCCAGTGTGCGGATTTGCTGTCCTGTTGCCAAATTCCAAAGTTTGATGGTTTTATCAAAGCTGCCACTGGCAAGGATTTTGCCATCGGGACTGATAGCGACAGAGGTTACTTTGTCGGAATGCCCCTCCAGTGTGCGGATTTGCTGTCCTGTTGCCAAATTCCAAAGTTTGATGGTTTTATCAAAGCTGCCACTGGCAAGGATTTTGCCATCGGGACTAAAGGCAATAGACCGAACCCAGTTAGAATGTCCTGTCAGTGTGCGAATTTCATCTCCTGTTGCCAAGTTCCAGAGTTTAATCGTGTTGTCATCGCTACCATCTGCAAGCATCGTGCCATCATGACTAAAGGCAAGGGTCTGAATTGAGTTGGAATGTCTCTTCAAGGTGCGATTTTCTTGTCCGGTTGCTAAATTCCAAATTCTGATAGTTTTATCCTCACCACCACTAACAAGCAATTCCCCATCCGGGCTGATAGCTAGGAAATTCACCATATTGGTATGCCCCTCCAAGGTGGAGATTTCCTGTCCTGTTACCAGACTTAATAGCTTGATTGTGTGATTGCTGTTACTGGCAATTGTCTTCCCATCTGGGCTAATTACAACAGATAAAATTGAGTTGGAATATCCTTTAACAGTAGAGGCTAAGGAAAAGTTGCCTAAAGGAGCTTGCGGACGCTGATTGAAAATGACTTCTCGATTTGCAGTACTATTGTTTGGCTGACTCAAACTAGAAAATATTGTGAGTTCAAGACGGCGGTATTGCTGATACCAAAATTCTCCCGAACCCAATAATAAGATTGTACCGCCAGCCAAGAGTGAATTTCTCACGAAGAAATAGGACTTAGGTATAAATCGAGACCGATTTGTTGGTAATTTTATGATGTGCTTTGTTGCAGTTGCTGCTCTTAATTGCGGTCGTAGTTGCTGCTTTATGCTCAAGTCCGCAAGTGCATCATGGGCTGATTGGTAGCGATGCTGTATATCTTTTTGCAACAGCTTGTCGAGAACCTGTGCCAATTCTCTGGGGATTGGGCTTTTCAGATATTGCTGCCAATCTTTTACCCAGCTATACCCATATTCCGTCCAAAGTTTAAAAGGGGAAACTCCAGTCAGCAAATGAAAGCAGGTTGCTCCTAGACTGAACAAATCACTCGCTGGATAAGCTGCACCATCCCTGATCTGTTCAATAGGCGAATAGCCTTGTGAGCCAATTGAAGTCCCGATTTTCATCTGTACTTTTGCCGTCAACTGCTTTGCACAGCCAAAATCAATGAGGACTAAATTCGCGCTGATCGAGGATAGGGAGGCTCGATGCCGGATAATATTTTGTGGTTTGATATCTCGATGAATCACTCCGCGTTCATGGATAAACTTGAGGATGGGCAGTAAATTTAGCAAAATTTCTTTAATTTCACTAGGGTTATACTTCTTCTTCTGTTGGAATTCCCTTAACAAATTCTGCCCATCGATAAACTGCTGTACCAAATACAAGTAGTTATCTTGCTCAAAGTAAGCCAACAAAGTTGGAATTTGAGGATGTTCTCCAAGTTCTTGCAGTCGCTGAGCTTCTTTTTGAAACAATTCCATTGCTTTCTTCAGCGCCCAAGTATCCTGGACTCTTGGTGCTAGTTGCTTGATCACGCACCGTTCATTTAATTTATCTATATCTTCAGCTAAATATGTTCTGCCAAATCCACCTTCATCAGAAAGAACTTGAATGATACGAAAGCGATTTCGCAGTAGTGATACCAGTGGGGTGCAGCACGTTTGGCAAAGCTTCTTTCCATTGGTATTCAGGGGATTTGGGCAATCAGGATTAAGGCAGCAAATCATCATTTGGTAGGCGCGACTGCGTGACACATTACGCTAAGTTATCCCTGAAATTTTGATTTTTTTTATGATGATTAATTGTTCCTCCTATTATACAAAATCTCAATTGAAAAAGTTTTTTATGTTTTCACATTCAGAACTCTTCCTGAAGATCCGCAAATGCCAGAGGATACGGTATTAATAAAAACTAAGAACTGACAAGAAATATCTGACAAAAAACAGTGATATTTTTGATTTGTAACCACAGATAAACACAGATGCACACAGATAATTTATTTATATTTATCTCTTCTTATCTATGGATTGATTAAACATTCAAAGTTGGCAAGATTTCATTAAATCTAGTTAACTTGGTCACAAACTTCGTTTGTTTACTTTTTGATTTTTAATTCTTCATAGTTACTCTTTTGATACCTCAGGCTAGTAACACATCAAATTACCTGACGGCTTTCTGGCGTTTAACTTTTTTTTCCACTCCCGAATGGCGATCGCAGTCCTTACCACAGGCGGCAAGTATTCCTGAGAAATTTCTTCGTTTCCTCTGGTTTTCTCACCAAGTTTTTGAGTACTTAAACAGTCACTCAAAGTAGGCAAATAAGATTCCATACTCAAAGCCCAAATCACCTCGTCGGCTGACTTAAAACGCTCCTCTAAGGAAATTTTCAGCATTTGGTCTAAAATTTGGGCAAAATAGTCACTGACATTGACTTCTTTTTGCCAAGATATCTCTCCCGTCTTTGGGTCATGCTCAAATTCTAAGGGTGATTTTCCAGTTAAAAGATAAAGACAGGTCACACCCACCGCATAAATATCAGTAGCATAAACAGGACGCAGACAAAATTGTTCTGGTGCGGCAAATCCCATCGTTCCCACAAAATTGGTGTTTGCAGTTGTATCCATTGGTATTTCACTCGCGTGAACCAATTCTTCTTTCACTGCGCCAAAATCAATCAGTACAAGCCGCCCATCATCTTTACACCGCAGCAAGTTATGGGGCTTAATATCTCTATGAATTACACGATTTCTATGCACATACTGCAATACTGGTAACAGTTCTCGCAAAAACTGTTTAACTGCTGCTTCACTCTTTAAACCAGTTTGCTTGACTTCTTGTGCTAATGTACAACCCTGTACATATTCTTGAACTAAGTAAAACTCTTTATTGATTTCAAAATAGTCCAAAAGCATGGGAATCTGAGAATGATGACCTAGCCGAGCTAAGGCTTTTGCTTCTTTTTCAAACCGTTCGCATGCATGTTTCCAACTTTTGGGATTCTTGAGTTTAGGACAAAGCTGTTTAATGACACAAAAAGGATTTCCTGGTAACACTGCATCTTTTGCTAAAAATGTCACACCAAAACCACCTTTGCCTAAAATTTGCAGTATTTGGTAGCGATCGCGAAATAGAAGCTTGGAACCGCACATTTGACCAAGCTGAGTCTGCTTTACAATATCCATATAATAATGCAAGATTTTCAACAGATAAGCGATTCATTAAGCACAAAGGCTTATTGAGCTTTAAAGTGTTTTCAATCTAACCAAAAACATTTTTTTTCGCTAGTAGCATTACCATATCTTTGCCAAATCCTAACCTTTCCAGAACTTAGGCAGTGAACTCAAAAATAAAGGAATAGAAGGGTTGTAGGGGTGTAAAGGCGCAAGGCAATGCGCCCCTACATTATGAATTTTAGATTTTGAAGAGCCAATTTCCCCTTTACACCCCTACACTTAGTGTTAAATAAATTAAGGAACCTCAATCGGAATCAAAGCATTTTCCGGGAGATAGTTGCAGAAACGCCCTTCATCCGAAAGCACCAAAATCAGGCGTAAGGGATAATCAGGCGGAACTTGCAAATCTGCCCAAGGTATCGCCAACTCCAAACAATTGTTCAAGGCGACTTGAGCACGGCTGGTACGCGGATGCCATTGATAATGCTCCCCAGCTTCCCGAAACTGTATTGATTGTGTCAGCAAATTAATCTCTAAATGGTGATGGAACAGGTAATTCAGTGGGGATGCATCCGGCACTTCTGCCAAGGGAACAGGACTGTTGTGCATTGTTTGGTTGGGATAAAACCAGAGTAAATTCAACTCTGGTGCCAAATCCTGCCCTAGTTGAACGCCTGTTTTGAAGTCCACCCGTAAATAGAAATTCAAGTGATCCACCCCGTACCAAAGCCGCTGAATGGCACTGCTGTTATGCATTGTTCCCCGTGCCCCGCCGACTTCTATGCGTCCGGCTTTGTCCCAGTCTTGCTCATCACCCCTACCATCAATGACTGGATGAATAAAGCTTTGTGGACGGCAGTCTGTCTGTGCTTCGTGAATTTCCACAGGTTGCCGGAGATAGGGCGGTATCGGTTCATTCAGCGCTTTGTATATGCCATATAAATGCTCGCGAAATAACTGGTCAAAGATGGCATCGTGATTTGAGGAATGCCCGACACCAAACCACCAAAACCAGTCAGAACCCTCTGCGGCATACAAAGCTTCCCATGCTTCGGCGTTGTTTTCTTCCGTTGCTTCTGGATGATTTGCTAAAGTTGCCCTGGCTTGCGTTAGATAATCCCAAGCGCGATTTTTAGCAGGGTCCCCGATCCAAGTGGTGAAGCTACCATCCACCCAAGAACCACTGTGCAGTTGCTGCCCTGGGATAGTTGCTGTTGGGGGAAACTGTTCGATAAATTCTGAGACAGTAACAAGTTTTAGGTGCGGTTCGTTACTGAGGCTTTGATATAAAGCGTCCAAGAAGGGTTTGCCATCTTGGGGATAATATTCCCAGCAGTTCTCACCATCTAAGGCGATGGTCACTAACCAGGGTTGTTCGCTTTGGCTGTCTCTTTGCATCCGGGCGATCGCCTGCAAGTGACCCACTAGGTCTGCTGCTGCCTGCTTTGGCGCCATGGAACCGTAGGTAAAGCCAATTAAATCTGATAATCTGTGGTCGCGAAAGACAATTGCTAAGTCACCTACTGAGGTTTGCAATCGATATGGTCGGTATAGCAACTCCGGGTCTTGAACGTTCCCCGCACCATCGCGGTGGAAAAATTGTTTCAGCGTCCAGCCCAGCACTGCTTCATCTGAGCAAATCCACTTAAAGCCTTGATTAATAATATACGGTAAAACTTCCGGGCTGACTGATTGTTCTGATGGCCACAAACCTCGTGGCGTCTGTCCAAATCTGTCTACATATAAATTCCAAGCTTTGCGTAAGTGCCGGGGAATGTCTTCTCCCCACTGAAATCGAGACTCTGGTAAAGTCATATTAGGCACTGCCACACGACCAGAGTTAGTATCGGCAAGCAAAGGCAAGATGGGATGGGTATAAGGCGAGGTTGTCACTTCTAACTGCCCCGCCTCCTGCATTGCCTTATGTTGCGGGACAATTTTGCTAATAATTTCTCTTTGTTTAGAGTAAATGCGCTGGCGATCGCCCAAAGTAAAATTCTTACCCTGCTTTAACCAAGCTTCAATTTCTGGGTCATCCCAAAACACGGGGTCAATCCACGCCAGATTATGCCACGCCAATAAATCGCTGTAATCTTGCAGTTGCCAATTTATCAAACACCAAGGGTGCCCTTTTTCTTGACGTTGGTTGTACAACTGAGCATAGCGGGGATGGGGGTCAATGAGGGTGTGGTGATTTGCGTCGAAAAAGTGTTCTACAATAAATTCCCGTTGTTGGTCAGAGAGTTGCTCTGTTGGTGTTAGGCTCAGTTCCAGGTAAGGGTCAAAAGCAGTTCCAGCGATGTAATCTTCCAGCTGCAATATGAGTGAGGGTACCAAATTGACCGTTTGGTGCAATCGAGGGTAGCGCTCTAGAATCAGCATGAGATCCAAGTAATCCTTAGTACCATGCAAACGTACCCAGGGTAGACGATAACGTTGAGAACGAGACGGCGAAACGTCGCTCGTGGGAGATTTGTACAGCGGCTGATGTTGATGCCAAATAAAGGCGACGTAGAGAGGATGAGACATAGGGATAGTTAGGAGTGAGGTGTCTCTTATGTAGAGACGCGCCATGACGCGTCTCTACAACTCCTAACTTTTTACATCACTTGTTCGACTTCTGCAATTTCAGGAATCATTTCTCTGAGGCGACGCTCAATTCCCATTCTTAAAGTCATTGTGGAACTCGGACAAGAACCGCAAGCGCCTTGCAACCGTAGTTTGACGACTGGACCCTCAAGTTCCACGAGTTCCACATTACCGCCATCAGAAATGAGATAAGGACGCATTTCATCTAAAACTGTTTCGACATTATCGACTGTAAGTTCCATAGTTGTAGACCTCGTAAATTAAAGGTGGGGTGGAAAATTGGATATTGGCTTGTCATAGCGTTTAAGCGCTACTACTAACCTATCAGCCAGTTTCCAAAATTTTATTTTCGTGCGTTGTTAAAACAATCCTAGATCTAATTGCAGCTTGATGGCTTTTTGTCTTTTTTTATTCAAGAGACAAAGCCCAACAAAGCAAGGTGTTTTGGTTTGAAATACTGAAATTTATTTCTGAGGGAACTTCTACCTTCTGCATAGCTGCCTTTTTCATGAAACAGCTGCTGGTTCTAATAGCTTAATGTTGGAGTAGCTAAACTCAGTTGTGGTACGAGTGCCATCTTTATACTCTTGCACAATTTGCTTAGTCATCACATAGTAATCGCCAATTTTCTCATAGGTATCTTCAAATTTGAGAACACTGGTCACTTGATTCGTTTTCGAGTTGCGGAAGGTTGCATCATAGCGAGTTGCAATGTAGCCAGAACCTGTGTCCAAGCTTGCGTGGGTATCAATGATAAAAGCCATGCGACCCATCACCCGACTGACCTGGGAAATTTCGTTACCCCGGACTTTATAATTTGAACCCATAGAGTCGCCCTTAACCAAGATTTCTATCGCACCATTCGGGTCTTCTTGACCAAGGCTAAACTCGTGCTCTCCATGAGACTGCTCAAAGTTTGTGCATTTACGGTGGGTGACTATATCTCGCAATTGAGTATAAATACCTTCCTCCACTTGCTCATCTGCAACACCCGTAACTTCTACGCTTAGGTCGCGGTTGATGCGAATCTTACCTGTATAGACTTCATCTCCCTGAACTAGTTGCACATCTGCACTATAACCAGGAAAGTTTTCGTCCCAAGTATAACGACTTTCGTAAGCGGTTTGGAATAGCTGACGGGCTGTTATTGGATGTGTCATATAACCAATTTGACTTCACCTTTTTCAGTTTAGTCTACCAAGTCTTGATGTACAGACGTGCTGTTTGAGGTGTCGGCGCGTGTGTAAAAATCTTATAAGTCGTTATCTGAGGATGAAACCATAACTGGTTGTTGATAGAGCGGTACAGTAAATGTTACGGTTGAGCCAAGTCCTTCGCCCAAACTGTAAAAATTGACTTCACCCCCCATTGCCTCTACTAGCTTTTGGGATATTGCTAATCCCAAGCCTGTACCGCCGTAATGGCGAGTGCGGGAGCTATCTACCTGACTAAATATTTGAAACAGTTTGTCCTGTTTGTCAAGAGAAACACCAATACCTGTGTCTGCCACACGCACTCTTACCATACCAGGAAATTGTTGGTCTTGAAATATCACTTTTTTACGAACAACATCGGCACTGATAGTTATACCGCCTTCATGAGTAAATTTAATAGCATTGCCAACTAAATTTAGCATCACTTGCTTGAGGCGCTGGTAATCACCATAGACGATAATTTCATCAGAAGTTGCAGGCATTTGCATTCGCAGACTGAGGTTTCTTCCCTCTGCTTGAGGACGCATAAAACTTTCCACATCACTGAATAGCTCATCTAACCAGACTGATCGCAATTCTAGTTCCATTTTGTCTGCTTCAATTCTGGCAATATCTAAGATATCGTTGATAATATCAAGCAGGTAAAGTGATGATTTGTGAGCTTCTTGAAGAAACTGCCTTTGTTCTTCTGGATCGTCTGCCATACCCTCCAAAATCAACTTTAAAAATCCGATAATGCCGTTGAGTGGTGTTCTCAGCTCATGGGTCACATTGGCGAGAAACTCTCTGATGTGGCGGGTGGCTTGTTCGGCTTCTTGACGCGCTTGTTCCAGTTCTTTATATAAGGTAGCGTGGGCGATCGCTGTTCCTAGCTGATCTGCCACTTCTTTTGCTAGTTCAAGTTCCTCTGCGCTGATCTCGGAGCATATCTTGCCTAAAGTGACAGCAATCAATCCATTTGGCTGGTCTTGGTAGCAAGTTGTCACCACTAACATTCTGTGCTGAGCGAAATCGAGATGTTGTGGATTTTGCACAAAAATGGGTTGTAGTGTTGCCAATGCTTGGACAAAGCCCGGCTCAGAAGCAATCTCTATTTCCAAGCCAAGCATAGAGCCTAGGTTTGGTTGGCGGTATTCTGCTATCACCTGCACTTTCGTGTTAGATGATTGGTATGGACAAATTATACAGCGTTCCAGTTGCAACGCTTCCCCCAAACTATCCACCGTTTGTTGCCAAATAATATCCAAATCTAATGTCCGTCGGATATTTCTGGTAATTTGGTTTATCAGTTTATGGTGACGCTGTGAATGTAACGCTGAATCTAGCTGTACGGGTGTTTGATATGCCAAGTTTTCTTCTGGTTTGCTGAGTGCTGCTTGCAGCAGCCGTCCCATAACTAGAACTGTTGTTGGGGTGCTTGCCAACGAAGGCATAATCGGAGTGATGACCAACTCCAACTCAAACAGCTGCTGACCATAGCTAAACCAACACTGATACCTTTGGGGCATTAAAGTTGTTAGAATCTGCTGCAACCTTTCCAAGTATGCAGCCTGATCCACTGGGGTAAAAGCATATTCTTTGCCGCTTTGGTTTGCAACTATTTGCTCAGAGTTTAACCCTAGGCATTCGCTGTGTTGCCACCAAAAGGTCAAGTAGCGTCCTGTATCATCTTGCGTGTACACCAACTCGGCTCCTAAATTTGCCCATGAGCCATTAGTGTTACTGGTAATAGCATCTTTATTCTTTGACAATACCTTCGACCTTTGGGAGTTAGCAGTAATACTCATGACTCGAGTTGGATAAATAAATGGCAACAAATGGCAACCCAAAACGCTTTGCTATTCACTGCCTAAAGTTTGGAATAAATTTTTACAGCAATAGCATACTTAAGCGGCGATTTTTGTTTGTCATAAAATCTAGCATCGGAAATTTTACATTTTTTAATCCTCCTTATCTATCTTATTTTTTACCTTTTTTTTAGCTTTTGTGAATTTAATCGTTCCATTCCCCGCGAGGTGGTAAAGGTTTACGTACAGGGTTACGCGTCAGTTCGTCATCTCTTGGTGTTTCACCCCTCAACCATTGGCGGATCGCCACCTCAATCACTTTACTGGGGTCATTGGTGAGATGCTGAATTTGTTCTAGTAACTCCGAGTCTAGGCGAATAGCTATCTCTACCTTATCGGCAAGTCTTTGTTCCGCATCGGTAGCGTTCTGTTTCATATTCATAAGGTGATATACCTGAATTTGTTTTTTCCAAGGCTTTGTAAAGTCGCTCTATTCACACCAGGGGGGCTGTTGCGGGTTGCAGTAGCCCCGTCAGGTCTGTATGAATGCACTTGTTGTTGTTTATTGTACGCCCCTAACTGATGAATACTAGAAGCTATGTATAGACCTTCATATCTTCTTGAAAGTCCACAAGTCAATATTCAATTGTCAGTAGTCAATAGTCAATACTCCACAATCATGAGTCATTAGTTATTCCCCTTGACTCCTTGTCCCCCCGTCCAATAGCACCGTCTGGGCTAAGAAAGCATTAAAATACGTTAAGTATATTGCTCTTTTATCCCTTGTTGCTCCTAAAGCAAAGAAGTATATGACTGACGTTCCCGCCGCTCGCATTCGCAATTTTTGTATTATTGCTCACATTGACCATGGGAAATCTACCCTAGCAGACCGCTTGCTGCAAGTGACAGGCACTGTAGACAAGCGGGAGATGAAGGAACAGTTTCTCGACAACATGGATTTGGAACGGGAGCGCGGCATTACAATTAAGCTGCAAGCTGCCCGGATGAACTACAAAGCAAAGGATGGTCAGCAGTATGTACTAAACTTAATTGATACTCCGGGTCATGTGGATTTTTCGTATGAAGTGTCCCGCAGTCTTGCTGCTTGCGAAGGTGCGTTGTTGGTAGTAGATGCTTCCCAGGGAGTGGAAGCGCAAACCCTGGCAAATGTCTACTTAGCTCTAGAGCATAACCTGGAAATTATCCCAGTTTTGAATAAAATCGACTTACCTGGAGCAGAACCAGAGCGGATCACACAGGAAATTGAAGAAATTATCGGTTTAGATTGCAGTGGTGCGATTCTTGCCTCAGCCAAAGAAGGAATAGGCATTGACGAGATTTTAGAAGCCATTGTGGAGCGTATACCACCGCCACGGAACACGGTGAATGAGCGCTTAAGGGCATTGATTTTTGATAGTTACTACGACAGCTACCGAGGAGTCATTGTCTATTTTCGGGTGATGGATGGCACACTCAAGAAGGGCGATCGCATCTACCTAATGGTTTCTGGCAAGGAATACGAAATTGATGAGTTAGGAGTGCTTTCTCCCACCCAAAAGCAAGTTGAAGAACTGCACGCAGGGGAAGTTGGTTATTTAGCCGCAGCAATTAAAGCGGTTGCTGATGCACGGGTGGGAGACACAATCACCTTATCCAACGCTAAAGCCCCTGAACCATTACCTGGTTACACAGAAGCTAACCCAATGGTATTCTGCGGGATGTTCCCCATCGATGCTGACCAATTTGAAGATTTGCGCGAAGCCTTAGATAAACTCAAACTGAATGATGCAGCGCTACAGTTTGAACCAGAAACATCTAGCGCGATGGGTTTTGGCTTCCGCTGTGGCTTTTTGGGTTTGCTGCACATGGAAATTGTGCAAGAACGCCTAGAGCGAGAGTATGACCTGGACTTAATTATTACTGCTCCTTCTGTCGTTTACAAGGTACATACCCTCAAGGGTGAGGAACTCTACATAGACAACCCCAGTCGCTTACCCTCTCCCAACGAACGGGAGAAAATTGAAGAACCGTACGTCCAAGTGGATATGATTACGCCAGAAACTTACGTCGGCACTTTGATGGAGTTGGCGCAAAATCGGCGTGGTGTCTTCAAAGATATGAAGTATCTCACTCAAGGACGCACCACACTCAGTTACGAGTTGCCTTTGGCAGAAGTTGTCACAGACTTTTTTGACCAGATGAAATCCCGCTCACGGGGATATGCCAGCATGGAATATCAATTGATTGGCTACCGGGAAAATCCCCTAGTCAAACTCGATATTTTAATTAATGGCGATCCAGTTGATTCCTTGGCGATGATTGTCCACAGAGATAAAGCGTACAACGTTGGGCGGTCAATGGCTGAGAAGCTAAAAGAATTGATTCCCCGCCATCAATTCAAAGTGCCCATCCAAGCATCGATTGGCAGTAAAGTCATTGCCAGTGAACATATCCCAGCTTTACGAAAAGATGTGCTGGCCAAGTGCTACGGCGGTGACATTAGCCGGAAGAAGAAACTCTTACAGAAGCAGGCAAAAGGTAAAAAGCGGATGAAATCTGTGGGTACAGTGGATGTACCGCAGGAAGCGTTTATGGCAGTGTTGCGCTTGGATCAGCAGTAACCCCTACCCCCAACGCCTCCCCGTTTGCGGGGAGGGGGCATCAACAATAGATTTCTTGCAAAAATCCGGTTTAAGGGTATTTGGAACCGCAGATGCACACAGATGCACACAGATAAATTATCTGTGTGCATCTGTGTTTATCTGTGGTTTCATATTCATTGGAATCATGTTTTCGTTATTTTCTAAGTATTAAAGATTACTTAATTCTATTAGAAAGCATATACAGAAGATTTCAATTTGGTGAAGTACACAACCTAAGTCTCAAAACCAGGTATAAAGCCTGTTTTACTTCTGTATACTGTATTCTGTATTCTGACTCCTGAATTCTGCTGTATTACAACACAGTGGCATCATCTAGATATGACTAAAGTCATGAATTTTGCATGACTTTTCTCTCTAGCTTTAGCAAATTTAATTAGCTACTTTATAAATAGCTATCAGTTAATTCTCTAGCTCCAATTTTCTCATCTACAAAAGAAGTAGAAATCACCCTGTTCACTGACCTTACAGGATAATCTATGCTTAACACTATCCTTCTTAAATTGTAAAGAAAACTCTTAGTAACATTTGCTAAAACATAATTTCTACGATACATACTGTTCGCTTCAATAAGACATTCCTAAAGTTTTCCACAGGTTTGAACATGAAATTTGTATATCTTACTGCTGTCTCCATAACTTTGGCTACAATTGTTGTTCTTGGTCATACTAAAAATTTATATGCACGTTCAATGTGTGTAAGCGCTAATACTTCATCCTTAGATGACGCAGTAGATAGCTCTTTAGCAGAGAATACGGCGTACAACTTTCTAGAAGCGGTCATTGACCGGAGTATCAATTAGACGAATCTGGCTCTTGCAGATTTCCGTCTCACTCATTTCATTATCCACAACTAACTAGAAGGGCTTAATTAAATAAAAACTCGCGCGTCAGAACAAGTAAAAAGTAAAAAGTAAAAAGTAAAAAGTAAAAAGTAAAAAGTAAAAAGTAAAAAGGCAAAAGTAAAGAATCCCCATAACTACCGTTTATTATTCTGACTACTGAGTTCTGTGTTCTGAGTTCAATCTTGCGCTCATAAAGCAAATTTATCCAAACAAAAAAGGGATGGCGTTAACCATCCCTGTTGAGTGAAGTCGGGCATAGCCCTACCTAAGTTAAGATTAGAGAGTAGGCATATACTGCGACTTTTCAGGTACGCTAGTGTACTCAGCCACAATCTGACGGAATTCTTCACCGTCAATGGTCTCTTTTTCAACAAGCAAATCTACTAACCGATCCATGACAGTGCGATTTTCCTGTATGAACCGCTTTGCGGTTTCGTAGCATTGTTCAACAATGATACGGACTTGGGTATCAACACGAGCCGCAATAGATTCGGAATATTCTGAGCGTGTCATCCAGTCACGACCCAAGAAGACTTCTCCCTGCTGGCTTTCCAAGGATATTGGTCCTAAATCAGACATCCCAAACCTTGTCACCATTTGCCGTGCCATGTTGCTTACTTGCTGCAAGTCATTTCCAGCACCAGTTGTGACTTCCGCAGAACCAAAAATCACTTCTTCTGCAGCACGACCGCCCAAAGCACCGGTAATTCTGGCTTTGAGTTGACCGCGAGTTATTAACCCTTGCTCCTCATTAGGAGTAAACCAAGTTAACCCCTGTGCTTGTCCCCGTGGAATCAAGGTTACTTTTTGCACTGGGTCGTGGTCTTTGAGCAATGTACCTGCTAGGGCGTGTCCCACTTCGTGGTAAGCAATCAAACGCTTGCTCTTGCTATCTACCAGAGGTGTGCCTTCCATACCGGCAACAACGCGATCCACAGCATCATCGATTTCTACGTTGGTAATGCCATCTTTACGCCGTCTGGCTGTGAGAATAGCAGCTTCATTAAGCAAGTTGGCTAAGTCTGCACCTGTAAAACCAGGGGTACGACGGGCAATTGCTTCTAAAGAAACGCCGGGGTCTAGTTTCTTGTTACGGGCGTGGACTTTTAAAACATCCAAACGTCCTTTGACGTCAGGTGCATCGACCATAACTTGTCTGTCAAACCGTCCGGGACGCAACAAAGCTGCATCCAAAACGTCAGGACGGTTAGTGGCAGCAATAATAATGATGCCAGTGTTACCTTCAAAACCATCCATTTCGGTGAGCAGTTGGTTGAGGGTTTGTTCCCGCTCATCGTTTCCACCACCAATACCTGCACCTCTTTGACGTCCTACGGCGTCGATTTCATCAATGAAGATGATACATGGGGCATTGTCTTTTGCTTTCTTAAACAGGTCGCGTACGCGGGATGCACCCACACCCACAAACATTTCCACAAACTCCGAACCGGAGATGCTGAAGAATGGTACGCCTGCTTCGCCTGCGATCGCTTTTGCTAAGAGTGTTTTCCCTGTTCCCGGAGGTCCGACTAAGAGCACTCCTTTAGGAATGCGTGCCCCCACAGCCGTGAATTTTTCTGGCTGTTTGAGGAAGGTCACGACTTCTTGCAGTTCTTCCTTGGCTTCTTCTATCCCTGCGACATCGTCAAATTTCACTCCGGTTTTTGCCTCCATCTGGAAGCGAGCTCTTGATTTACCGAAGTTCATGGCTTGACCGGGACCACCAGGCAGATTGCTAGAACGACGGAACAAGAGGAACAGTCCAGTAATCAATAAAATAGGAAAGACGAGATTACCCAGCAGTCCCCAAATTGCCCCATCATTCCGCATGGGATGGGCGTCAAAACTAACTCCTTTTTCTTTTAACTTGCTAATCACTTCAGGAGCATTAGCAGGCAGATCCACCCGCACCCGTTGTATGCGGTTGTCGAGTTCTGGATCTACGGCTTCCACAATTGCCGTCCTACCACCTTCATATAAATCAACACTGCTTACCCGATTGGCGTCCAAGTATTCTAGAAAACGACCATAGGTCATGCGGGTATTGGCTGCATTCCTACTCATGTCAGCAGGAGTACCAGAAAATGCCCCTTGCCAGAAGAAAAAGCCTATGACCAAAGCAGGCAATGTCCAGAGTAGTAGGACTCTCCAGGAGAATTTCATTAGTGATTTGCCTCTAGATACCGATACAACTATTGACTCTTCTACCCCCATAAGAGGTGAATTCTTGGGCTGAGACTGCCTGTTTTGGAATTCCCTACTCCAGGTCTTAAATTCTCGTGAGGACACTGACGTGCGGAGGGAACCTCCATTGAGTCAAGTGTCCTGTGTCGCACCGTTGCAGATGCCTCCTCAAGCGTTAGTTCCGGGCTGCCTGACCGTACTTTTGTAGCTAAGGTTTATAAATCCATTTTGTTTAATCTGATGTCTTATGTGGTATGCCATAGAGCTAATATGGCGGTATGGCAGATCCATGACGCCAGTAAGAATCTTAATTAAATTTAACTTAATTTTAATACAAAGTACCAGAGGGAGAGTGGAGGAATTAGGGGAAGTGAAGGAAGTATTTTCTCCCCCGACTCCTCTACTTGACTTCTGTAATTTTTAGGGTATAAGGAAGATAGCTATCTTTTTTGTAGGAACCGATCCATACATCGTATGTTCCTGGTAGCCATTCTCCAATCATGCCAGCATTCTTTCCATCAAAATCGTCATTGCACCAGCTCCCTCCTGGACCGCTAACAATCAGGGTAGTGTCCTCAGGACTTTCTACTTGAATTTTGAGATAATCAAATTTACTTGTTAGCTCAATCGTATGGTCTGGTTCTTCATCAAAATATCCAGTGCAGGAACCAGTAGGAGTTTCACCTCTACCAGCGACTTCCCTCCCTGGTACCGCACCGCCACTCATACCGCGAACGGTTAGGGGGTCTGGGGAAAACTTGTGACCAATAATCACATCTTCAAAAATGGGTGGAGGTGTTTCCTCTGCATGAGATGTTGTATTCATTGCTGACGCGATCGCCAGCCCTGCTATCATTAAAGATATTCTTATGCCTCGATTTATCACTTTTGTCAGCATTTTAATTACAGACTTTTTTAAGTACTTTTAGAGACATGAATATTACACTCAAAGTTCCCAACACGAGGATATTTGACTACCGCTCTCACCCTTTGTTAACAAAAAAATCGTTAATTATCAATTAACAATTAATTAACTAATAGAACTCTTACCAATTGCCTTAATTTTTTGCAATAAATAAATTAGCTCCCCTTACTTGCTTTGCAAGGGGGCTGGGGGATCACCAAGAAAGAACTCAGGAATCAGAATATGCCCTCCGTGTACGCTGCGCGTTAACGCAGTTCCGACCTAGGAGGCACAGAAGTCAGAATATTAAACGCTTCAGACGAGTATAAATTAAGAGTTCTGGTTTTCTCGTATTGGTCTAATGGAGTGCGTCGCCCTTGGCGTTAGTCCCCGGATTTATTCGTGGGGATATTCTGATGACTGTGTTCTGTGTTCTGCGTTCTTCTTAATTTTCTTGCTGCTAATTCGTTTCTGCTAATGCCCGGAGCAAGCGCGGCTTGTCTAAACCAATTTGATTCAAAAGCAACCACGATTGGATCAAGTCTGGACCGTGCAAATCACCAGTTAAAGCCGCCCGGAGTGCTTTCATGACCAATCCTTTCTTGACGTTTTGTTCTTTCACCACCTGCTTAATCATTTCCTGAGCGCTGGCTTCAGTTAGCTGATGATTATCCAAAGCAGCAATAATCCCCTTAAGGGTGGCGGCAGAACCTTCCTGTTTTAATTGGGCACTTGCTTCGGAGCTAAATTCAACTGTTTGTGTAAAAAACAGTTCGCTGATAGCAACTGCATCTACAAGGCGAGTCAAACTAGGACCAATTAAAGTCACGAGCTGCTCTAACCAAGGACGGTCACGTCCTCCGGTCAATTGATATCCTGCTTCTTCCCAGTAGGGAATGAGTAAATCTGTCAGCTGATCCACTGGCATATTGTGAATGTACTGACTATTTATCCAATCCAATTTCGCCCAGTCAAACTTCGCGCCTGCTTTATTGACGCGCTCAAAGCTAAATTGCTTGGCTGCTTGTTCTAAGGTGAAGATTTCCTGAGTCGAGTCTGGAGCAGACCAACCCAGCAATGTCATGTAATTCGCCATAGCTTGAGCTGTAAAGCCCATTTGCTTAAAGTCGAAAATCGATGTGACCCCATCCCGCTTAGAAAGCTTGCGTCCCTCCTGATTCAAAATCAAAGGCGTATGGGCAAACTCTGGCTCTTTTGCGCCAAAAGCTTCATATAGCAGAATTTGTTTAGCGGTGTTGGCGATGTGGTCTTCTCCACGGATGACATGGGTAATTTGCATATCCATGTCATCCACGACAACAGCAAAATTGTAGAGTGGCATACCAATACCATCTGCTGTAGCGCGAGCGATGACCATATCACCGCCTAAATCACGACCTTGCCAAACCATCTTTCCTCGTACCAAGTCATTCCAAACAATTTCCCGGTCATCTTCAATTTTGAAGCGAATCACAAAGCTGCGTCCTTGAGCTTTGTATGCGGTTTCTTGTTCTGGTGTGAGGTGGCGATGCCGATTATCATAGCGGGGAGCCTCGCTTCTGGCTTTTTGAGCCTCACGCAGTGCCTCTAATTCTTCTGCTGTGGTATAGCAGCGATAGGCTAATCCCTGATCCAGCAGAGTTTGTACTGCTTCTTTGTAAAGGTCTAAACGTTGCGTTTGAAAAAATGGTCCTTCATCCCAGTTCAATCCCAGCCACCGCAGTCCTTGGAGAATATTTTCGGTATATTCAGGACGCGATCGCTCGCTGTCTGTATCTTCAATTCGCAAGATAAACTGACCGCCGTGGTGGCGGGCAAACAACCAGTTAAATACAGCCGTCCTGGCTGTACCAATATGTAGATTCCCAGTTGGACTGGGGGCAATACGGACTCTAACAGTCACAACAAGTTCTCTCTTTTTCTCTTTCGCAATGCATGACAAATTTAGCTTATATTAAGCCCTGACTAATGACTGCTTAATACTGAGTTATTTCCACTTTCTGGTGATAACTCACTACTCCGACTTTGAACGGGACTGACGGGGCTCGAACCCGCAACTTCCGCCGTGACAGGGCGGTGCTCTAACCAATTGAACTACAGTCCCTTAATTGGCAACTTTTTTATTATGACTATTCTTCTAGAGAATGTCAAGGTTTTTTTAATTGGTCAGGCGTGATGCGGAACTAATAGCAAAGGATTTTCATTAATCAGCGTTGTCTAACTAATTTAATGCATACTACGTCTGTGCAACGGGTTTAGTCATCAACTTTTGAAATCAGTTTTTGCGTCTCGCTCCAAAAAAATACGCTAAACTTAGATCAACGACGAACTTATACAGGTTCGTCTGAAGACTTCTTGGAAGATATCCCTATCGCAGGAAGTGGGTAACAGCCCACTTTTTTTGTTGGAATAGCCGCATGACTCACCCTCTCGTCCCCCCCATTATTGAATTGGCGACACCAGTGGCAGAACAGCTGGGATTGGAAGTTGTTAGTGTGGTTTTTCACACCAACCAACGTCCGCCAGTTTTGCGCTTAGACATTCGCAATCCTCAACAGGACACTGGGTTGGACGACTGCGAGCGAATGAGCCGTGCTTTAGAAGCCACCTTAGATGCGGCGGAAATCATTCCAGATGCTTATGTATTGGAGGTGTCCAGTCCTGGTATTTCGCGACAACTGACAACCGATCGAGAGTTTATTTCCTTCAAAGGATTTCCTGTCATTGTCCAGACTTCTCCACCTTACGAAGGACAGCAAGAGTGGATTGGTCAGTTGATTCGCCGGGATGAGACAGCAGTTTATTTAAACCAAAAAGGTCGTGTCGTCCAAATTCCTCGCTCCCTGGTTACTAGGGTGCAGCTCGATGAGCGGCGTTAAGGAGAGCTATTAGCTTTCAGCATTCAACAGTCCTGAGTACTAAGCAATAAGTGCCCAGTAGAGTTTCAGACAAACCTACAAAGCACTCAGGACTTAGGAATTGGCAAGGGCAATTGCGTGCCACTTCCAGGACTTGGGGAGAACCCCAACGCTCCTCGTCGGCACGAGGGAAACCCTCCCAAGAGCACCGCAGTTTCTTTCTCAAGGGCGGAGACAGCGCGGTAGCAAAGGAAGCGGAGCGAGGCACTGCTCACTGGCTCAACCTTACGGGAAGCCCTTGGGGTATGCCTATGTCCTAAGCCCTAAGCCTGCGGCACGGCTACGCCATACCGCAGGCTTAGGTCTTACAGGACTGGACTCACCAGTCACCTGCGACCCAGAGAAGTTGCCAGGAGGGTTTCCCTCCTTTGCAAACTTCGGGGAAACCCGTCTCAATGCTGGCTTTGCAACGCACTGGCTCCCCTCCAAAGAGCACCGCAGTTTCTACATGAGGGAAACCCTCCTCCAAAGCGCGGTAGCAAAGGAAGCGGAGCGAGGGACTGCTCGCTGTCTCACCGCCTTTTGGGCGTCTACAGCACTAAGTTTTGTGCTGACGGCTGACCGCTTTTTCTATAAAAAAAAGGAGATTGCTTATGTCAATGGTGACTTTACCCGGATTAAAAGATTTAATCGAAAATATAAGTCGCGAGCGTAATTTACCTCGTATTGCAGTTCAATCAGCTATAAGAGAAGCACTACTTAAAGGTTACGAACGTTATCGTCGCGCCCAAAACTTAGAGCGAAAACAGTTCGATGAAGATTACTTTGACAATTTTGATGTTCAACTAGACGTTGAAGATGAAGGCTTTCGCGTTGTTGCGACCAAAACTATAGTTGAACAAGTCACCAACACTGACCATGAAATTGCTCTCCAACAAGTTCAGGAAATGGGAGGAGACGAAGCACAATTAGGTCAGGAAGTGGTGCTGGATGTCACCCCCGATCAAGGGGAATTTGGTCGCATGGCGGCAATGCAAACCAAGCAAGTCTTGGCGCAAAAATTACGGGATCAACAGCGCCAGATGGTGCAAGAAGAGTTTCAAGACTTAGAAGGAACGGTTTTACAAGCAAGAGTTCTGAGATTTGAAAGACAATCGGTCATTATGGCTGTTAGCAGTGGCTTTGGTCAGCCAGAAGTGGAAGCCGAATTGCCCAAGCGCGAACAATTGCCCAACGATAACTATCGCGCAAATGCCACCTTTAAGGTCTATCTTAAAAAAGTTTCTCAAGGTCAGCAACGGGGACCGCAGTTGCTTGTATCTCGCGCTGATGCTGGTTTGGTGGTTTATTTATTTGCTAACGAAGTGCCAGAGATCGAGGATGAAGTTGTGCGGATTGTGGCTGTTGCCCGCGAAGCCAATCCCCCTTCCCGTCATGTCGGACCTCGAACTAAAATTGCTGTTGACACTCTAGATCGTGATGTAGACCCGGTTGGTGCTTGTATTGGAGCACGGGGATCGCGGATTCAGGTAGTCGTCAACGAATTGCGCGGCGAAAAAATAGATGTGATTCGCTGGTCTCCAGACCCTGCAACCTACATTGCCAACGCCCTAAGCCCCGCACGGGTAGATGAGGTTCGTCTCATGGACCCCGAAACCAGACAAACCCACGTACTGGTAGCAGAAGATCAATTGAGTTTGGCGATCGGTAAAGAAGGGCAAAATGTCCGTTTAGCCGCTCGCCTAACTGGTTGGAAAATTGATATTAAAGATAAAGCTAAGTATGACCACGCAGCAGAAGATGCTAAATTTGCAGCTGTAAGAGCAAAATATACACCAGAAGTAGACGACTCTGACGAAGAGGAATTAGAGGATGAAAATCAGGAAGAATTGTTGGAAGATGAAATTTTCGATGATAATCAGGACGAAAATGACGAGGAAGAGTAAAGCTATCAGCATTTAACAGTTTTGAGTATCGAGCGACGAATGCCCAATATTGTGGTTTCAAGCTACTCTAAAAAATCACTGAGGCTTCGCTTATCAAGACTCAGCATTTATGAAGCCAAATAACCGACGTTGTATTAGTTGTCGCAAAGTGGGATTAAAACAGGAGTTTTGGCGAATTGTCCGCGTGTTTCCTTCAGGACAGGTACAATTAGATGAGGGCATGGGGCGTTCTGCCTATATTTGTCCGCAACAGAGTTGTCTTTTAGCGGCTCAGAAAAAAAATCGACTAGGGCGATCCCTACGTGCATCAGTGCCAGAAGCACTGTACCACAGATTATGGCAGCGCCTATCCCAAAGCAATAACCAAAAACAAACTTAATTAAAACCTGAGTTGTAGCGGTAATTTCGAGAGGAATTGTGCTGACAGCCGAACAAATTGTGCTATCAACACCCCCTGTTTTATCGCTCATGTAGTGCCAAAATAGTAAAAGGGTGTCGTTAGCATTGCTCTTGGTTATCCAAAGGGGCGAAGCAAGACTCCCAAGAAGTTTTACTCGATTGTGTCGTGGAAGACTTAGGATCAGCAAAACAACAAAGTACAGAATGGCAACCTGGTAGCGCCCAAGCGCAGTTCGGCAACCATCTTTCCTGGTGGGGATGCCAGCAATAACCCGAAACATCTCTCTTTCCTGAATGGAGGCACCGGCATTCATCAGAAACGGCAACCTAACACAGTAATCGAAGGATGGAGATGTCGCCAACCAGGCAGCCATCCGCTAAAACTGTAAATTATAGGGGAAGAGTGGATGAACAACGGCAAAGTTAGAATTTACGAATTATCAAAGGAATTGAATTTGGATAACAAAGAGCTATTAGCAATTTGCGACCAGCTCAATATTGCGGTCAAAAGCCATAGCAGCACAATTACAGAATCCGAAGCAGAACGCATTCGGACTCAAGCAGAAAAAGTAGCGGCGATCAGTGTGACATCGCAAAGGGATAATGGCGCAAACAGCCATAGACCAAATTCGTCACAAGATGGTGGACGTAACCGACCTGCTGCACCGAATAAACAACAAATTTTGGAGATTCGCAAACCTAAAGTTTTGAAAAACCCCATCTCTAACGCCTCAGAGGCGTCGGTTGCTACCAATATACAAGTTGCTTCTGAAGTTAATCCTCCTTCACCCCCTAATCCCTTCGCTCCCCCAGTCTCACCCATGAAGCCGACGGCACCAATCCGACCTGTACCCCGGAATCAGTCTGAGACCACGCCTCAACAACCTGCAGTGACAGACGCGGATCAAGACAAACTACCCAATACAAATCAGCCGGGTGAAAAAGTAACAGCGGAAAAACCGGAAAAAATCGCAGCACCAAAAGCAAAAGCGGAAAGACCCCCAAAACCGCAACTTACTGGTCCGCCCACAAGACCTTCTGTGGAGCAGACGGATACGGAAACTCCAGCAGATCCCCAACCGGCTGTGGGCGAGAAACCGGTCTTAAAACGCGATCGCGACCAAGCCAAGCCGCAAAAGGTCAACAAACCGACAACAGGGGAAACAGCACAGACTGCTCCGTCGCCAAAACCTGAAAAACCTGTGCGTTCTACTCCATCGCCGGCTAGACCTGAGCCGAGGGGGAATAGACCTTCTGCACCCGCAATAGTAGGAGACTCGCCACGACCTAGTAGACCAGTGGTACGTTCTGCTGAACAAGCAGCAGCTACGGGTGCGCCGCTTATCGCTACTCCTCCAAAACCGATCCCCGGCTCACCGATGAAACCAAAGGTAGGGCAAGAGGAGGAAGAGGATGATACAGCAACTCCGACTGAAGAAGTCATCGAACTCAAGCGCCCAACACCGCCACGTCAAATTAAAGGCGGTAAAAAGTGGCAGGAAGAAGAAATCGATGAAATTAAAGAGTCAGCTAAGGCTAAGGTAGCCGCTAAAGGCAAACGTCTCAAGCCGATAGTTGATGAGTTTGAAGACGAAGATTTGCTAGAAGAAGAGGGACTGGATATACCAGCCACTATCCAAATCAGCCTCTCTATCGCCCGTCCACCCAAACCCAAGGCAGCCAAGCCAACACAACCTGTAGCAGCCACAGCTGTCGCGCCAGTTGCTAAAGGTAAAAAGCCTGCTTCCTCTCGCGAGCAAAACCAAAACCGTCGCCGCGAAACCGAACAAAAGCCGGAGCGTCCAGAAATACTGGAAGTCACAGGTCCGATGACAGTGCAAGAACTGGCTGAAGCCTTGGCGATGGCTGACACAGAAATTGTGAAAATCCTGTTCCTCAAAGGTATGGCGGTGAGTATCACCCAAAATTTGGATATTCCCACAATTACCTTGGTAGCAAACGAGTTGGAAGTCCCAGTCGAAACCGTCGAACGAGAAGCAGAAGCCCGCAAAGTCACCGAAATGATAGACGTGGCAGACCTGGAATACCTCCATCGCCGTCCGCCAGTTGTGACAATTATGGGTCACGTAGACCACGGAAAAACGACGCTGCTTGACTCGATTCGCAAAACAAAAGTGGCATCTGGCGAAGCAGGTGGTATTACCCAGCATATCGGTGCTTACCATGTAGATGTAGAACACGATGGCAAGGTTCAACAAGTGGTATTCCTGGATACCCCAGGTCACGAAGCTTTTACAGCTATGCGGGCGCGCGGAGCGCGAGTGACTGACATCGCTATTTTGGTTGTCGCTGCGGATGATGGCGTCCGTCCTCAGACCGTTGAAGCGATTAGCCACGCCAAAGCGGCTGAAGTTCCTATCGTGGTTGCTATCAACAAAATTGATAAACCAGAGGCACAGCCTGAGCGTGTGAAGCAAGAATTAACAGAATATGGTCTGGTGTCAGAAGAATGGGGCGGTGACACGATTATGGTTCCCGTTAGCGCCATTAAGGGTGAAAACCTAGATACACTCCTAGAGATGATTCTGCTGGTAGCAGAAATAGGAGAACTTTCTGCTAACCCAGACAGACTTGCGAAAGGAACTGTTATTGAAGCTCACTTAGATAAGGCAAAGGGACCAGTTGCAACTCTGCTGATTCAAAACGGTAGCTTGCACGTAGGCGATTTGTTGGTAGCTGGCTCAGCCTTCGGTAAAGTCCGAGCAATGGTGGATGACAGAGGTAGAAGAGTCGAAGCGGCCACTCCCTCCTTCGCCGTTGAGGTACTGGGCTTAAGTGATGTGCCAGCAGCAGGCGATGAGTTCGATGTCTTCGACAACGAAAAACAAGCACGCTCAATTGCTGCCGAACGCGCAGAGAAACAACGTCAATCCCGCCTCATGCAGGGACGTGTGACCCTGACAAGTATCTCGGCTCAGGCTCAAGAAGGCGAGTTGAAAGAACTCAACTTGATCTTGAAAGGAGACGTACAAGGTTCAGTGGAAGCCATTGTGGGATCGCTCAAGCAAATCCCACAAAACGAGGTACAAATCCGCCTGTTGTTGGCATCTGCTGGCGAAATTACTCAGACGGATATCGACTTAGCCGCAGCCAGTGGAGCCGTCATCGTTGGCTTCAACACCACTTACGCTAGTGGCGCAAGACATGCCGCTGATGAAGCAGGTGTAGATGTGCGTGAATACAACATCATCTACAAACTCATAGAAGATATCCAAGGAGCTTTAGAAGGTCTGTTAGAGCCAGAGTTGGTGGAAGAACACTTGGGTCAAGCCGAAGTGCGTGCAGTCTTCCCCGTTGGTCGTGGTTCCGTTGCCGGTTGTTACGTGCAGTCTGGCAAGCTGATCCGCAACTGCAAAGTGCGGGTGCGTCGTAACGGTAAGGTGATCCATGAAGCTGTCCTTGACTCGCTCAAGCGAATGAAAGAAGACGCCCGCGAAGTTAACGCAGGTTACGAATGCGGTGTCGGCCTTGACAAATACAATGAATGGGCTGAAGGTGACATCATCGAAGCCTTCCAGCTGGTGACCAAGCGCCGCACTCTCTCATCTACTAGATAGGAAGTAGGTGATAGGTGATAAATGGCAGGAAACAGGGAACAGGTGACAGGTAATAGATACGTACGCTGTCCTCTTCTATACCCTGTATCCTGTCCATGATTTTAAAAGTGTTTCATTCCTTTGCTTAATCTACACAGAAAAAATTCCCTCTTTCATAGCACGAGTTCTCGCCCATAGGACTAAATCTGAAGCAAGAGTCAAGATTTCAATCAGTCTATTAAAATTGACTAGGACGATTAGCTGGGAAATTGATTTCCAGGCAGTCAAGGAATCGAAGAAAATAACCCCTCTCCCCCCTCTGCTTCCAGCGCTAGCCGGAGCAATTATTTAGTATTTGGGAAGTTGGGTGAGAAAAATCCAATTAATAACTCGTAAAAAATTCTTTGTTAAGTTAATAAAAATTAAACATGTGTACTGCTCATATAGCAGCAGTATGATGAGATCAAGTGTTACGGCATCTCTAGCAAGCTTCCTGAGTAGTCATAAGTTTTGTTTAGTTAATTCCCTAGGAGCTAGGCTCAACCTAGCAAGTCGTTGAGCTAGCCTTTTTTTGAGAAATTACCGTAACCAGGGCAAAGATTTTAGTGTCCAATGAGACAGAATTTGCTGCCATAGAACTATTACTCTAGAAAAAATTAGTAGGATTTTATGGTCTTAGAGGTGCGGTTTAATTAAAGTTTGCTTTAAATATTCACATTTAAAAATCAGGAACGAGGAACTATGGCTCGAATTCAAGCTTCTAGCGATTACCACTTTACTGGTGACAATGAAATTTGGAATAGCTTAAAGTGCGCGATCGCAGCTAGTTCCGGTTTTAGGCGCTGGTTACTAGAACGTGATGCTCAAATTCAAAAGCTTCTCCTTGAGGAACAAGTACAACGGTATTTGCAAGAAACATTAGAAACATTAGCTTACTAGGTCATTAGTTATTAGTCATTGGTATAGACAAACGACTAATAACTAAAAACCAAGCAAATCTTGTAGGTTGCCTTGTAAGCGGCGGAGTTGGCGATAGGCACTTTCCAAACGTTCCCCGTCAACTTCGACTTGCGAAGTTGGGTAATTTTGAATTATTTCCATCAATGTCATTTGCTCATCTTTGCTTGCAGAAAGTACCAACGCCGAGCGCAATGCTTGTCGGTTTGCTTTCTTAGAAGGTGTGTGAATCACTTGACTAAGCTGGTCTAAAATAGTATTCCCAACTGGGCTATTGAGTACCCTGTCTAAAATCACAGGATCTACCTTCACAGGTTCCGTCAAATACCTGCGAATGGGTTTAGGATCTTGTCGTGCTAAAGCCAAATTGGCTTCTAGCCCACTAGAAATTTTCCCCGTTTGGGCGAACGTGGAAAGTTCCTCTACAGAAAGTGGTTCGCGGAAGATGCGGTACTTGAGTATGACTTGTTCAGCGGCTTTGACAGGAACACCAAAGAGTAGAAGACAGATGCCAATTACTAAAAATAACGCGCGACGTAGCAATAACAATCGGTAGCGCATTACGTTGTTAATTTCCAAAAAGTTTTCTTTTCTTTAGACGAGATTCCAGTGCAATTAGTTGCACCTTTATCCATATATAAACTCAGAAGCCTGGTTTCTTACAGAAACCGGGTTTCTCTTTTAGTTATGTACGGATGAGGGGTGTTGGGTGTAGAAGAAAGGGTTTAGGGGAGCCAACGCCGTGGTGAACGTAAGCTCCGGTAGGGAAACCCTCTGCACGCGGCTGGCTAAACTTAAGGCAGTGCGTTACCCACAGAAGTTTGACGTCCGGAGGACAACTTCCCGTAAGGTAGTAACTGCCGTGGGATTGACATTACGGGGTATTGAGTGTAGAAAAGCATGAAATATTCCTACCCCCCGACTGCCTATACCCTACACCCCAAAACCCACTTCGAGATGCAAACTAGAAGTGAAAGAGTGTAACAAATTCTGTTCTTCACCTAGGGAACCCAGCTGCAAATGTGCTGGTCTTCGGCTATAGTTTTGCATGAGTTTTACAGCAACCTTGCTGTTATTAACACCTTATTCAACTAACACTATTTCAGCGCATCAATAGATAATAAGATGACAAATCAGGGATTTGATACTCCGCAAAGGAAAAATTTTCGCATTCAAACTGGTAGACGCCTTGCATCTACCCTCACTTTGTCAGCAGGACTAACCACTTTGTTAATGGTTTCTGGTGGATTTATACTACCTGGATCTGGGGTCAAGGCTGGTGCTATCCACACCAAAGATATTGCCCAAACTGTGACACCGCAAGCTCCTGCAAGCGCAACAGTCATTTACGTAAATCCACAAACTGGTACAGATAGTGCTGGTGCTGGTAACGCGGAAGCAACCCCATACAAAACCATCACCTTCGCTCTCAACCAAGCGCAGCCAGGTGCAGTCATCCAACTGGCTCCTGGCACTTATAACCAAGAAAGTGGAGAAACCTTCCCACTTTTTGTCAAACAAGGTGTGACGCTGCAAGGTGACGAATCGACCAAAGGTCAAGCGATATTAATTACAGGTAGTGGTAATTTTATTAGCCCCACGTTTGCCCGTCAGAATGTGACTATTCGTGCCGATAACGATACCGTTATCACAGGGATAACAGTTACTAACCCAGAAAATCGTGGCACTGGCATCTGGGTGGAATCGACAAATCCCACAATAACCAATAGTACATTTACCAACAGTATAAGAGAAGGTATTTTTGTCACGGGTAAAGGTAATCCCAAAATAGAAAATAACGTCTTTGTTCAAAACAAAGGCAATGGGATTTCAGTAGCTAAATCCGCTCAAGGAGAAATTCGGAATAATTTGTTTCAGGACACTGGTTTTGGTCTAGCAATAGGTGGTACTTCCACACCCTTGGTGGAGGGAAACCAAATTATTGAAAACCAAGATGGTCTGTTTATCTCCGAATCAGCTAAACCAGTACTGCGTAAGAATGTCATTCAAAATAACAAGCGCGATGGCATAGTCGTCATTACTAATGCTTCACCTGATCTAGGCACCACTGAAAATCCGGGTGGGAACCTGATCCGCAGTAACACGCGCCATGACGTCAACAATAGCAAGGGCAATAATACAATTGTTGCTATAGGCAATGATATTGATCCTAAGCGCATACTTGGTCAAGTCGAATTTGTTGCCGCCACTGTTGAACCACCAGCAGGCGGTCCTGTCGCCTTTAAGGATGTGGTTGCAAATTATTGGGCAAAAACCTACATCGAAGCTCTAGCTTCTAAGAATATTATTGCTGGGTTTCCCGATGGGACTTTTAAACCCAATGAACCTGTCACCCGTGCCCAATTTGCTGCGATTGTGACCAAAGCCTTTACACCATCTGCCCAACGCCAAGCCATTAACTTCAACGATGTAACCCGTAATTTCTGGGCTTTCCAGGTGATTCAATCTGCCTACCAAGGTGGCTTTGTTTCTGGGTATCCTGACAAAACCTTTAAACCACAGCAACAAATTCCACGAGTGCAGGTACTAGTCTCCTTAGCCAGCGGTTTGGGTTTATCTGCAAATAATCAAAATGTCCTTGCCGTATATACCGATGCTTCCCAGATTCCCAACTATGCTGTTAATCCGGTAGCAGCAGCCACTACACGGCAACTCGTAGTAAATTACCCCGCAGTTGGGCAATTAAATCCCAATCGTCAGGCAACTAGGGCAGAAGTTGCTGCCTTTGTTTACCAAGCACTAGTTAGTAAAGGGAGCGCTCAAGCAATCCCCTCACCGTATTTGGTAAAAGTTCCGTAATTGAAAAATTAAAAGCGCCACGACTGACAATTTGTTAGTCTGGCGCTTGGCATATCTTCGTCTTTATTGACATTGGGTCTTTAAATATATATTTTCACCCGTTTTAAATATTTTAGGTTTATGTTCAGGGTCTTTATACAAGCTGACCCCGTTTGAACAATATATAGTCTCTCAGTAAATTCGCTGAGTTTCAGAATTCCTAATATTTTTTTTATTTTTTCTCTATTTATATTTCATGAAATGAACAAATGTAACGCATTCCCCACGGATAAATGCGGGGGCTTTCTCCAGCCCTGCTCCCCAACGAAGGATTCCTGTTCAGGTTTCACTTATTGGTTTACGAACCTGCAGGCGCGGTTACGTTATAGTTTACATCTCCTTCTGGAAGCGCCAGAAATTCTTCTAAGGTGAGTTTGTTTGCTGTACTTGCCTGAGTCATGAGAAAGTCACCAGTGGCTGATATAAATATTGTACAAATTACCCCTCCTTGCTTGCGGGGAGGGGTTGAACGAAACCTAATTCTAACTAGCTGAGTTTACAGTTTGTTCCTGTTCCACCTGTAATTTTTGCCCTAACTTTGGCTCAGTTCCTGCAAGTATTCGCTCAATATTGCTGCGGTGTCGCAAGATAACATACAAACCACCGACAACAGCAAACAGGATATAAGGTAATGGTTGATGCAGCAGTGTCATGAAAATAGAAACAGCGCTCGCACCTACAATTGAACTCAAAGAGACAATCCGCGATATCGCCATCACAATAGCAAATACGCCAAAGGTAGCCAAACCGACCTGCCAATTCATCGCTAGCAAAATGCCCAAACTTGTAGCAACAGATTTACCACCAGTAAAGCCTAAAAAAATGGATTTACTATGTCCAAGTATGGCAGCTAACCCAGTTAAAATGACCATCCAAGGTTGCCATAACTCTGTATTTACTTCTGGAGGAATCAAATTTTGGCTAGGGGAAAAATTGAAGAACCAATAAACGAGGGCGATCGCCAATACTCCCTTCAAGCAATCAATTAGTAAAACAAAAGCCCCAGGTCCTTTCCCCAAAGTTCTAAGCACATTGGTTGCGCCAGTTGAACCAGAACCAACTTCCCGAATATCGATACCTTTTAATAGCTTAACGACTGTGTATCCAGTGGGTGTAGAACCCAGTAGATAAGCCACGACTAAAACCGCCCCGCACAAACTTAACCAAATAGTCATATTGTTAGTTGGTAGTTGTTGGTTGTTAGTTGTTTTTTGTTAGTAGTTGTTAGTCGTCAAAAAGTACCAATAACTACTAACCACTAACTATTAACTCTTAACTCTTAAAAATCCTCATCATAATTTCTCATCATTTTGGGGTCAGGAGCAAAGGCTAACCATAGGGGAAATTGCAAGAGTGCCAGACTAATTTGCTCTTCCGAATCATCTATTACAATTAACGGCAATTGATTAGCTTTTACCAGTCGGTCTGCTTTTTGCGCTAAAGCTTCTGGTGTCTCAAATAAGACTACGCCTCGGTCTGGTCCGAAATCTGGACGACCTATGCCTAAGCAGTCCTGCAAGCCGCGCCGCCATTCACCCAAACGTTCCGGCGTATTCGCTAACACCAAACTGCGGATGCGATCGCCATACAACTGGTGTAATATCGATATCACCGCTGAGGTAATCAGAATATTCTGTAACCTACTGCCTGTAGTCCGCAAAGCACCTCGTCCTCCTTGGCTAAAAAACCAGTTAGAGACTCGTTCTGCATGCACTGGTTCAAAGGTGCGGCGCAGTTGCCAGGGTGGACCGTAGTAATCTGGTTTAGTGCGGTACTGGTCAATCAGACGGCGAATTTGTTTTGTCGTATCCTGAAATTGCTGTTGGGCAAATTGCGGTGTTGTTGACTGCGCTTGGGTTAATTTAACCTCTTTGACTTCTAGCTTTTCTGGTTCTGGTTTCGGTTTTGGTACCAGTTGCAACTGCTCTGCTGCTGCTGCCAAATCTTGTAAACTTCCCGTGAGATAATCTTTAAAACCCTGCACCCGAATTGCCAAGTCTTGAGAAGTCCCTGCAAAAGTAGTTCGCATCTCGTTGCGGATGCGTTCTTGACGGCGTTCCAACTGTTCTACAGAAATTTGCAGCGCTTGTCTGCGTTGTTCTAATTGAGAAAGTGACTCTTGCACCAATTGTGCCATTGCCATTTGAGTTTCGCCCAACTGTCCCTGAAGAGTTTTGTAAAATCTTTGCAGATTGGCTATTTCTTCTTTTAGCGCTTGTTCTTGGCTTTGCAACTGTGCGACTCGTTGGGAAGCTTCCTCTGCTTGGCGATGATATTTTGATTCTGATTTTACTTCTGACCCCAGCGCCGTAATTTCCTCTTCTAACTGCGTCATAACCTCAGCAGTTGACTCTTGTGTTGATTCATCTGTAGGACTTGGTGCTTCTGCATCGGAATTGGACACAGCAGAAGTGAGCTGGTTATTTTGTCTGTCAACTGTGGGGTTTTGCGCTGCTATTTCCACCACTGACTCAACAGATGAGTTTTTTGGTTGCTCAACTTTTGGTTGTTCTTTTTGCATCAACGACTCATTAGTTGTTTGTGGTGTTTGAGATTCCTCTGGGTACATAAACAATAGTGTAATTCCTAGGACACGAATAAATAGCTTTCTGCAATATATAATTTACTTGCCATCAAGGTCTTGAGTCCAAAATAGTTCTGAGTCATTTCCACTCAGTACTCGGTACTGATGAACAACTAAATACGAGGACAGCGTTCTTCTAAGCAAGTTTTGAGAGTGTTAGGGTTAAATAAAATTGGCAAAAAGTGAATACTTTTAACTTCTTTAAAATAGAACAGAATAGGAAACGAGTTCCAGAATATGCGCCAGTTTTGCCATTCACTGTAGGGAAAGCGGCGAATTAATTTGTCACCTCTGTAAATATCCAAGTCGGTGGCGGTAAATAACAGACGCAGTGTGACCGCCTGAAACATGAGAAACAAGCCAAACAGTGCGAACGCGCCTCCTACCCAAGGTTGTACCAAAAGCAGTGGAATTGCGGCAATCACTAACACCAAAGGTATGTTGTAACTAGGTTTGAGTTCGATAGTTGATGCGGAGTTAGACGTATATGAGGTAGTCACACTCAAAAATCCTGCTTTATTAGTAGATCTCATTTCTATTTTAGGAGTTAGGTGAGACCAGTACCGCAGTTTCTTAGGGCAGGGAAACCCTTCTCAGAACTGCTCGCTGCACGAGGGTCTCCCGACCCAGGGAACTGGCATACCCGAAGGGTGTATATAGCGGTTTGCAATTGGGTAAGGTACACAAAGAAATAATGAACCACAGATGCACAACGGACACTTGCTTCAACGGGGGGAACCCTCCGTAGTCGCCTCAACGGGGGGAACCCCCGCACGGCGCTGCTCTCCGCAACGCAGTGTCCTCCAGATGCACACAGATAAATTTGTACTTCATTCAAGTGAGAAGCGCTATAAACTAGGGATTAGCAACCGTCAATTAAATCGTTATCCCTAATCTCTTCCGAATCCCTAATCGCAATTTGTCTAAAACCCTTGCAAAAATCCACTGCCAGCCCCTTGGAACATTATCCAAGAAAGAAAGAAGTTGCTAATAAATATAATCAACAACGCAGTGACAACAGCAGTTGTGGTAGATTGTCCCACTCCTTTTGCTCCTCCCGTTGTCGTTAAACCCCAACTGCACCCAATGACGGCTATTAAAATCCCAAAGCAACAAGCCTTAATCATGGCGCTGACAATATCCCAAATGCCGAGAAAGTTGCGGGCTGAGTCTAGAAATACTGTCTCTGACAGATTGTATATGTTTGTTGCAATGACTAATCCCCCTAACATGCCTGTTACTAAAGACAAAAGCGTTAAGATTGGTAACATTAAGCAGCAAGCAAATACGCGAGGAATAACCAAGTAATCAATTGGATCAGTTTTTAACATCAAAAGGGCATCGATTTGTTCAGTGACTCGCATCGTGCCGATTTCCGCTGCAAATGCCGAACCAACTCGCCCTGCTAAAACCACAGCAGTCAAAACGGGCGCGAGTTCTCGTGTCAGCGCTAGCGCCAGCACTCCACCAACGATGTTTCCTGCGCCAAAGTTAATAAACTCCCGCGCCACCTGAATAGTAAACACCGCGCCAACAAAAACAGCCGTTAACAAGGCAATAAACAAGGAGTCTGGTCCAACTGCTGCCATTTGCTCTAAGGTGTTACGCCGATGGATTTTCCCCTTAAGTAGGTGTATCAGGACTTGTCCACCCAAGAAAATTGCTGCCAGCAATCGCTGACTCCATACTCCTAAACTAGATTTGGATGTCGTCTCACTCAATGTTGATAAGCTAACTCTGTAACTGCCGTCATCATAGCGAATTACGAAGTTAGTTATTACAAAAACTAGGGGGGTAGGGGTCTAAGGGGGTAAGGGTGTGGGGGAAAGAATTCTTTTTTAACTGCTGCATTAAAAACACATTCTACCCCTACACCCCTACTCCACGGCAGTCACCTGTGTCGGGAAACCCTACCAAGAGCGCTGCCTCCCCCACTCACCTACTTTCGGGTTCAAGATTAACTTAGTGTAACGCTTATCTCAGAAATTTAAGCTTTTGCCAGCAGCGCTGTCACTCGAACAATACCTGCAACCACCTCAGTAAAGCTTGATTTTTCAAGGCTGATGCCGCGTTAATCCCTTTTTGGATTAGGCGACATATCTTGGAGATATTGTGTAATTATTTTAATGAAAACTTAAGATTTTTAAAATATCGCCTAGGACAGGGCGATCGCGCTTATTGTAGAAAGTAACGACTAGGCACACAACTATTGTCTGCTTAATAAACTTCCGGAGCCTATCCACATGACCATCATGACGAACTTTCTGCGCTCACTGCTGCTATCGATTGTTTTCAGTTTTGTTGCTCCCATGTTTTTATTCGGCGGCGTACTGCTCGCCGTATCCCTTGCTGGCTATATTCCCGGCTTACAAGGAATCACTGAGGTCATCAACACTCTGATCATGGAGTTTCTCTCTATCTTCGGTAGCGGCACTCCCCTTGTAGGACTATTTGTGATCTGTTTAACTTGCAGTTTTGTCGGGGCGCTGTTTGACACTTACGCTTATTACAGGTATCAGATTTTACGCTAAATTTCTCAGTGCTATTCTAATAACATTTCAGATTTTGGTGTTCTGCATAAACGTATCAAGAAGGAATATTCTCAATACTGACAACGCTGCTAGTGCTGTTCTGGTTAGGATTGGCATTGGTTAACGCTATCTATATTGAATGCCAATACATTGTTCTATAGTCCAGAGTTCTTGGTCTATAAGCTTAATGCTGAGATTCAAGGAGAAAACACTTTATGCTTTTCTCTGTAACCTAGAAAGACGTAATTGCGATGCCTTATCTACTTAAGTATGATAGCAAGTTAAAATACATGGAAAATCTAAAATAAATATTAAGATTCTTATAATCACAATACCTGCTTGTTTTTCTTACCATAGGGAAAGCAAGTGGTTTGAGCGCTTAGCGTTCTATTATTAAGCTTATTAGTAGGTTTTTAGATGGTTTGGCCTTTTCAGCCTAAGTTTCGTAAACAAATTGCTCGGATTGAAATTACAGGTGCGATCGCCAGTGCGACTCGCAAGCGTGTTTTAGAAGCCCTGAAAACTGTAGAAGAAAAAAAATTTCCAGCGTTACTGCTTAGGATTGATAGTCCTGGCGGGACAGTGGGAGATTCCCAAGAAATCTACAGCGCTTTGAAGCGGTTGCGTGAGAAACTCAAAATTGTTGCTAGTTTTGGCAACATTTCTGCTTCTGGTGGAGTCTACATTGGCATGGGAGCGCAACACATCATGGCTAACCCTGGTACAATTACAGGTAGCATTGGTGTCATTTTGCGTGGGAATAACTTGGAACGCTTGTTGCAAAAAATCGGTGTTTCCTTCAAGGTCATTAAGTCTGGTCCCTATAAAGACATTTTGGCGTTTGACCGGGAACTGACTGAACAAGAACAAAACATTTTGCAAGAATTAATTGATACAAGTTACCAGCAGTTTGTAGAGACGGTAGCCCAAGCGCGTTCTCTAGAGGTGGAAACGGTCAGAAGTTTCGCTGATGGGCGGATTTTTACTGGACAGCAAGCCTTAGGGTTAGGTATTGTAGATCAACTGGGAACAGAGGAAGATGCCCGTCGTTGGACAGCAGAACTAGTTGGTCTTGACCCCGAAAAAACTCCCGTCTACACCTTAGAAGAACGCAAGCCTCTGTTAAGTCGCATCTTGCCAGGAAGTCGTCAAACTTCTTCAAGAGTTGGGACTAGTCTCAATTGGCTCGAATTTGAAGTGTCTACCAGTGGTTTACCCCTATGGTTGTATAGACCATAGATAGATCGTTATTAGTCATGAGTGATTTGTCTTTTGACTCATGACTCATTACTAATAACCAATGAATAATCAAGGAGGATTTTTTTGTGGAGTGGCGAATGCGGGCTATTCGCGGAGCAACAACCGTCCCTGAAAATACGGTCGAAGCAATGGGAGAAGCTGTAACGGAACTACTAGATGAATTGGAAAAACGGAACCAATTACATCCAACAGATATTATTAGTGTTACTTTCTCAGTAACATCCGATTTAGATGCTACTTTCCCTGCTGCAATTGCGCGTTCACGTCCTCACTGGGACAACGTGTCCATGTTGGATGTACAGCAAATGCACGTCAATGGTAGCTTAGAGCGCTGCATCCGGTTTTTAGTTCACGCCTATCTCCCTGCCACTGCCCCAATCTGCCATACCTATTTACGCCACGCTGCCAGCTTGCGTCCCGACTGGAGTTTGTCCCAACCTCTGTAGCTAGTATAAGCTGCTACCTTTAGAACACTCATAATGCAGATTTGCTAAATCAAACAGGTCTAACGAACCGGGATGAACCCAGACTGCTCAATTGCCTTTTGCCCCTGGTCGGTCAGCAAAAGTCTGGTATAAGCTTCACCAGCTTGCTGTTCCCGACCTTTGTTCCGCTTAATAATTACAAATAATTTGCTAATAATTGGATAACTGCCATTCTTGATAACTTCCGTGTTGATCTGATTGCGCTTTGGTGGGCACTGATTTGGCGGCACTAAGGGTTCACGGTAGAGAGAAACTAGCTGCGTGGGAGTAAAACCTAGGGGCAGAAGCTTTACCGTACATTGAGGCACGACTGCACTGGCAGAAGTGTAATATAGACCACCAGGAGTTTTGCTGACCCGACGCAGTGCCTCAGTGGTTGAGTAGACATATTGGGTATTAGTAGAGTTAAGCGTTTGCTTTGTTAACAGCGGATTGGCAGAGAATAATACTGTGTCTGCATTCTCTGGTTGCTGGGAGAAGGTGGTGATGGGGAGGTCTGGTCCACCCACCTGTCTCCAGTTAGTAATTTGCCCTAGATAAATTTGCTGCAACTGGTCAATGGTTAAGCCTGGGACTTTAAGTGTCTGGTTGACGACGACTGCTATCCCATCAACGCCAACCTGACGTTGCTCAAGTGTGAAGCCTCTGTGCCGAGCCATGTTATATTCCTCAGCTGTGAGGGGACGAGAAGATTCAGCGAAGTCCAATTCCCCATTGAGCAACATCCGAATGCCTGATCCAGAACCAGGGCTACCCTTAGCAGGGTCTACATAGCGCAACTGTAGTTCTGGGCGATTGTTCTGGATTTGAGAATCTACCAGTTGCCGGATTGGTGCCCAAGCTGTACTGCCACCGTATTTGAATGTTCCTATTGGAACATCACTAACAGTCTTAAAGGTTGAAGCCGCAGGAGCAGAGGCAGTGTCTGCACCTTGACTAGAGGAAGAGACAGGACCGTTGTCGATCCATAAGCGCGGTCTCAGCCATAACCATAGTCCGCCGATGATTACAATTGTAAGTAGTTCACCAATGATCAGACCCCTGATCATCTGTACCGCATCTTTGCTGAGTGGGACGCTTCTTTTGCTACCCTGCTTCATCTTTTCTTCCTATAATTTAGTTGGTCATAAACAGTATGAAATGACCACTTAACGTATCTTTTTGGTCTATGACTCATTTCATCTCCTTTCTAAACCTCCCACAACTGCTAGATGCACTTTTTATGAAATTTAGATCTTGTTTTTGGTAATTTACTTAAAGCTTCCTTTGTAAAAACTATATATTAATTTTATAGACAAGCTTGTCTAAGTAAATTTACTTAATGCAACCGTCAGGTACATCGTAACATGTTAACCAAGTTACAAGGGGAGCGTTACCAGGTTGTTCAAGTTTTAAGTCAAGGTATATTCTGTCAAACCTACTTGGTTCATGACACCCACCTCCCCGATCATCCCACCTGCGTCGTCAAACATTTCTTACCCAGCAGTAAATCTCCCATTCCGGTGGAAATTCGCAGACGGCTATTTACGCGAGAAGTAGAAGCCCTGAAAAAACTGAATAATTATGACCTGGTTCCTCATCTTTTAACTTCTTTTGAAGACAACCTTGAGTTCTACTTGGTACAAGAGTTTATTGAAGGACATCCCCTTAGTGTCGAGCTATCTGCTGGTCATCGCTGGTCTGAAAGCAAAGTTTTTCAACTACTGCAAGAAATATTGGACATCCTGAATTTTGTTCACAACTACGGGCTGATCCACAGAGATGTCAAGCCGAGTAATATTATTAGACGAAAGCACGATAATCGGTTAGTCCTGATTGATTTTGGTGCCGTTAAGCCAATTTGGAATCAATTAATCAAAAGTCAAGGAAAAAATTCAAACTTTATTCCCGTTGAATATACCACCATTGCTATTGGTACACCTGGCTATATGCCTCATGAGCAAGAGCGAGGCAAACCACGCCCTAATAGTGATATCTATGCCCTAGGAATGATTGGCATCCAAGCACTAACAGGAGTACATCCGACAAAATTACCAGAAGACCGCAATACAGGTGAGATTATCTGGCAACACTTAGCTCAGGTTAATGCTGGGCTAGCCTCAGTACTTAACAAGATGGTACACTACCATTTTAAAGACCGATACAAGTCGGCACAAGAAGCACTGCAGGCGCTCCTACCACTAACTCATCTCTACACGCCAACACAGGAGTCGCCTACTTCACCATCAGTCAACGTTACATTTGAGCCTCAAACCGCCTCAGATGAGCACAACATTAACCAAGTTTTTGGAGATACGCTTTCAGCACCACTCTTAAACAAGCAAATAAGCGATACGATAGAATTAGACACGCTCCTGTCACTAACTCATCTCTACACGCCAACACAGGAATCGCCTCCTACTTCATCACCAGAAAACGATAAGACTATTTCTATTTCTCCTCAAAATCTAGCTTTACTCATTGGCTTGATATTGGGTGTAGTTTCTGGTCTCATTTTGATGGTTGTGAGCTACTGGTCTGTGCAGATCATTACTCCTGCTCCTCATAAAATTCAAAATTCCTCTCCTCAACCACCAGAGGTTTCCCGTTAACCTTCGGTCGTTATCACAACAGAGAAATGGGGGTAGGATAGAGCGAAAATTTCTCTAGCAAAGTCTAAAGGTCAGACTTCGTTTATATTTGCCTTTGTTGGCTTGGTAATTGATTATAGTTGTCTTGAGTACTATCTCTATGAATCAAAAATGCCACAATGCCGACTATAACTAAGTTAATAACTAGAAGCCCAAGAGCACTCCACATCCAAATTTTCATCTTTATTACCAGGACTTTGTTTGCTCACAGATAGAACTCTCAACTTACACGTATAGCGGTTTGCAACTGGGTGAGGTACACAAAGAAATAATGAACCACCGATGGACACCGATGGACACAGATAAATTAGTACTTCATTCAGATGAGAAGTGCTATAAGTAGGCGTCATGAACTGCGTACACCAAAACGAATGAAAATTTATCTTTTCTTCTGAGTTCTGAGTTCTGCGTTCTGAGTTCTATTTTCAAGTCAGATGGGCAGAAAACTGGTGGAGCATGCTAATTGCCTGATTACCAGTCTTCGACTAGTCATTAGTCTATCTGCCCGCGACCTGCTAATTTTTACTTGCTTTGTTATGGGAAAACCGAATTCCTAAAAAAATGTCATAAACAAACTCAAAAAAGTCTTTTTTTTGTAGCAGACCAGAAGTTTGATAACAGCCTTTTTCATCTAAAAGAGGCTTCATGAGATAGTACGTTGGCTGGTAATTATACCAAGGAATGGAAGGCCATAAATGATGAATTAAATGGTAATTCTGACCCAGAATTAGGATATTCAGAATTGGATGAGGATAGACACGAGCATTTTTCCAGCGATCGCGCTCTTGGTGAGGACGATGGGGTAAATAATCAAAAAATAAACCTAGTGCGACTCCGACGACAGCAGTAGGTATAAACCAAAAATTGAGAATATAGCCCAAAAAGTGGTACTGAATTGAGATATAGAAAATTGCAGCAATAAACAAGCGACTCACAAACCATTCCAGTAGCTCATATTTACGCCACAGTTGCCGCTTAAAGAAAAACACTTCATGGTATAAAAAGCGGACTGGAAGCAACCACAAAGGACCACCTGTGGAAACATAATGATCTGGGTCGTTTTCTGGATCGTTTACATGAGCATGATGCTGCAAATGCACCCGCGTAAACACTGGAAAGGCAAAAGCTAGCATCAAGGCACTGCCATGTCCTAAAATTGCGTTAATTACTCGGTTACGATGAGCAGACTGGTGGCAGGCGTCGTGAATCACGGTTCCTGCAATATGCAGAGCAAGCGTATTTGCACTGAAGCATAACCAGTGTGGCCATTGCCAAACCCAGTAACCAAAATTGGATAAGACAAGAATCGCCACAGCTGCTAAAAACATCAGCAGCGTCGGATTAAAATCACCTGGAGGTGCTAAAAATTCCTTCGGCGGGACTGTCAGTGGCTTCTGTGCCTCCGACATCAGCATTATGAACTCCTTGTTGATTAAATTATGTATGGTATTTAGATCATGCCACTTTTCTTAAGGATAAGTGAAGTTTTGCAATACAAAATGACGAATAATAAATTTATGTGTAGCAAGATTTATCTACTTGTTTACAAATCAGCATCCGAATAACGGTATGATTTCAGGGTACAAGAGAACAAGCGAAGAATTTTCTCCCTTATCTCTCCCCATTCATCTACCAGCTTTAATGATTGATTCAGCAGCAACAGACAAGAGGCGCCCTCTCATTTAGGATGATTCCCTGAGTAGCTCCCTAAATTCAGCTCCTATGCAACTAAAAGATTCTATACGCCGGACAAAAATTGTCGCCACGATTGGTCCTGCTACCAGCAGCCCAGAAACGCTCAAAGCTCTTATTGAAGCTGGTGCAACAACGCTGCGGCTAAACTTCTCCCACGGTAATCATACCGACCATCAGCGTAATATTCGCCTCATTCGGCAAACCGCCTTTGAACTGAATCAACCAGTAGCCATTCTCCAAGACCTGCAAGGACCAAAAATTCGCTTGGGGAAATTTGAAAACGGAGCTATAGTCGTAGCAAAAGGCGATCGCTTCACCTTAACCAATCGTCCAGTTGTTGGCACAGAGGAAATCAGCTGCGTCACTTACGATTATTTGGCAGAGGAAGTGCCTGTCGGGTCAAGAATCCTTCTGGATGATGGGCGAGTAGAAATGCTGGTAGAGGAAGTAAACCGCGAAAAAGGTGATTTGCATTGTCGCATCACGGTTGGTGGGACGCTTTCAAACAATAAAGGCGTGAACTTTCCAGGGGTTTACCTGTCAGTTAAGGCAATGACCGACAAAGACCGTGAGGATCTGATGTTTGGTCTAGACCAGGGTGTTGACTGGGTAGCACTTTCCTTTGTCCGCAACCCCCAAGACATGATAGAAATTAAAGAACTTATTTCCAGTATCGGTAAACAAGTGCCAGTCATTGCCAAAATTGAAAAGCACGAAGCCATCGAACAAATGGAAGCTGTTCTAGCTTTGTGTGATGGCGTCATGGTGGCAAGAGGTGACTTGGGCGTAGAACTACCAGCGGAAGATGTCCCGGTACTACAAAAGCGGCTGATTGCGACTGCTAATCGCATGGGGATTCCCATCATCACCGCCACCCAAATGTTAGACAGTATGGTTAACAACCCCCGTCCAACTCGCGCCGAAGTCTCAGATGTGGCAAATGCGATTTTAGATGGTACGGATGCAGTGATGCTCTCGAATGAAACCGCTGTCGGTAAATTCCCAGTGGAAGCTGTAGCGACGATGGCACGAATTGCCGAACGCATAGAACAAGAGGAGGCGTTAAACACAAACGCACGTCAGGGCAGAGACACCAAACGTTCCATTCCTAATGCCATTAGTCAAGCTGTCGGTCAAATTGCAGAACAGCTAGGAGCATCGGCAATTATGACCTTAACGCAAACAGGAGCAACAGCGCGGAACGTTTCCAAGTTTCGTCCCAAGACACCCATTTTGGCAGTCACACCCCATGTGAATGTAGCACGGCAGTTGCAGCTCGTATGGGGGGTAAAACCATTGTTGATGCTAGAGCTACCTTCCACTGGTCAGACATTTCAAGCTGCTATCAACGTAGCTCAAGACAGAGGTCTACTGTCTGAGGGGGATTTGGTCGTGATGACGGCTGGGACTCTCCAAGGAGTGTCCGGGTCAACAGATTTGATTAAAGTTGAAGTTGTGACGGCAGTACTCGGTCAGGGAATTGGACTAGGACAAGGTTCTGTAAGTGGTCGCGCACGGGTGGCGTACACTGGTATGGATGCTAGTAACTTTAATCACGGAGAGATTTTGGTTGCCCCACGTACAAGTGCTGATTTTGTTGAGGCAATTCGCAAAGCCGCCGGAATTATTACTGAAGAAGAAAGTCTCACCAGCCATGCAGCCGTGATTGGCTTACGTCTCGGTGTGCCAGTCATCGTTGGAGTGAAAAAGGCAACCCAAGTGATTCGAGATGGAGCGATTTTAACAATGGATCTGCAACGCGGCTTAGTTTACTCTGGCGCAGTGGGAACGCCTTAGAATTAGTTGATGGTTAGTGGTTAGTAGTTAGTACAAAATTTAACCTAACAACTAACAACTAACAATCTCCAATTACTAATCCCTTGCCTTCAAAGATATTGTTTGAAGACGTATCATAATCGCTGAACACAATAGGCATCAAAGGCAGAATCTACACTCACAAGGAGTTTGAATGTTCTGGCTCTGAAAGAGCCTAACCCAAGGGTTGGGTGAGATGTTGAGCAATATTTTACTTTCAAAAGACTAATGGCTGTTGAACCATAGATTTCTAACATCTTCAAAGTGGCATGACCGACTCGTTTTGACGAGATTGAACGGCAAGAAAAAAATCAACTGATGAAGGTTCAACCGATGAAGAGAGATCGCGAATCGCAATCATAGAATCCTTGGTTTTGGGCAAATCAGTTGCTGCTTTTTCACGTCGTGCTCGGGTGGAAAGTCCCATCTCCTTGAGCAGTATACTGATGTAGCGCTCACTCAGCTGAATCCCCAATTCTTTCGCCAGATGCTTCCCTAACCAGTTCGCTGTCCAGCGCTTAAAAGAATAGCCATAGTCCTGGGGGCTATGGCTCACCAACTCTTTTAACCGATTGAGATAGTGGGTATTCACCGTCTTAGGCCGACCCGTCGGGTGATCTTGCCAGTGGTGAGCCTTGCCAGCGCGTGCCATTGCAATCCAGTACCGGGCTGTCTCCTGGGAGCACTCAAGTGCGGCACAGATTTGCGTTTGCGATTGACCCTCATCAGCCATCAGCATGATTTGAATGCGACGGCGGTATTCAGGTCGTAAATCAGTTTCCATGCTTTTCAGCAGGAGCTTCCTTTGAAACGGTGTCAGAAGCTGAGCCTGATATTCCATAGCAATTGTTCTTATTGTAGATACACCTATGGACATGTGATAACTTCGTGCATTAACGAAGCATATCCGCGCTTATTAGGGCAATTTTGAGCACTCCATCCAGTAGGATTCTACATTGACCAGATTGAAACATCTCCCCTAGGGTAGAACCTCGCCTTCATCTAAGGAGTACGACATTCTTGCTGTCAATTGGTCATGTAAGTCTCTATCTTAGAGACTGTTTGTAAATGATTGTTAAGCGCAAAATCAACCTTTTTGATTGAATTATGTATACAGGATATCATAAATACTCACATCCAAAAAGATGGTTTTTAAAACCTTTACTTTTGTTTACAAATAGCTTCTAAAATAGAACTAGGTAGAACTAGCAGAAAAGTGGAATTCTTCTCGTTTCAGGTTGTGGATAAAACCAGAAAAAAGAAATAACTCAGGGGCTTGTTTCGAAATAAGGACTTTTAGAATTGCCAGATTCCTGGGTAGGATTAGGAGAAAACATAGGATTAGGGAGAAAAGTCGAATTCTTCTCGTTTCACGTTGTGGATAAAACCAGAAAAAAGAAATAACTCAAAAATTGATTTTTAAATGCTCTAGTTACGGGTGTTTTAAATAGAGAAATAACTCATTTAGTTAGGTCTAAAAAAGCAGCCTCAAAGACTTGAAATAGCGGATTTGGAGTTGGTAATCTACGTAAGGAGTGAGCAATTTACAGTTTTTAGTTCTATCCAAGACGTGAACTTGGCTTTGGTACATCTTAGATAGCTTGTGGGTTCACTTTGGAAATGACTGAATCTTTACTTGTAGGAGGAAAACAAATGGCTAATATCAAAATCTCTGAACTGCGTCCTGCGGGAGCTGAGCTGTTCCAAGATTCCGAAAGCTTTCTCAATGAGCTAACCGAGCGGGAAATGTGGGGGGTCGAAGGCGGTCTAACACTAGATACGTTGAGTGCGACGTTGGCGGATACAGTCAGTGAACCGTTAAGTGGAGTCACTGGGGGCTCCTTAGGACTCTCCATAGCATCGCTGTAAAGGCTACTTAGTACAACTTGTCATTAATGGGGGTCGGAAATCAAAATCTTGTTGACAACTCTGGACAATGGTTCATCCCTCAATCCAATTCCGATCCCCCTCTTATGCTTATGGTGACGTGATACCCTTACACCCTGCCCGTAGGGCATTGACTTTTTTGTTAGGAGGAAAACAAATGGCAAACATCGAAATCAATAATCTGCATCCTGCGGGTTCCGAGCTGTTCCACGATTCCGAAAGTTTTCTCAATGAGCTGACCGAGCGGGAAATGTGGGGAGTCGAAGGCGGTCTAACTTTGGATACGTTGGGGTCGGTATTAAGTGAATCACTAGGGCAAACACTAGGGCAAGGCAGCATAGTTGTAACGGGACCCGACAGCATCCAAGGTCTTACTCTTTGAGGTAGCCCTCGGCAAAGTGATTGCCCCTGCGGTTCGTAACCCCGTACTGAAGCAGACTTTAGTGCTCACTTTGCCCAAACCATTGCTCCAGACGCAGAAGTTGTATGGATTTTTATCGTTGCTCAACTGAACACTCACAGTGTTCAGTTGCTTAAATCCGCAACCCTCTCTCGTCGAATTAGTGGCGCGGCGCTGCGGGGTTGAGATAGACCTGGGGGTTAAGGGTCAATCAAGCGTTCTTTAGTCGATTGAGACAAGGGCAGCATTTCTGAGTGACCCGACCCACCAGATTCGCTTTATTTACCTCCCCAAGCACATCTCCTATCTGAATCAGATTGAGATTTGGTTCGGTATTTTGGCGCGTTGGCTAGACAAACGGGCAAGTCTTACTCAGTCTGCATCTTCTGGTTACCGATACTTGCTACCCAATTGACACTCCTCAGCCTAAAGGCATGAGGATTCTTGCTTCAACCGTCCGGACTAGATACCGAAATGCAAGCATTCAAATATCCCCGGTGCGGATACGTCCACAAGCGTACACGGACTGCCCGACCGCGTTTGAAAAGGTTTATTCAATACGAGTGCTTTTACTCCCACATTTGTACAAGATCTTGGATTTGTGCTACCAGGGTTCCGGATCAGGAGTTGTCCGCTTGACCTACTTCGCCTTTTTTATGTGCACATTACCACTATACTCTATTGTTACACAAAGTCGCCCTACAAGGGCGAGGCTTTAGACCCAAAATTTTCGGTAAAGTTTAAAAACTCTAATTATGAAATTCTTGTTAAGCTCTCAGAATGCTGTTGAGTACTTGGTTGGGCATGGTCTTTGTACTCACCAAGAGCAACAGCAGAGCCAGATTGAGCAAAAAGTTGCCAAAAACTTTAACTTGTTACTGAGCTTGCCAAATGACCGTAAACTCCTTGTTAAGCAAGAGCGTTACAATCGAGAAGGGAAAACGGCTGGTGAGTTTTTGTACGAATGGCGAATCCAGGAGTTTTTACAACGATTCCCAGAGCTTAACTACCTTCGCTCCTGGCTCCCGGAGATGCTCCATTTCAACGCCGAGCATTCAATCATTGTTCTCAACTACCTAAATAACTATCGCGATTTAGCGGATTTCTACGCCAAGGAGAAAGTTTTCCCGACAGCGTTAGCGCAGCGGGACGCGGTAGCGTCCATCGCAACTTCAATCGGAGCCATTCTGGCTGCAATTCATCGCGTGACGCTGGATCGTCAGGACTATCGGGACTTCTTCTCTCACAATCGTGAAGGTGTCGCCATCAGCCAGGCTCCTAACCTAACTCGTGGGCTAGAACGGATTGGTCCTGAAGTTTTTGGTCAGGTTCCCGCAGATGGACTCAAATTCTTAGCACTCTATCAGCGCTACGACAGTCTTAGGCAGGCGATCGCAGAGCTAGCAGGTGCTTTCGAGCGCTGTTGTTTGACGCACAATGATCTCAAGCTGAACAACATCTTACTGCCTATTGATTGGGAACAAGCTGTCTCCAGAGAAAAATCAGGTGAAAGCATCGTTCGGTTCATTGATTGGGAACGCTCAACTTGGGGAGACCCTGCCTTCGATTTAGGAATGATCATCGCCAGCTATCTGCAAATCTGGCTGGGTAGCTTGATTACCAGTAAGACGATCAGTATGGAAGAGTCTTTACGCCTAGCCACGATTCCCCTCGAACAGCTTCAACCCTCGATTGCTGCCTTGGCTGGTGCTTATTTCGAGCGCTTTCCGGAAATTTTAGCTCGTCGCCCTGATTTTTTGAAGCGAGTCGTGCAATTTTCTGGTCTGGCTTTGATTCAAACAATTCAAGCAACAATCCAGCACCAAAAAACCTTTAACAATACGGGGATCTGCATACTTCAGGTTGCCAAGACTTTACTGTGCCGTCCGGAATCATCGATTCCAACGGTTTTTGGTATGTCAGCATCAGAACTCACTCACCGTTACTCTGTTCTCCCAGTTTAGTATTTATAGTTATAGTACAGACTATTATGCAATTGCTGGATTCTCCGCAAAATCAACTGCCAGATACCGCGACTGAACAACTGCGGGCTTCACTTGAAGATATCGCTAGCAAAGTTCAGATCCAGTCCAACTTCTGTATTCGCCATCCAGACTATAAACCCTTAGAACTTCCGGCTGAGGCACTAGACCGCTTTCAGCAAGTGCCTTTAGAGCTTCAGAACAAGTATCGGAGCCTGCAACTACAAAGTTTTCTCTACGGCACCTATTACAACGGTTCCCTACGACCTGCCTTCACACCAGATGCAAATTCAGATGGTTTAGCCCTGCACCAGAATCTAGAGAACAATACCTTCTTAGGCGTAGACGTAGCATTTTACGAGCGATTGCACGAAAGCAATAGCGGTGAAGGCTACTTTGACCCAGGTTGGTCTGTGCTGAAGCAAGAGAGTGATGACAGCCTGGTCGTGACCAAGAATGGTTTAACCCTGTATATCGAGCGCCAGCGCCATCTACACCCAGAAGCGCAATCTGCGGCTGTTGGTGACTTAGTTGCCATCAAGCTGCCTCGCAATCGCGTACAAAACGGATTTTATATGGCAGTTGGCAATGCGGGTCCAAGTCGCGGTAATCCAGACAGTCATTCGGAGATAGTACGCATCTACTTCAATTTAAGCTCTGAAGGTGCAGTTGCGGTGATGGGCAGCCTGACGCGGCAGCTAAATGACATCACCCTTCCCTTCACTTTTAAAGCGTTATACAACCCTTCAAACTACGGGCGCTATGACTCAGCAGTGCTCTACTTTGACAAAAGCAACTACAAAGCCGTCCGGCTAGTACTTCAGACTGTTTATGCAGAACACCAATCGCAGTTTCAGCCCGAAGTGCCTCTGTTCACCAAGTGGCTGGCACCGGGACTAGCGCTAGCCGAGGAACCAAACCACAAATTTGCTGAGTTAGAAAGTTTCGGGATGAACCGCTGCCAGATTGTTGCCAATGGCTTGCTAGAAGCTTGGCAACAAGGGGATGACTCAGCTAAGGGGCGGATGAGTTGTATCCTAAAACACTTCTCCTTACTGGGGATTGAATTGCAGCGTCCTTACCTAAATGCCAACTCTGAGGACATCTACACTTCCTTGGACTTATGAAAATCACTAATCTCGTAACTGATCCTGTGCAGCAGCCTGTAGTCCCATCCGTTGAGGTCGCTGCTATCACTAAATTTCCAGAGTCCGATCTGCCTTTTTACCGCAAACTTGGGCGGACTGATCTAACAGTCAGTTGCTTAGGATTGGGAGGCGGGGGACACATCTCCAGTGAGGATACCCTTTATGCCTTCAAGCAGGGAATTAACTACTTTTTCTACTCTAGCGATCTGCACCACTATCTCTACAGTTCCATGGCTGAGGCACTCCGCAACTTATGTGGACGTAAATCCTCAGTCCGAGAACAAGTCGTTCTGGCAACCGTGACTTACGTCCTTAAGAGTCCAGAGTCTGTGCTCTCATCGCTCTACGACCAATTGACAGACCTGAAAATGGACTACATTGATGTGTTTTTTTGGGGCTGGGTTGGCAGCAAAGATGGTGATACATTTCAGGATTGCTTGAGCGTCTCTGACGATCTGCGAGGTCCTAATACCGCTTATCAGCGGACTATCGAACGAATGTTTGGCACCTCGGAGCGCCTCAAAAAAATGGGGATTGTACGCTACATCGGAGCCTCTTTCCATGACCTCAATCTAGCCCGCCAATGGCTGGACAGCCCCCTGCTTGATGTCGTCATGGTCAGACACAATGTCGCTCACCGCACCGCCCAGAGTCAGGTTTTCGCTCATCTAGATGCCCAAGACCCCCAGCGACCAGGCATTGTTACGTTTAAATCTGCTGGTATGCAGGGTCCCCTCTGGCACGCCCCTCCAGGTCTTCCAGCAGAGTGTTGGCAGCCTTCTGTGCCTGATTTCTATCGCTATGCTTTATCCCAGAACTGTGTGGACATCGCTTTGACAGGTTGTCGAAGCCGTGAGGAGATTGATGCGGCGATCAGCGGAGTCCAGAAGGGTAAATTGACTCCTGCCGAACTGGACTACCTTAACCTTTATGGCGATTTACATCGCCATCGGCTGAAAATCCAAGAGGTTCCACCAGAACGATTACTGTACCGCTCTGAGATGGCAATACCTACGCTGTAAAGTTCTCTTTAATACAAGCTCTTTAATACAATCTCTTTAATACAAGCCATGGAAGAAACTTTGGAAAAATTGGCATCGCCGGAAATTTCCCCTATAAAAGATGCAGATATCATTGCTTACCTGCGCCGTTCCTATAAATTTGCTGAAATTGCCGCTCTAGCTGAACGAGATGCACTGGTTTTAAACACCTGTGAACAGCTCGGCATTACTGTTTCTGATGAAGAGTTGCAAGCAGCCGGAGATGCCTTTCGCTTGGAGTACAAGTTGCTGGGAGGTTCTGAAACCTTTGCATGGCTTTCCCAGCAGCGGATTACCGTAGAAGATTGGTCTCAAGGAATTAGAGTAGCGCTGCTCACGAAAAAGTTACAAGAACATCTCTTCGGTGCAGCTGTCGATAGTCAATATGTTAGCAACCGCAACAATTTTAAACGCGTTGCTCTCTCTCAGATTCTAGTGCTTGACCTAACAGAGGGTTTGAAAATAGCCCAGGCACTGCGAGAGGAAAACGCTTCCTTGTGTGCTTTAGCATTGGAATACTCGAAGGGTAAGCAGTCCCGAGAAAATGGTGGCTTTGTCGGGATTCAGTTTCTGGCAGAACTGGTGCAGGAGGTTGCAGAAGCTGTTGCCAAAGCGAAGGAAGGCGAAGTGATAGGACCAGTTCAAACGAAATTTGGCTATCACATTCTTAGAGTTGAAAAGTGGTTTCCGCCTCAACTCAATGAATCAGTCAGAGAGCGAGTTTTGGAATCCTTTTTTCAGGCTTGGTTACAGCAGCTAAGCCATTTTAACTATCGTACTTAATAGATTCAGTATTATGCCTACCTCAGCGCTCATTTAAATTACTTCCTGAATCAAAAAATCAGGTGTGCTCCTTTAGGAGTCAAGACCGTTCAGTTAAGGTTATTCGTGAGATTTTCTGGTATGTAGAGACGTTGCAATTGCAACGTCTCTACATACGTTATTGCTCTTGCAAATAATCTTATCTAAACCGTATGGCTTTAGGGGTCACGATTGGTTTGAGAATCTGGGGCGGAGTGACTGCAAAGACGCAGCAGAAATCTCCATCCTCCGCGAACCATACCCCTTTTTCCACATCTTGTGAAAAGTCCAATATAAATTGAGAGTAGAAATTTAATGCAATATAAACATATTTTGAATCCGTTTTTTGGGAAAAATCCATATTTATCGCAGGTAGAATTAGGAGAAAAAAAGAAATAATTAAGCGACTTATCTAGAAACAAGATTTCTAATGCAAATTCAAGCATTCCTAAATAGGATTTTTCTAATCTTCTGCCTTGAATAAGTAAGTAGGCGAGAAAAAATCAAACTATGTAAAGAAAAGAAAAGCTTGAAAACTGGCTCGTAGTAAGCGCTTACTACATACCTTTAATTATTTACGCCGACTTACTTATGAACGTTAAAAACTGGAAAAAAGTTGTTTTTTTAGAGAGAGTAGTTGCTCTAGTTACAAGAGATTTGAATAGAGAAATAACTCCTTCAATTAAATCCGAAAAAGAAGTTTCAGAGGCTTGAATTACCAGTTTTCGAGTTTGTATTCTATTAGAGAAAGCTAGGCAATTGACAGTCTAGCTTTATCGAAAATCACTTTACTGAATTAAGGATATTCTCAAATGGCTAACATCAAACTCAATGACCTGCGCCCGGTTGGCTCTGATTTCTTTGCTGATAACGAAAGCTACCTGAACGAGTTAACAGATAATGAACTGGGAGTCACTGGTGGCATTATTACTCTTGACAGTGTTGCCTCGTTGGCGTCTGCCCTTAGTATACCCACTGCATTGACAAGCGAAGTATCAAGCGCTCTAACAAGTGTTATAGGTGGCTAGGTGTTGCAACTAAAGACCACTGAATGTTACTAGCCTAGAAACCTGGTTTCTTTAAGAAACCGGGTTTCTTTCCCTGAACGCTCCTTAACCGTCCAATTGACAGATCTGAGAATGGACTACTTAGCTGTTCTGTCGTGCATACTTTAAACATAACGTGATAAAACTTCAACAGTAGCAAGCCCTGTTTTTTCCCAACTGAACTGACTAGCCCTGCTAATACCTTGAGTAGAAAGATGCTGACGCAATGCTGAATCAGTTGCAATTGTTTGCATCGCTTCAGTCATTTCTTCAACGTTGTAAGGATTGATAACAACAGCAGCGTCGCCAGCCACTTCTGGTAAAGATGAGAGGTTTGAGGTAATCACGGGAGTACCGCAAGCCATTGCTTCTAGAACTGGAAAACCAAACCCTTCCCAAAGACTAGGAAAGACGAGGGCTGTAGCACCATTGATGATTTTGGGCAATTCGCTGTAAGCAACGTAGTTGAGGAATTTTACCTTATTAGTTATACCTAATTCCTCAACTTGCTTTTGTAAAACAGGAGTATAGCGTTTATCTGGTGGTCCTGCTAACCAAAGTTCATATTCCCTATTGTTAGGTAGTGCAGCGAAGGCGGTCATGAGTCTGTGCAGGTTCTTGTAGGGGTCTTGTCGCCCAATGTAGAGAAAATAGGGGCATCCTGTGGGGCGGACATCTTGTCCGCCATTCTCTAAATAAAGCGGGCGAAAATGATTGGCATCATGTGCTAGGAGAATAGGGGTAATTTTACTTGCCCGAATGTGATAAAAGTCGGTGATATCCTTTGCCGTAGCGTCAGAGTTGCAGATGATATGTTGCGCTTGGGCGAGAACTTGGGGAACGTAGTAGCGCGAGAAATTCGTCAGTGGCGACAAGAGTTTGGGAAAGCGCAACGGTATCAGGTCGTGAACCATTACGATAAAACGACAATCGGTATAGAATGGGGCTTCCGGAATAGGAGAAAATATAAGTTGAGATTTCAGCTTTTTATAGATTTGCGGTAGTTGAAATTGTGTCCACACAAGGCGGTCAAAATGTCCTTTTGTCCCTTGAGCAGGCGTAAGATTATCTGGTATTGAATAACAGTTAAATTCAGGGTAGTTTTGGGCGGTTAATAGGGTAGGATTGAGAGTTTTTAAATAAGGAAAAAGATTTTTAGCATAGTTGCTTATGCCTGTAGGTTGAGAAAAAACAATGGATAAGTTAAATAATATTTTGCTCATCTACTCAAAGTTAACTCGTTCAGAAATCTGGCAGTGAGGAATTTGACAGTTACCTGAAACTAGGGTCAAAACTCCATCCTTGTCATCAGATTCTCGAAATAGCCAGTTCCCTTCTAAAGTTTTACTAAACTGCTCAATATGGATTTGATATTGGTCAATCAGAACATATTCTTGAAATTGCGGGATGGAACGATAGTAAGTGAACTTGTCACCCCTGTCGCGGCTACTAGTAGATTTGGAAAGAACTTCAAAGATAATACAGGGATTCAGTACTGTATCGGTACGTCCTTCCTCAAACATGGGTTCATCTTTGATAATCAAGATATCTGGGTAGGTGTATTGGCGGTAGCGAGGAATCCATAAGCGCAGAGCATTAGCGTAAACGTAGTAATCTTGCTCCCTGAGTGCAAGGGTAAGGGCGATTATTAAATTAACAACAATCCGGTTATGATTAATCGAACCACCTGTCATGGGAACAATTTCTCCATCATTATATTCACTGCGGTAGTCGGTGGTTTCCTCAAGTGAGTAATAACTAGGGGGTGTTTGTACAAACACAGCAATAGCCTGTGGGTTTTTTGTCTTCTGCTGGCTAACATTAGCCTAGCATTTTTTGAAAAAAGTTAAGGTTGCGTTCTCCTCCAATACATTAACACGCCACCAAATTTACCAAATGCTACTTTCGGTTTTATAAAAATCAAAATTAGAGCATAACAAATCAAGCGAATTAGCCTTAAGGTGAGAATCAATTTATTTGTATATCTATCTAAAGATAACAAATACCCATAGGTACTATTTTTGATTTTTCTAAAAATATACCTATTAGTAATTGAGGAGGGCTGGTGCAGCACACCAAACTGCTTAGTCACTGCAATTAAATGTCCTTGATTAGCATAACGTCGGCAAAAGTCAAAATCTTCATAGTAGAGAAAGTAAGCAGAGTCAAACTGAGGATACTCATCAAATTTACGAAGATTAATGAGCAGGCTACAACCTGTAATCCAATCACAAGCAACATAGTCTGCATCTGCATCGGTCAACAAATCTTGAGTGATAATTGCCCCTGTTGAAGGAATAAAGCGACCGCCGGCAAACCAAATTTCGCCTGTGGGAGTATGAACAATCGTGCCGAGTATGGAAATTTCTGGATGAACTTCAAAGAAAAACTGAACTTTAGACAAAGGATTTTCTGTGAAATAAGCATCTGGATTAACTATCCAAACAATTCCTTGAGAATCTTGAGTGGAAATCCACTTTATTCCTAAATTACAAGCTCCGCCAAAACCGAGATTATTTTCAGCATTAAAAATAAATACCAATTCATGCTTTAGATGATAAATAGAATGATCATCGAGAGAATTATTAATAATTACTATTTTGTAATCATTATTTTTAGAAGCAGACAGAGAGCTAATTAATTTAGTAATGAGATTGCTAGAATAATAATTGACTACTAAAAAATAAATCATGTTAGTTCATTCTGCAAATAGACTCGTTGAAAAAGTATAATTAGGAGATAGTTTGAACCACAGATGGACACAGATTAACACAGATAAATTATCTGTGTTAATCTGTGGTTTCATTCTTAATATGAGTAACAGCTTATAACTTCAATCTCCCTGCGGATAATCCTCCCACAATGTTGTTATTTCCCTCAGGCTCTGATGATTGCCATCGCCTAAAATCAGATGGTCTAAAAGAGGAATGCCCAAAAACTGCGCTCCAACTAATAACTGTCGCGTCAACTCGATATCTTCTTGACTAGGTTCTACGTTTCCAGACGGATGGTTGTGGGCAACTATGACTCGCGTTGCTCCTTGGCGAATGACTTCTCGAAAAATTTCGCGAGGAGGGGCTAAAGTTTCCGTTGCGGTGCCAATGGTAATAACTTGCGTCCCTAGCAGGCGATTCTTCACATCCAACAGTAACACTGCAAAACGTTCTTGATTTTGCCACATTAAATCTTGACTCAGAGCAGCAGCCGCCGCCGCTGGGCTATCAATTAACGTGCGTTCTCCTGGACGGGATTGAAATGCTCGTTTACCCAATTCAATCGCCGCTAAGATAGTCGTGGCTTTTGCCGGACCAATACCAGGAATTTGCATCAACTCGGCGGCGCTGACATCTCGCAGAACTGCCAAGGGGTCTCGCTGGTGTTTGCTCAGTTCCTGTAAAATATATTGCCCCAGGCCCACGGCAGATAACTTTCCGTGTCCTTGACCGGTGCCTAACAGAATTGCTATTAACTCGGCTGTAGCTAAAATTTTAGAACCATGCGTTAATAACCGCTCGCGCGGACGCTCAGTCTCTGGTATATCGGCAATTCTGAGGCAATAAGTCATAGACAAACACAGGGGACAAATGATGATATATGTACTTATTCCTACTTATCCCCTGTAACCCTGAAAACCTTTACATAGTTGACAAAATATTTAATTTTCGTCTTTTTTTCCGTATTTTCCCAAGTTTTCTACGGTAATATTTGTGTGGCTTTAAGCACGTGATACGTAATTAACAGCTGAGTGAGGGCAAGAGGGTAACTCTGGATGGTTTCCCCAGTTGTCCCTGCCACTTTGCCTAACTCTGGGTTGCCTTCGCGATCGCATATACTTTTTAGGTAGGGCATATCTGCACAAAGGATTTGTTCTAACTTATTGACTTGTTCTAAAGTGGCATGACCATCTACTTCCAGAACATCAACTGGTTTGCTCATATCCCGAGCTAACCCTAAGCGGATTGCTGACTCAAAACTACCATCACCGTAGTAGATAATCTGGCTAAAATCTGGATGAGGAATCGTAGGACGAAGTACCAGACGAACATTTAGGTGTCCATTGCTTTGCTCCAAATCGTCATTAGGAGGGTAAAAACTCACCACAATATCTGACCATTGGCGTTGTGGACGGATAAAGTGTTCAGAATCTGCTTCGCGTTTTCTGAGTTCCTCAAGCACTTGTTCTTCTGTATACCCTCGCTTTTGCGTATCCCGCTTGACTTTCCACGCTTGCCTTAAGGACTCAGGGGGAGCAAGGTAAACTTTCACGTCGTAGCAATCACGGGCGCCACGGGTGGAATAACCCAGCAATCCCTCCACAATGACTAATTTACTTGGCTTCACATAAACTGGTGGCTCAAAGGTTCCTGTTTTGTGGCTGTAAACAGGCTTAAGAATTGACTGTCCTGTCCTTAGTAATGACAGGTGCTGCTGCATAATATCTAGATAGTTGCAGTCAGGATGAAGAGCAGTGATACCAATCTCAGCACGTTGCTTACGGTCGTACTTATGATAATCATCTGTACAAATAACCGTAACATTCTCCGGTCCAAGAACCTGAGCAATCCCCTTAGTCAGTGTTGTTTTCCCAGCAGCGCTGTCACCAACAATACCAAGAATGATAGGACGGCTCATGACTCCCCCTGACTGAAGTTACAGTAAAGTATAATTATAAATTGTAGGTTATTTTACTTATTTTATATAAAAAATAAAATAATGATAAAAATACAATTAGCCCGTCATTAGCTATTAGCAGCAGAACATGGCAAATAAAACGTTGGGACTCGAAAAAAGTCTTTATGACTACTTGCAATCTGTTTCGTTGCGAGAGCCAGAAATATTAGCGCAATTGAGGGAGGAAACAGCGCAGCATACGATGAGCAGAATGCAGATTACTCCAGAACAGGGGCAATTGATGGCATTGCTGATCCAATTGATGGAAGCAAAGAAAACTCTAGATATCGGTGTTTTTACGGGATACAGTTCCCTGGTGGTAGCACTAGCATTGCCACCAGAGGGTAAGGTCGTTGCTTGTGATCTGAGCGAGGAGTATACGGCGATCGCCCGTCGCTACTGGCAGCAAGCAGGAGTAGCGGATAAAATCGAGCTACACATCGCCCCAGCACTGGAGACTCTAGAGAGTCTGATAGCAACAGCACAAGCCAACACCTTTGATTTTGCCTTCATCGATGCAGATAAAAGCAACTACGATAACTACTACGAGCGAACATTACAATTAGTGCGTCCGGGTGGGCTGATTGCGATTGATAATGTGCTGTGGTCAGGGCGAGTTGCAGATCCCCAAGAGCAAGACAACAGAACTAACAACATCCGCGCCTTTAATCAGAAACTGCATCAAGACCCACGAATCACGATGAGCTTGGTGCCAATTGCTGATGGCTTAACTTTGGCACTGAAGCGTCGTTAGTTCTCTGGTAAGCCAAATCCAACTGTCGTTTTTTCTCCTGCTGACGTATCTTTTTTTCCTCACAGAGACTATCAAAACAATAAGGGCAAGAAACACCTTCTTGGTACTTGGGAGATAATTTATCAGCTTCCGAGATAGGACGCCCACAACTGGGGCACATATCATAACTACCCGGTTCCAAAGCGTGACGCACAGCGATGCGTTGGTCAAAGACAAAACACTCGCCATCCCACAAACTCTCAGACTCTGGAACTTCCTCTAAATATTTGAGAATCCCACCTTTTAGGTGATAAACCTCTTGAAACCCTTGAGACAGCATGAAAGAAGAGGCTTTTTCGCAACGAATTCCCCCAGTACAAAACAGCGCAACCTTTTTGTGTTTCTTGGGGTCGAGGTGGTTGTGGACATACTCTGGAAAGTCACGGAACGATTCAGTATGAGGATTTTGTGCTCCTTTGAACGTTCCGATACTCACCTCATAATCATTGCGTGTATCAATCACAGTGACTTCTGGATCTGAAATGAGACCATTCCAATCCTTGGGGCTGACATAGTTGCCCACCTGTTCGTTAGGGTCAACTCCTGGCAATCCGATAGTCACAATTTCTTTTTTCAAACGCACTTTCATGCGCTCAAACGGTGGGTCGTCAGCATAAGACTCTTTATGTTCCAAGTCTGCCAAGCAGGGGTCGGAGCGCAAAAAGGAGAGAACCGAGTCAATCGCTTGACGCGAACCTACTATCGTACCGTTAATACCTTCTGCTGCCAATAGAATTGTCCCCTTAACGCCATGCTCTTGGCATAAAGACAGCAGAGGGTATTGTTTGTCAGCAAAGTCTGGCAGCCTGACAAATTTATAGAGTGCTGCAACAACTAATGTCATTTTTTTGTTAATCCCCTTTCGCAAAACAAGAGTACAGGTTAGAATAACAACGGCAGTATAAAAGACCTGCCTTCTTCATCTTAAGGGGGTATAGCTCAGTTGGTAGAGCGCCTGCTTTGCAAGCAGGATGTCAGGAGTTCGAGTCTCCTTACCTCCATCAATACAGTTCTTCTGGGGCGCACATCTTGTCCGCCTAAAGATTAGGACGGACGAGAAGCCAATCCTACAAGAAATCTTTAAATGTGATGCATTCAATTGAGAACCGCTATAACTTAAAGTTACACCGAGCGATCGCGTGAGGATATACCGCGTCAACAAAAACCGCTATATTGCACGCCCAAGCTTGATAATTGAAACACCAGTACCATATGAGCAAGCTCATTCATGACCTCCGAACGCGAAAGGGTCGATAATGATTCACCCTGGAAAGAAATCTTAGAAGCCTACTTTCCCCAAGCAATGGAATTCTTCTTTCCTCAAACAGCTGCATTAATTAATTGGGAACGTCCCCATGAATTTCTCGATAAAGAATTCCAACAAATAGCCCGCAATGCCGAACAGGGAAGAAGATACGCAGATAAATTGGTCAAAGTTTGGCAAATTCAAGGAGAAGAAATTTGGTTGTTAATCCATGTCGAAATCCAGGCAAAACCGGAAGATAGCTTTGCAGAAAGAATGTTTTCCTACAACCTACGAATTTTTGACAGATTTGCGAAACCAGCCATTAGTTTAGCGATTTTGTGTGATACAGACCTGACATGGCGACCAAATCAATACAGTTATAATTATCCCGATACTAGTCTGCATTTTAAATTTGGAACCATCAAACTTCTCGATTATCAAAACCGTTGGACTCAATTAGAGAAGAGCGATAATCCTTTTGCAACGGTTGTGATGGCACATTTGAAAACACAGCAGACGAGTAAAAAGCCAGGAGAACGCAAAACTTGGAAATTTAGCTTAATCCGCCGATTGTACGAATTAGGTTTTCCAGAAAAAGATATTCGTAACCTTTACCGCTTCGTGGATTGGGTTATGATTTTACCAAAAGCATTAGAAGCAGAGTTTTGGCAAGATTTTAAGGAGTTTGAGCAGGAGCGTGCAATGAGCTATATCACTACAGGCGAGCGCATTGGCTACGAACGTGGAAAACAAGAAGAGGGACAGACTATAATTGTGCGGCAACTACAAAGACGAGTAGGAGAGCTATCTCAAGAGGTGAAAAAGCAAGTACAGGCTCTTTCGCTGGAAGATTTAGAAGTACTTGCCGAAGCTTTATTAGATTTTACAGCAATGGGTGACTTGCTCAATTGGTTACAAGCACATCTCAATTCACCTGAAAACTGATGCAAATGATGCAAATACGGTATAAAAGGCATAGGAACCTGATAAAGTAGCTGTTAAAGCTGTCAAACAGGCAATTGCTCCAATCGCAGCTTGCTTGTTTACCTCTGTCTGGCAGTCTTTTCTATTTAGTATTTGTTTATTTGCACCAGCACAATATAAGAGAAAATCTAAACCTAGATTGCGTTTATCATGTCGCATCAGACTCATTGTTTAACTCGACAATTACATAATTCCACTGGTGTATTGGAGTTAGACCTTGAGTAATTTGAGTAATTTGAGTTGCTGATTTTACTTTTTTCGAGTATCAGTCAGTGTAAAGTGTCAAGTAAAATAACGCCTCAAGGTATTTACCCACATTGTTTTCCCCTGCATTTAAACTAACTTGGATTGGCATCTCCAGGACTTACACAGTCTGCTTTTTTCCTCTGTGTTCTTGCCTCTGCGGTTATTTAAATATCAGTAAGGTTCAGATAAGATGATTTGCTGGTGTGATTGCCCATGTAGAGACGTTGCACTTGCTAGTCTCTACACAGATTTTTTAGATACTATTAAAGCTTATTTATAGAAGCCCAAAAAATTGTAAAAAAATTAGCATTTTTTCTTTGAATTAAATAGTAATTATTGTTTCAGTAGAAAGATTTTGTAGATGAAAGCCTTATTTCAAAAAAAGGTTTTTGCAAATCAAAAAGAGAGAGATATTTGAGGGAAAAATACTGATGTCCAGTGATATTAATAGTAACAATTCTTTTTCTAATCAAGGGTCAAATATCACTTCTATCTCCTCAGTAAATTCCTTTGATTCCAACAACGACTACAGCGTAAATTTGAGCGGTCGTAGTAGCTTTGACCTAGCTACGAATGATAATGAGGAACAATTGTTGAATGACAATGGGTATAACTCCACCTCTGGCTATGGCTTGATTGATGCAGCAGCAGCCGTGAGTCAAGCGGTTGGTCAAAATACCTTTGCTGATGTTTCTGACCTTGGTAGTAATAATTGGGGAGCCGACCTTGTGAACGCACCAGAAGCTTGGGCACAAGGATACACAGGTCAAGATGTGGTTGTTGCTGTTCTGGATACTGGGGTTGACTACACCCACGATGATTTAAACGATAATATCTGGACAAATAGCAGCGAAATTGCTGATAACGGCAAGGATGATGATGGTAATGGCTATATTGATGATGTCTATGGCTGGAGCTTTGCTGACAACAACAACAACACCTTAGATAATAGTGATTATGGTCATGGCACCCATGTTGCTGGCACTATTGCTGGGGAAAACAATGGCTTTGGTGTGACTGGCATTGCATATGATTCTAAAATTATGCCAGTCAAAGTCATGGATGATCAGGGTTCAGGCTCTTATAGTTGGGTTTCTCAGGGTATTTACTATGCTGTCAATAATGGAGCTGATGTGATTAACCTTAGTCTCGGTAGCGATTATCCTAATAGCACTTTAGAGGAAGCTATTGAGTATGCTAGCAGTAAAGGAGTGGTTGTTGTTATGGCTGCTGGCAATGATGGTGACTCACAACCTGGTTATCCAGCCGGCTATGCAGACACAACAGGAATTGCAGTTGGAGCAGTTGATCAAAATAACAACATGGCTGACTTCTCCAACCAAGCGGGAACAAATGAACTCACTTACGTCACAGCACCAGGAGTCGATGTATACTCTACAGTTCCGGGAAACAACTATGCTTCCTATAGCGGCACATCTATGGCAACTCCCCACGTTGCTGGCGTAGTCGCCCTCATGCTCAGTGGTAACCAAAGTCTGACTGATACGCAAGTGCGTCAGATGATCTCCGAGACAGCAGTAGATAGTACAAAAACCGCAAGCTCCAGCTCAAATGACTTTGTAACACAAAGCAATCTCGTCACTTCTAGCTTTCATGTTACACAGTACCAGGATAGCTCTTTGTGGGCTGGTAAGACGTCCACCTCACAAGACCAATTAAATGATGTCAATAATGTGCAAACCTCTAGCTTCAGTACCAGTTCTACACTTAATCACAATGATATGTCCCTCAGTTCAAGTCTCGGGTCGCGATTCTTAAGCTACCAAACCATAACGGACAGCGATGTAAAATATAGTACCTTTGATAATAGTGGTACTAATTCTGAAGAAATGCTGGGGGAGTATTGGGAATGGTTAGATAACTCTAAATAGGGTAAAAAATTATAGCTAATACCCAAACGGTGTGAGATGGAAGGGCGATTGCATCAAGGCGCAGCACTCCTTTGCAATCGCCCTTGGCGGGTGCTCTGCACCATCGCACCCCTTAAACCTACCTGACAGAAAATGCCTCGCTAAAGCGACGAGTAATCGGCTCAATTAAGAATGTTAAAATCGACTTTTTACGAGTGACAATTTCACCATTAGCAGCCATCCCCGGAGTAAACGCGACTTCTTGACCGCGCACCAATATCGCGTGTTTGTTTAGCTTAATTCTAGTAGGAAAAACTAAGCCCATTTCCTTATCAACAATAGCATTTGGACTGACTTGCACCACCTCGCCATTAATAATGCCAAATTCTTGGAAGGGGAACGTCGCCATTTTCACCTTTGCCTTCATTCCCTGGTGAATAAAGCCAATATCCCGGTTAAGAACTTTCACCTCCAACAAGAGTTGTTCTCCTTCTGGCAAAATAGACAGTAACTCTTCACCTGATTGGACTGGTCCTTTTGTAGCTTTGATTCTATAGATGGTACCTGCTACTGGAGCTTTAATAGTTTCCCTGTCTTGTTGCTTCCGTGCCTGATTAAGCTGACCTTGAATTGTGGTCAGTTCTTCTTTACGCTTGTTAATTTGGGTGATAATTTCACTTTGACGCTGTGATTCCAGACGTTGTACTTGATTGCGAGCAGCTTGATATGCTTCTTCAGCTTGGCGAATTTCTTGAACTTGAGCAGCAATATCCTTTTCTAAGGATGTGACTTTGTCTTGAGCTTCTGTCACCTTATTTTGAGAGTTTGTCACCTCATCATTCGACCTGGTGATTTCCGCAGTCACACGATTTAGTCTTTCTTGCGCGTCTAGGTAATCAAGTCGAGGGAGAGCACCAGAAGTCACTAGGGTTTTTAGGCTTTGTTCCCTTTTTTGAGCAATGACTAAGCCGCTTTCAACTTTAGTACGAATATTTTGAGCGTTGACTAGGTTAGTTTTGGCGTTGGCAAGGCTAGTTCTTGAGTTTACCAGATTTTCTTGCAACCGAGTTTGACGCACTTTTGCTTGGTCAATCAGCGCCTGTTGGCGGTTTGCTTCGGCTTGGGCTGCGGCTTGACGCGCTTGGTAGTCTCGTAAACGAGAGTTTAACAGTTCATCTTGAAGTTGTGTACCGGCAGCTTTCGCACCCGTGCGTTCTGCATCCAAACGCCGTAAATCTTCCTGAATCAATTTAGCAGATGTGGCTAAACGAGCAACATCAACTTGTTGCAAGTCTGGGTCACGTTGAACGAGGGTTTGACCTTTGATAACGCGATCGCCTTCTTTGACGTTGACCGCAACAATTGTTCCATTACCTATCGATGTCACGGGTCGTACCTGTGTGGAAGCGATTAACTCCCCAGGTGCTGTCGCTACTTCATCTATTTGCGAAAAGTGTGCCCAGGCGATCGTCCCTATTACCACAGCGCTCACTGTTCCCGCTAACAATCTAGTATACAAGGGCGGCAATTCCTGTACCGCCTTACCCAGCTCATACGATAGATGTTCATCAGGTTTTACGAATCGCTGTTTTGTTTTACGTGCTTGAGCAGCATTTGCAGCTAGAGAATATTTCATAAGATTTTAGATTAGGAAGTAGGAATTGTTGGTTGTTAGTTGTTAGTTGTTAGTAGTTAGTTGTTAGTTTTTGGTTGTTCTTAACCACTATCCACTACCCACTAACTACTAACACTTTCTTTTTAAACTGCTAGATACCGTCGCAAGAAATTTTCTAATGTTTCCAACTTAAAGTTGAAAATATCCTCCAATTTGGCAATTTCCTCATGTGTACAGAAAAATTCATTACCTAGTAGTGTACGAAACGTTCCCAATGCTTTTTGTGCTTGAGGATTGAAAAAACCTAATGCACCGCGTAAAGCATCTACTGCAAACAGTGGCGGGTTAATCAGCACTGGCTCTTTATTAAAAATGCGACTAAAAATTTTAGGAATATCCTCTCGCGATAAAATCTCTGGTCCCCCGACTGGTAATATCTGATTGCGAGCAGCTTCAACTGTTACAGAATCTACCACTATCCTTGCCAAATCATCTGTACTCACAATAGAGGTACGGTTTTTGGGATCGCCAATGAGCAGGTAAAACCCCGTTTCTCGAAAACGTTCTGCCAATGGCAGCAAGTTCGATGCTAATCCAGCTGGGCGTAAAATAGTGTAGTTTAAGCCACTAGTTTCCAGGTATCGCTCTACTGCTCGTTTTGCTTTAAAGACAGGAGCATCCTCGTATCCCCGGTCTGCTCCTAGCACAGAAATGAAGACAAAATGCTGTACTCCATTAGCTTTTGCGGAGTCTATGAGTTCAATGTTGGCGCGGTAGTCCAAAGATAGGGCATCACCATCGGAACCATGTGTGCTGATTATGTACTGTACGCCCTGACAAGCTTTTTGGATATCTTTTTCTTGGCGCAAATCACCAATAAAGATGTTAGCTCCTCGGTGTTCTAACTCGCCGTAACGCGAGGTGAGGCGGACAAATGCCCGTACCTGCTTTTCTCGTTCACGTAAAAGTCGCACGACTCTGCGACCTATTCCCCCAGTGGCTCCAGTGACTAGAAACATATCAATTTTGGATTTTGGATTTTGGATGAGTCAATAGTCCAAAGGTTTTTAACCAATGACTAATGACTAAATTCTAAAATTCGACAATCACAGGCGCATGGTCGCTGGGTTGAGGTAACTTTCTAGGAGCTACATCAATCGTGCAACTTTTAGCACGTTCATATAAGTTGGGTGTGAGATAGTGATGGTCAATACGCCAACCCAAGTTACGGCGAAAAGATGCAGCACGATAGTCCCACCAGCTGTAATGTCCGCCTTCAGTTGTAAATTTGCGAAAAGCATCAGCAAATCCTAATAAAAGAATATCCCGCAAGGCTTGGCGCTCTGGTTCTGATGCCATGACGTGATTTTGACTACTAACACTATCGTGAATATCTCTAGCTTCTAAAGCAATGTTAAAGTCTCCACACATACAGATTCTTGGTGAGGACAAAAGAAGCGATCGCAAATACTCCCGCAGCACTGTTAACCAGCCCAGCTTGTAATCATATTTTTCGCTTCCTATGGCTGATCCATTGGGTACATAAAGATTGACAATTCTGATCCCGTCAATGACACCCGTAATCACCCGTTTTTGTTCATCCCAATCTTGCTGTACGTTTGACAAAATAGGCGTAAAACCACGGCTGACATCTTCTAATGGTTGGCGGCTTACTATGGCAACACCATTGTAAGCTTTTTGCCCTGATACATAGAGGTGATAGCCCAATTGCTCGAAAGGCGCACAGGGAAATTCCGCATCTACAACTTTAGTTTCTTGCATACATAGGACATCAACGTAATTCTGACTTAACCAATCAACAACGTGTCCTAGACGAGTGCGAATCGAGTTGACATTCCAAGTAGCAATTCTCATATGAGTCATTTAGTCAGTACTTATTAATTATTCTCTCGAGCACTCGATTTCCCTCTCCTGCATCGCTTGCAAAAATTGATCCCGTTTAGAAGATTTAGTATGTTTCGTTACAAAATCCTTGAATTATTTATGATCCCCAAGATAGATGCATTCTGGTCTTGACAAAGAGTACTATAAAAGCATAGTCGTAGTACAGTCATAATGACTAGTGTAAAATTAGTCATGAGCTATCTCAGGGTACGGTTAACCGAAATTGCGCTCTAGTGAGTGAGTCAGGTTAACTTAAAAGTCGATGGTTAGGTACAAATGCTCTACCATCATCAGATGTAGGTCTTGGCTATAAGACCGTTTCACCTGCTGAACCAAAACAACTTATGAAAATCGCTCAAGTAGCCCCCTTATGGGAACGGGTTCCTCCTCCTACATATGGAGGAATAGAGCTAGTCGTTAGTCGCTTGACCGATGAACTGGTGCGTCGAGGTCATGATGTCACTTTGTTCGCATCTGGGGATTCGCAAACATTGGCTAGGTTAGAAGCAGTTTATCCTCGTGCATTACGCTTAGACCCAAATGTCAAAGAGTACACGGTGTACGAAATGCTGGAACTCAGCCAAGTTTACCAGATAGCACAGGAATTCGATATTATCCACTCCCATTTGGGAATATCGGCATTACCTTTGGCGAGTTTAGTGCCAACACCCACAGTTCATACCCTGCATGGCAGGTTCACAACAGATAACAAGAACGTATATGCCCACCATCAAAAGCAACCATACGTTAGCATTAGTCACGCGCAGCGTGAAATAAACCTGAATTATGTTAGCACGGTCTACAACGGGATTAATCCAGAAGATTACCCTTTTGTCGCCCAACCTGAAGATCCGCCCTATTTGGCATTTTTAGGACGATTTTCGCCAGAAAAGGGACCGCAACACGCGATCGCCATTGCTAAGGAAACTGGCTGGAACCTAAAGATCGCAGGAAAGGTTGATGTAGTAGACTCTAAGTTTTTTGAACAAGAGATTGCTCCTCACATTGATGGTCAGCAAATTCAGTACTTAGGCGAAATCAACCACGCCGAGAAAGTTGAACTGCTGGGCAATGCTGCTATCACTCTGTTCCCAATAACCTGGCAAGAACCGTTTGGCTTGGTGATGATTGAATCGATGGCAACTGGTACACCAGTTATTGCCCTAAATTTAGGTTCTGTACCAGAAGTCCTTGCCCACGGTGTATCAGGTTTTGTTTGCCAAAAGTATGATGATATGGCAGCAATGATTCCAGCTGCTTTGGAACTGAATCGACAAACTTGCCGAGAGTATGTAGAAAACAAGTTTAGCGTCATCCAGATGGTCAATGGGTACGAGGCGGTCTATGGAAAAATAATTAAAGACCGCATAAATTCAAACGGTCGTATTCATGCGACTAAAATCCAGTTTTAATTAACACTTTTTTAGTGCATCTATAAAATCAACAATTTTTCACAAGGAGGGCATCAATAATGAGCATGAGAGCCAATAATTGTCCATGCTGTGGTGGTTCACTCTTGCGTCATGTCCGTCACGGTGAACTCTACTGGTTTTGTAAGACCTGCTGGCAAGAAGTCCCTGTGTTAACTGTCAGTCAGATGCCAAACGTGGAAGGAAGAAACACGGGCGTTGTTCCTCAACCAGCAGTGAAATCCTAGGTTTCCAGAACTTAAGACAGATTAACTCGTAAAAAGTTCCCAACTCCACCTGGTAAAATCAGGTGGAGCAAATTACTGGGTACAAGCTGTGTTAGCAGCGTTACTTTACGGCAAAGAAAATTTACGTTTAGAAGAAGTCACTGACCCAACTCCCGGTGTGGGTGAAGTCGTCATCCGAGTGGAAGCAGCGACAACTTGTGGTACGGATTTAAAAGTTTGGCGTCGTGGCGGTCATGCCAAGATGCTAAAACCGCCTACGCTATTTGGTCATGAGGCGGCAGGGCAAATTGTAGCGGTAGGAGAAGGTGTTACGGGTTGGCAAGTGGGTAGTCGCGTGGTGGCAAATAATTCTGCCCCTTGCATGAATTGCTTTTTTTGTCAACGCCGAGAATACTCTCTGTGTCCAAATTTGACATGGAATAACGGCACTTTTGCCCAATACTTGAAAATTCCCCCACCTGTTGTGCAACATAATCTGTTGCCCATTCCTGAGGACTTGCCCTATGAATTGGCGGCAATGACAGAACCTCTCGCTTGTGTGCTGCATGGAGTCGCCCGTTCCAACGTCAAAGCTGGCGATCGCGTGGTAGTGTTGGGAGACGGAGCGATTGGGTTGATGTTTGTAGCAAAGTTGGCTCATGATGCACAAGCTGAAGTGTTGCTCTTTGGCGGCAATGACCAAAGGCTAGAAATTGGGGAAAAACTGGGCGCGGCAAAAACCTTCAATTACCGTCAACTGCCGGATATTTCCAGTTTGGTCAAAGAACTGACACAGGGATGGGGTGCGGATGTGGTAATTGAAGCCACTGGTGTACCAAGTGTCTGGGAAACGGCAATTGCTTGCGCCCGTCCCGGTGCAACAGTTAACCTATTCGGTGGTTGTCCACGGGATACGACGATTAGTGTGAATACAGAACAGTTGCACTATAGCGAACTTACGCTTAAAGGGGTGTTTCACAACACTCCTGAATTTGTCCGCGCCGCGCTGTCACTTATTGCAAGTAGGAAGATTCCCTTTGAGTTACTTATCAGTGAACACCGTGCGTTGAAGGATTTAGAACAGGTGTTTTGTGATATGAGGGAGCGTAAGGTCATTAAGGTAGCGATGATTCCGTGAACTATTCATGCTTGCTCATGCACCTGCTGTGGCAGAGCCAATGAAAATCAAGTGTCTCCTTAGATTTTCTGGCTGTGTAAACGCCTTATATTGAGCCGTCATCTCTGGAGTCAGCAGGTTTAGCAATAATCTGTTTTCCAACCAGAACTCAATGTAATCGAAGCCGAAGTTATTACGCAACACCTGCCAACCTTCACGTTGGGCAATTCGCTCAATTTTTTCTACGCTGACAGGTACAGATATAGCTGCATGGGTAGCTGTGAACCCATAAGGACTCTCTTTTTGCACATATGAATGCCCCTCATTACTTTTCCCTGGCACTATCTCAGTCCCCAAAGAATATACTTCAATTTCTGTACCGTATTGATCGAAAGGAAAGACGATATAGCCGTTAAAGACAAAAGGATGGTGTGCAATTTGTCCGTTCCAGAGTTCAGCAAGAACTTGGGCAACGTGCAAGGAGTTGTGAGCAGAAATACTCATATGATGAATCATAAATTTGTTATGTGATGAAATTAGACGACTGCTGAGAGAATTCTTAAAAAGAATATAGATGTAAGGCTGCTCTTGCTTATGCACTTCCGATGAGGTTGGGACTCTATTCTTCGTTGTGAGCTTTATTTGCACAAAAAGGGAAAACTAAGATTACCCTCCCGTTAAGCTATGAGGTTGTTTCATTCCGCTTGTCAGAAAGGTTGATGAAACGACTGTGTTGTTGTCAATCAGCTATCAGGGAGGATCGCCATGCAACTCCTGAAGAGAAAATGCTAAAAAAACCTCTATATAACTATTTGATTCTGCCTTCCCTTGTTCCCTGCTTTTGCCTCACAACGCTTTTTAATTTAAAAGCCAATGCTTTACCAGGACAACCTACAGAGGAAGTTGGTGCTTGGATTAAAGCACATCCCACACTTCGCCCCAATACTGGAGAGCGATTTTTGGTGCAAAAGAGTGACACAGCTGCCCAAAGGTTTACCTTTCAAGCATCGGTATTACCTCCAGGTAAAGTCGGGTTTACCAAAGACCGCAGCACAATTCGCACTGAGCGCATTGCAATGTATGATGCCATTAACGGTATGACATTTGGGCGGCTCCAGGAATCTTTACGGGTAATTTATGGCTTGGATATCTATCAAGATTTTAAACGAGCTCAGGTGGTGTACGAGTATCCTAACCAAAGTGCGATTAACTCAGCTCGTTTTGCAAAAACTCCAATTAGAGAAGCTTTACAGGGGGAGTTGCGTGTAGGCGATCGCTATGTCTACTGGGTAGAAGTTGCACAACCCAAAGAAGGGAAAGCATTCACCGGTCAGATGACAATTTTGCTCAAATCTGACTTAGATAAGATGGAAGCAGAACTGCGAAATCGTTAATGTAAGCTTTGCCATTCACCAGAAAAGATACTTTCAGTTGCGATCGCAATTCTTAGTAAATCTTCCTTTAGCAGCGGTGGCCATTCAACCCCGACTTTACGTCCCGCTGCAAACATCTGTTGAGCCTTAATTGTTAACTCATACAGAGCGTAAGCCAGTTTTTTGTCTATAACGGTAGCATCTTTTAGACTTTCAAAAACTACTTTCAATGCCAATAAAATCGAGGTGATCTGACCAGGTACTGGCGGCTTTCCCTGTTGCAGACGCATTAACAGCGGATCTGGGTTTTCCTCAGTGATGACTGTTTGGTCAATCAGGAATTTGCGAGCTGTTTCGTAATTCATTTTAGAGGAGTATCCATCATGCTGTTACCTACCTATTTCCCAACCAAGCCTCTAAATCAGCAACAGTGTTGAAATCCAACAACGCCTCAGCCAAATCCTCTAACTCGGCTGTTGACAAATTTTGAATACGTTCTTGCAACTGGGAACTGACTCCACTGAAGCGTCGGTTGAGTAGGCGTAGAACAAGCGTTGCTGCTTCCTGCTGCCTTCCCTCCTGCCTTCCTTGTTGAATACCCTCTTCCATCCAGCTAGTGACGATTTGCATAACTTCCTCCTGCTGCCTTGGTTCAATCGTAGCAAGTTGTTCTTCAAACACAGCTTTTTCTTCAGCATTCAACTTGAGGTATGTATCAATAAAGCCAGAAATCAACTGTACTTGTGCGGGGTTTAGTCCTAGAGTAGATAGCAGTTGTAGCGACACTAGCTTTACTGTAGGACGTTCTTGAGCATCCATTCGCATTTTGGACATCAAAGCACTAGCTACTGGGTTCTGGTGATTGACAAAATCCTGCCAGTTGAGACAATTTAGTTGAATCACCCTATAGTTAAACTCTAATACTTTCCAACCGGGAAACTCGATGCTATAGGAGTTGGCTTCTGGACGCTGGGGGAAGTCATGGGAATAAATGACTATCGGATAGACTGGTAGGTCATATTTCTCGTGTAAGCGTGCGAAGTAGCGGAACATCCGCGCATTAAAATCGCTTTTGGTATAGGATTGATGTTCTGTGTGGATGATGAATAGAGCCTTCTGATTTATAAATGCTGCTTGCACCAATAAATCTACAATTTTGCGCTCGCCTTCTGTAATATCGGTAAACATCTCTTGCGGCAAAAATTGCAGAGAGTCTCTATCCCAGTAAGCGCTCACATCAGGGAAGAATAGCTCGATAAACTCTGGAAAGAAGTTGGAGAGAAGTTCTTTGAATAGGCGGTCGTGGTCAATCATTGAGTCATTTTAGCTGGTTATCCGCCAATATATAGTAAAACAGCTAATTTTAAGTTGGAAAATTAGCTGTCTTGAACAATAGCGTCAATTTAATTCAAAATATGAGCAATCATCCGGTTTGCTTGCGACAAGTAACCACCACCGAATAAATTGAAATGATTCAAAATGTGATACAAGTTGTAGAGAGTTTTTCTCTGCTCATACCCTTCATCTAAGGGCCAAACTTCGTTGTAACCCTGATAAAACCCAGCTGAGAAACCACCAAAAAGTTCGGTCATGGCGATATCAACTTCGCGATCGCCAAAATAAGTTGCTGGATCAAAAATCACTGGTTCTCCGGACACAGTACAGCCAGCATTTCCTCCCCACAAATCACCATGTACCAAAGAAGGTTGCACTTTGTGTGCTAAGAGTTCAGGAATCACCTCTAGTAACTCTTTCTCTTGGGGAAAATGCCCACCCCGCCGCCTTGCCAACTGGAATTGATAACCCAGCCGATGTTTAGTATAAAATTCCGCCCAATCTGTAGTCCAAGTGTTAATTTGAGGCGTGCTGCCGATAGTATTGTTGATTTTCCAACCAAAACCTTGGCTACTGGTAGCTTTGTGCATCGCTGCTAACTTGCGCCCCATTTCTTGCCAAGATTTCGTATCACCAGAACCCATTTCCAGCCACTGCAACACCAAATAGCCAGAATTACCAGTTGTACCCCAACAAATGGCTTTGGGAACGCGGATGGTAGCTGTTTGGTACATTTGCTCTAAGCCCAGCGCCTCTGCCTCAAACATAGCAACTTGCGATGCTTGGTTGAGCTTCACGAAGTAAGTACGCTGACCATTAGAGACAGCATAACCTTGGTTGATGCATCCACCACTCACTGAGCGTCGTTGTGACGATTGAAATTTTTCGCTCCTCACTTGGCTAATATGGGCATCAATTTCAGTCCACATCATAAGAATAGGAAGTAGGTAGTTGTTAGTTGTTTACTACTACCCACTATCTACTACCCACTAAGTACTTTAAAATGGTTTGAGGATAACTACACCGTAAGCATCTGGTGAAAGAAATTCTTGGGAAGCTTGCATCAAGTCAGTTACATCTTGAGCCTGAATGCGGGCTGGGTAGTTAAATGCTGGTTCCAAATCTCCCACCATTGATTGGTAGTAGCCATATAAATTAGCGCGATCGCTTGGTGTTTCATTACCAAAAATAAATCTGTTAGCCACTTGTGTCCGCACGCGGGCAATTTCCGCTTCTTTCACCATTTCTGTTTGCAGATTGCAGATGTGTTGAACAATCCCAGCCTCTACATCTGCCAACTTTTCCACTGCACAATAAGCTGCAATATAAAATGTTCCCTGTAACTGTTGGGTGATATTGCTGACAGAAATATGGGAAACCAGTCCCCTTTCTTCCCGCAAATCCCGCACTAGCCTTGATGTTAGTCCATGTCCCAAAATTCCCGCCAAAACATCTAACGCATAAGTTTGCTTTAATTGGTTCATCCCTGGCACTCGCCAAACCATCACAAGTCTTGCTTGCTGGAGGCTTTTATCAATAAATTCTCTGCGAACAATTTCTGTAAACGGAGGTTCAGGAGCTACTGAGTGCCGAGTGATGAGTGGAGTCTGCTGAGTCCTAACAGCTTGTTCAAATCCCTCAGAAACAATTTCAATTAAATCTTCCACGGGTAAATTGCCTACAGCCACAGCAGTCATTGATTGCGGTTGATACCAACTCGCATGAAAATCGCGCATCTGCTGAGGTTGCAGTTGAGAAATGACCGTTTCTGGTCCCAATACTGGACGCCGATAAGGGAGCTCATCAAAAGCTGTCTCCATCGCCCGCCCAAATGTGCGGCGACGGGGATTATCATCTGAGCGCCGAATTTCTTCCAAAACTACCAATCGTTCGCGTTCAAAAGCTTCATCGGGTATGCTGGCATTTAGGACTACATCAATTTGCAGTGGAGCAAGTTCTGCAAAATCCTTGGGAGCACTCGTAATGTAGTAATGAGTATAGTCTTGACTTGTGGCGGCATTAGTCACAGCGCCCCGCTCTTCAATTTGCCGTTCAAACTCGCCGCTTGCCAGTCGCTCAGTTCCCTTGAAAACCATATGCTCTAGAAAGTGAGCCATACCGTTAATGGCATCTGACTCAGCGGCTGAACCAACGTTAACCCACAAGCTTAGGTTAACTGCTTCAACTGGCATCTGCTCTGCCACTATTGTCAAACCATTAGGCAATTGGTGCAGCTTCGGGGCATTAACACGAGGAAAGTTCAGCAGGGTTGAGGTCATTGGTACTGGTGGGGGTGAGCCTATACTTCTTTATCTTACCTATGACTGAAGTTTGTACCAAAATTACCAGTACATGACTGGAGATTTGCTGCGAAAGTTTCTATATACCATAAAATGGTCTTTACGCATACATCTTCATCAAGATTTAAATGTAATAAGATTTTCTGTAAAACTACTGGAAAAGTTTGGTAATTTTCTTTCATAAATTGACAATTTCTCTAAGAGAAACTAATAGAATATAAAAACTACTGTAAACTTTAAAGAAGTGTTTCCATTGATGAATTAACCGATACTAGCATCTACCCTACCCACCTATTTGCGCTTTAAGTCGGTTAAAGCAGTTCAGTTTTTTTAGATCGGACGACATTGCAGTATAGGTCTACATTAAATTCCCCAATCAATCATCACTGCTCAAAAGTGAGATTTTTTGCATTGAAGTGTCAGTTGTTCCTCGCAAAATTACGATAACAGACTAAACTCTAATTATCAGTAAACTTTCGGAGAGACCGGAAGTATTGATAGCTGTAATATCTGTCTCTATAGTGACAGTTTTGCTATCAAGCACAATGCTGCTTGGGGGAATTGTCATAAGCGTATCAAATCTAGGTTTCTGGCTAGGTTGTTAATTCTATAGTGCAAGATTTGCAATACGAATAAGAAAATGCAGACTGCTTCTCCATTGGTTTTGGTTTCAGTGATTATCCCTGCTTACAACGCAGAGGCGTTTATCGGTCGGACATTGAAATCAGTCCTGTCTCAAACTTACACAAATGTTGAAGTTTTAGTTGTTGATGATGGTTCTCAGGATACAACTGCTGAAATTGTGAAATCTTTTGCTCAACAAGATGAGCGTGTCACTTTATTGCAACAGAAAAATGCCGGTGTAGCAGCTGCGCGGAATTTAGCAATTGAAAAGTCTAGAGGTGAATACATCGCACCAATTGATGCAGATGATATTTGGTATCCTCAAAAACTAGAAAAACAAGTGCAATCTATGTTAGAAGCAGACCTATCTGTAGGATTAGTTTATGCCTGGTCTGTGGACATTGACGAAGAGGATGCAATTATTGGCAAATACAATCTCCACTATAATTTAAATTTTCAAAGCGTAGAGGGTAACGTTTACCCAGCTATGCTATATAGCAACATTATAGGCAATGGTAGTGTACCTCTAATCCGCCGAACTTGTTTCGAGAAAGTTGGTGGTTACAACTCAAAACTTAGAGAGCAAAATGCTCAAGGCTGTGAGGATTGGGATATTTATCTGCGTATTGCTGAATATTATCAATTCCGAGCTGTGCCAGAGTTTTTAATTGGTTATCGTCAGGTCAGTGGAAGTATGTCTAGAAATTGTACGGCAATGGAGAGGTCTTACAATTTGGTTATGGCAGATGCTCGACAACGGCGTCCAGAAACTTCCTCTCGCATCTACAATTGGTCTGCCAGTAATTTTTACATCTATATGCTATCAATAGGCAGAGCTTGTGGAGATTATTGGAGTACTCTAGCCTGGCTATACAAAGCTATCAAATTGGATTATAGTCCGTTGTTAAAAAGCAGTGTGTATAAATGCTTTATTATATGCCTTTTTAAAATTTCAGCTAAGTACCTCATTTCTTTGATTTGGTCAGAAGAACAATCTAGGTTACAGTTTCCGAAAAAAATTCAGTCTTCTAAAAAGGTAGCTATTAATGGCGTGAATACAGTTTCTGAGAGCCAGAAAGAAATTTATAAAATACAATATTTTCCGTGGCAACCATACGAACTCATTAAATGGCAAAGATGGTTGTACATTGTGCAGCTTTGTCAGACAGTATCTCATTAAGTGAAAGGGCAGTTTTTTTTAATCAAATCCTCAAGTCTTCGTATCAAAAAGGATGACATGATGAAAGAATCGAAGGTAACTAAAATGCTAGTGCCACTGCTGAAACTATATCCTGAGGCTAATCCATCCATATATTCATTATTTCTTTAAAATATAAAGTCCTCTGAGGTAGTAATTTTAATGTATTGTGTAACAAAGGGGTATACGCAGATTCTGGGAATGTAATATCCCCGATGCAAGCTTTTGCAACAGTCGATACGGCGAGGCTTAGTACTAGTAAAATACTTTATCTAAGTTTTGTTACTGTACATAGCACGAAAAGTAGGCATAAAGTCATACGAAAGAGGGCAGAAACAGGATGAATATAGAACAGATGCAGCAGAATGCACCCTTAGTTTCGGTAATTATACCTGCCTATAATGCAGAGGCTTTTATTAGTCAAACATTAGACTCTGTACTATCTCAAACTTATAAAAACATTGAGGTTTTAGTTGTAGATGACGGCTCGCGGGATAAAACTCCTGAAATAGTCAAATCGTTTGCACAAAGCGATCGCCGTGTCATTTTATTGCAGCAGTCCAATAAGGGAGTTGCAGCGGCTCGTAACTTGGCAATTGAAAATGCTCGTGGGGAATATATCGCACCCATTGATGCCGATGATATTTGGTATCCTCTCAAACTAGAAAGACAAATGCAGTGCATGTTGCAAGCAGAATCATCTGTTGGATTAATCTACTGCTGGTCAGCATGGACTGATGAACAGGGTTTAATTATTGGAGAATATAGTGATTATGCTACTGACAAGCCAGAAGGAAAAATTTATGCAGCTTTGGTGTATCGCAATTTTGTAGGTCATGCTAGCTCACCTCTGATTCGTCGTACTTGTCTAGAGAAAGTCGGTGGCTACAGCTGCAAATTGAAAGAAAATAATGCTCAAGGTTGTGAGGACTGGGATCTTTACTTGCGTATTGCTGAATATTATGAATTCCGGGTGGTACGAGAGTTTTTGGTTGGTTACCGTCAGATAAATGGAAGTATGTCCAGCAACTGTAGCTCAATGGCAAGGTCTTACGATCTCGTCCTGAGAAATTCTCAGCAACAGCACCCAGAGATTCCAAGCTGTATCTATCGGTGGTCTAAAAGTTATTTCTACAGCTACCTGTTAGGAAAAAGCTTGACTGGCAGTGCTCATTGGAATAGTTTGGTGTATTTATTCAACGCTTTACAAGCAGATTTTATGTTCCTTTTACGCCCAGGAGTTTATAAGATCTTTGTTAAATGTCTTTTAAAGCTTGTAGCTAGTCCATTGACTTCTTTAATTTGGCAAGATCATAACTCTTGGTTACAGTTCAGACAAAAATTGGGATTAAATCAGCAGTCAAATCAACAACAGGAGATGACAATTGCTGATATCACCAGGCAGGTCAACAAAGGCAAACAGTCGTTGAAACTATATGACAGAGTTCTGCGACAAAGATGGTTTAAAGTTATGCAACTGTGTCAAAGACCAGCTTCTCAAGCAGTAAGGCAAAAAGTTTCTGTGTAATTCTATGACAACTTCCTTTTATCTATGAACAAATCAAGGAGTAAACCCTTGCAGTTAACTCCAGGAGCAACTCGGCAAACGCGAAGGGTGGTTTACACGCCTGAAAGTCAGCTGGAGCATCCTGTTCAATTATTCAAAGCAATGGGGCGAGACTTGCTTGCTTCTCGGCAACTGGCTTGGCAGCTCATGGTGCGGGATATTAGCGCGCAATACCGCCAGTCTTTTTTAGGGATTTTCTGGGCTTTTGTTCCACCGATTATAGCTGCCTTGGGTTTTACTTTTGCCAGCAACGCCAAAATCGTTAATGTGGGAGCAACAGATCTGCCTTACCCGGCTTTTGTCGTGTTTAACATGGCTTTATGGCAGACTTTTACGGAAGCACTCAATGCTCCGATTCAAGCAGTGACTGCTGCAAAGCAGATGCTGGCTAGAATCAATTTTCCACGTGAAGCACTCATCCTTGCCAAGCTAGGCGAAGTATTTTTTAACTTCGCCATCAAGTTAATTCTCATCGTAGCGTTGTTTCTCTGGTTTCGGATACCAGTGAGTTGGACTGCAATTTTGGCACCAGTAGCCTTGATTCATTTGGTGATTTTAGGAACATTTGTCGGCTTGTTACTAGCTCCCCTTGGTGTTCTATATAACGACATTTCCAGGGGTCTTACCCTAATTATCGGACTGTGGCTGTTTTTGACCCCAGTGGTTTATCCTGTTCCCCGTGGGGGTGGATTAGCAGCAATTGTGCAACTAAATCCAGTTACCCCACTGCTTGTAACAACACGGGAATTAGCGACAACAGGTGTGGTGTCAAACTCGTACGGATTTTGGCTAGCGAGTCTGTTTGCCATAGTAGGATTACTACTGGCATGGCTTGTATATCGTCTAGCGATGCCCTTTGTAGTTGAGCGGATAAGTTCCTAATGACGATTAACGTTACTGATCGAGAAATTTTAGAAAAGCCGCAAGGTGATGACGTGATTCTCTGTGTTAAGGGAGTCTCGAAAAAGTTTTGCCGTGACTTGAAGCGATCGCTACTCTACGGCGTTCAGGATATGGTTTCTGAGTTAACAAGAACGCGAGCATCGAGCCAGAAGCTAAGACCAAAGGAATTTTGGGCGTTAAAGGATGTCAGTTTTCAGTTGCGGCGAGGAGAATCCCTAGGTTTAATAGGACCAAATGGGAGTGGGAAAACGACACTACTAAGAATCATTAGTGGATTAATCAAACCGGATACTGGCTCTGTGGAAGTGACTGGTCGGTTAGCGCCACTCATTGCCTTGGGAGCCGGATTTAATCCAATTTTAACAGGGCGGGAAAATGTCTATACAAATATGTCAATTTTGGGTTTATCTAAACAAGAAATTGATGAGCGATTTCAGGATGTTGTAGATTTTGCAGAAATCGGGGATGCTATTGATGCTCCAGTGCAATCCTATAGCTCCGGTATGGCAGCACGATTAGGATTTGCTTGTGCAATTCATACAGAGCCAGAAATTCTTCTCATTGATGAAGTGTTGGCTGTAGGAGATATCAAGTTTAAAGCTAAGTGTTATCGTAAGCTGTATGAACTGCGTCAAAAAGGTATATCTTTTATCTTAGTTAATCATAACACTCAAGCAATATTACATGCTTGTGAATCCGCCATTTATTTATCAAAAGGCGAATTAATTGTATCTGGCAGCATAGAAGAAGTTGTCAAAAAATATGAAGAAGATTTATTTCTGGGAAGTTCAGCCAATCAAACAAACTCAGTCATGTTTCTCCCAGAAAAGTTAGAAGATGAAAGTTTAGGAATAGATATAATTTCACTTTTATTTAGAGACCAACAGGGAAAAATCATTGAATCAATAGCAAGTGGTCAAAACGTTAATTTTTCCGTAGGTATTAAAGCACACAAGCAATTTGATGATGTTAACCTTCACTTAAAAATTACAGAATTGGGTGGTGAAGGAGGTTCAGCTTTATTTATAAGTGGAGGAAATGATGAAACGTTTTTTGAAGTCCTCCCAGGAGAACATGAGATACAAGTTCATTTGCCTTACCTTTGCTTTAGCCCTGGTACATATACCATGAGTGTTAAAGTCAAAACAGGCGCTTTTTATACTTTTGATGTCATTGAATCTTTCAAGTTTACAGTCGAGTCAGATGGCAAGATGAGTGGATGTAAGTTTTATCAACCGAGGGCGTGGAAGCTTGTGAGTAAGTAAGTTGATTAAGACTGTCACGTTGAAAGCTAGACTGCAACCACCAGACAATAAATTAACATGGCAACATTAAAATCGCTGCTCTATTTATCTTATGGAAATCTGCCTTCAAAAATGGCTCATACGATACAAGTCGCTAAAATGGCGCAAGCCTTATCTAAAAAAATTGAAAACTTTGAGTTAGTGACTGGTGGAGATATTAAGTCAGCTTTGAAAGGGATGGATGCAGAATTTAAAGATTGGTATGGCTTACATTGCAATTTTAAGGTAGCACGAATACCAACACATATTAAGGCAAATTATCCTTTTCCCCCAGATTATTACAATCCAAAATTTTTTAAATTAGCTGTTTTGTATGCCTGTGTCAAATCTCCCTCATTGGTGTACACTCGTACACCAAAAAACGTTGAGCTTTTGCTCAAGATAGGTATACCAGTTGTGTGGGAAAAGCATGAACCGATCAACGATGATTCTCCCAGTCGGAAATTTTTTGATGACAAAAACTTTATCGGTTTCGTTACAATATCGCCCCAATTATTAGAGCAATATATCAAACATGGTCTCAGCCCCGACAAGGCATTATTTGTTCATAGCGGTGTGGATTTGAGCAATTTTCTGCCCTACCAGCCAAAAGATTTAGCTCGGCAAAAGCTCTCCCTACCTCAAGATGAAAAAATTGTTCTATACTCAGGGCATTTATACGAACATAAAGGAATTCCAACACTGCTAGAAACTGCCCGCCTCCTGCCAGAGTATAAATTTGTTTTAGTCGGAGGATGGGACAATGATATTAATCGAGTCAAACAAGAGTGTAAAAACCTGAACTTACACAATGTAAATATAGTCGGTCACGTAGTCCAATCTGAGTTAGCCGCATACTTGTACGCAGCAGATGTCCTGATTCTTCCTACTAGTAAGTACTGGCATTTAAGCGAAACGACTAGCCCTTTGAAACTGTTTGAGTATATGGCTGTTAGAAGACCAATTGTTGCTTCAGCATTGCCAACTATAAAGACAGTATTGCGCGATCGCGAAAATGCTCTTTTGGCGCAACCTGACGAACCTCTTTCCTTTAAAGAAGCTATAGTTCAATTATTTGAAAATCCAACACTTGCAAGTGCTATTGCTGAACTTGCTTTTCAAGAGGTAGATAACTTTACTTGGGATAGCAGAGTAGAGCGCATTTTGCAGTTTGCCGTACCAAAGCTACAGGAAATTGACGAAGGCATAACTAGTCCTAGAAAAAACTTGATGAGATATATCAAATGCTACCTAAACTCAGCGTTGTAATGTCAGTTTACAATGGAGACCAGTACTTACGGGAGTCTATAGAAAGTATTCTCAATCAAACCTTTACTGATTTTGAATTCATTATTATTGATGACGGTTCTGTCGATTGTAGCTGGCAAATTCTCAGTGAATATGCTGACAAAGATCGTCGCGTTAAGTTGTTCAAGAACGAAGAAAATATTGGCTTGACTAAATCTCTGAATAAGGGATTAAAACTGGCAAAAGGAGAGTACATCGCCCGACAAGATGCAGACGACGTGTCTCTACCAGAAAGATTTAACAAGCAGGTGGAACTTTTGGATAAGTCTCCAGAGGTTGTTCTAGTATCTTGCAATATAGATTGGATCGACTCTGAGGGACGTTTTATCGGAAAACAGCCAAGGGAGTGCGATCGCGACTTAGTAGCTTGGTACTTGTTGTTCTATAATCATGTGGCAGGTCACAGCCAAGTGATGTTTAGGCAAAAGCCAGTCAGCGATTTGGGCGGTTATTCCGAGGATTATCGCTATAGTCAAGACTACGAACTTTGGAGCCGTCTAAGTAAGGTTGGTGACATTGTTATTTTATCTGATGCCCTACTACAACAGCGCCGTCACGACAAGAGTATTTCTTCTGCAAAGCAATTAGAGCAGGATACTTACTCTCTGAGTAACTCAAAGCACAATATCAAACAATTACTAGGCGAAGAACTTAGTCTGGAGGAATTAAATGCTCTTAGGGGTTTTTGGTTAGGTCATTGGTATTCACCCTTTTTCCCATCAAGCCAAAAAGTGAGTTCTATACACTCCAGACTCAAGGAAATTTATCGAATATTTTTGCACAAAGCTGCACAACAGAACAACTGTAATTCCGATCTGTCCTTGCGATTACGCATCCGTATCGGACAGCAATTTGCTTACTGGTTTAGAAATCTCAGCCTACGACAAGAATTACTGTCAAAATTCAAGATTTCACTTTATATGTTGGTCTGGCACCCAGTAGCTTTACTGGATTGCTGGCTAAAAGAGATTGAGAAAGTACTATCCCGTATATCTCAAATTTTGGTGTTGCCGGGGTTTCGCGAGCAATAGGACAAGAAACAACGCTAAGATTTTGTAAAGTAATATAAAATTCTTAATATAAATATTAAGAAATATGTCGTAAACATCAATGCCAGGTCATCGTGTTGGCAACAGCAAATCCCGCGTCATAGTTATCGGTGCTGGAATAGGCGGACTCACTGCTGGAGCATTATTAGCCCGTAGAGGTTACAGTGTCTTAATTCTGGATCAAGCCCTCGTACCAGGAGGGTGTGCTTCTACCTTTAAACGCAAAGGATTTACCTTTGATGTGGGCGCCACTCAAGTAGCAGGGTTGGAACCAGGTGGAATTCACCACCGTATCTTCACAGAATTAGAAATCAATCTACCAGAAGCAAAGCCTTGTGACCCCGCTTGTGCAGTGTATTTGCCTAGTGAGGAGACACCAATCAACGTTTGGCGAGATCCAGAGAAATGGAAAGAGGAACGGCAACGCCAGTTTCCTGGTAGCGAACCGTTTTGGCAGTTGATGGCGGCTTTGTTTAAAGCCAGCTGGGAATTCCAAGGACGCGACCCAGTGCTACCGCCACGTAACGTGTGGGATTTATTACAGCTTACCAAAGCAGTGCGTCCTCGTACATTTATTACCGTACCCTACACGTTGTTTACAGTTGGAGATGCATTACGTGCTTATAAGCTGGCAAACGACCACCGCTTAAAGACATTTCTGGATTTGCAACTCAAGCTCTACTCTCAGGTAGATGCAGAAGAAACGGCTTTACTCTATGCAGCAACAGCGTTGAGTGTATCGCAGTTGCCGCAGGGATTGTATCATCTCCAAGGTAGTATGCAAGTCCTAAGCGATCGCCTGGTAGAAGCTTTAGAAAAAAATGGTGGCAAGTTGCTCATGCGCCACACGGTGGAACATATCAAAGTAGAAAAGGGCAAAGCTACCACTGTGGTCATTCGCAATCAGAAAACTGGCGAAGTCTGGACAGAACCAGCCGACCAAGTCGTTGCCAATGTTACCGCGCAGAATTTGGTGCAGTTGTTGGGCAATAAGGTTCCCAATGGTTATAAGCGACGAGTAGAAAAACTACCACCCGCATCAGGTGCTTTTGTTGTGTATCTGGGCGTAGACGAAAGCGCTATTCCTTCTGGATGTCCGCCCCATCTCCAATTTATGTATGATGCTAAAGGTCCCATTGGGGAGAATAATTCCCTGTTTGTTTCTGTAAGCCATCCAGGAGATGGTCGCGCCCCAGATGGAAAAGCGACAATTATTGCTTCTTCCTTTGTAGATCCACAACAGTGGTGGCTGACTGAGGATTATGAGGGGTTAAAGCAACAGTATACACAAGAAGCTATCTCGCACCTGGCAAAGTTCTTTTACTTGAAACCAGAAACCATTGTTCATCTAGAAGCAGCCACTCCCCGCACTTTTGCAAGGTACACAGCACGCGATCGCGGTATTGTTGGTGGTATTGGTCAAAGGATATCCACTTTCGGTCCCTTTGGTTTTGCCAACCGTACACCCATCAGCAATCTGTGGCTTGTTGGTGACTCCACCCACCCAGGCGAAGGGACTGCTGGTGTGAGTTACTCGGCGCTGACAGCAGTCAAGCAAATTGAGGCTCAAATTTAGTCAATATCTGTCATAGCTTGTTGGGTTTCCATACAATAAACCCAACAAACTTCCTTTTCCGCATTTATGGGTTCCACTCAGCTATCCTGCTCAGCAAATCTTCAAGTTGTCTACTGTCTTGGATAACGTCTAAATCGGGGTCAGTCTTGACAAAGATTTGAAAATTCGGATTGATTTTTAAGGCTGTCTGAAGGCTTTCAATCGCTAGCGATTCTTGTCCAACTTGGGCGGCACAGCAAGCGCGATTATACCAAGCATACTCATCATCTGGGTTCAGTTGGATTGCTTTTTGATAGCTTGCAAGCGCCTCATCATAGCGCTCTAGATATCTCAAAGTATCTCCTATTTTGTAGTAAGTCCAAAATTCATCCGAACGGATATATTGGGCTTCGTCGTAACTTTTGAGCGCTTCTTTATAGCGACCCAAATGTCTCAAGGCATCTCCCCGACGCAACCACGCCCAGTAATCATCACGACGAATTGATAAAGCTTGATCATAGTCGGAAATGGCTTCTTCATAGCGCTCCAAATGTCTTAAGACTTCTCCCCGACGAAACCACGCCCAGTAGTCATTGCGGCGAATTGCCAATGCTCTGTCAAAACTCTTGATCGCTTCCTCAAACTGCTCTAGTTCTTCTAACAAAATGTATCCCCGGTTGTACCACGCCCAGTAATCATTAGGGCGAAGAGCCAATGCTCGGTCAAAGCTCTTGAGAGCTTCCTGATAATCACCCAATTCCCGCAGGACGCTACCTCGGTCATACCAGAGCCAGTATTCATTGGGGCAAGCCTCTATAGCTTTGTTGTAATAAGCGATCGCTTCTTCGTAACGTTCTTGCTTTTCAAGCCGTTTGCCCTGTCGATACAAGTCTCTATAGTCTTGTGTGAGTGATGGAGTATCCGCCTCCGGTGGTGCTGCTGGACTCATCATTAATTCCCCAAAATGTTATTACTGTTACAGACAAGCGCACTATCTATATTATGGGGAAGTTTGATTATTCGCTATTTGAAGGGTCGTTTCGTTGGTTCCTGATGTCGCTAATTCTTCCAACCTAGTATTACCTGCGGCTTAACCCACCTCTGACGGTTACAAATAAATTAAGTAGTGCATAAGTCAATTTCGCTTATATATATCAATAAAGTGCAAAGATAGTCGATATCAAAACACAAGTAAGCATGTCATGACTCAATGCTGGTCTATATAACTATGAGCTTCGCCTAGCTAAAAGTGACTCTGTTTGACCGACTTTTGCAAGAGGTCTATTCATCTATGATGGCAACTGTTGGGTGAGCATCTCTCGCCAAATGCTTTAGAATTTGTAATTCTACATCCATTTCCCTGCTTACCTTCCAGAGTTTTTTCTCTATTTAGAATACCCGGAAAGTGACAGAAGAGGGCTAATCTTTTCGCTAAATTTTCTCCCGTATAAGCTTGCAGTTCTAGCTGCGGTGGGCGGTAGTTAAAAGATTGTCGCCGGGAGCCAGTTGAGGATCGCTGATTAAGTAAAGAGATTGCTCCTTCTATTTGTGCTAACCTTTGGACGATTGCTTCAGTCTTCTGCTCCAACAGTGAAAGTCTTTGTTTGGAGTTATGTTCTACACCCAATTCTATACGAGCATCTTGTCGATTGACGATTTGAGTCAATTGAGCTTCAAGTTGTTGTAGACGAATTTCTACACTCGTTTCTGTACCTGGGGCTGACCCCAGGATATGATGCAAGCCCTGGATAACTAAGTCACTAGCAGTGGTGTTACGTTCTCGTGCAGCAGTGCGGAGTGCTTTAGTCAGGGTTTTGGGGAGTTTGAAGTTAATTGATTCGCGTTCCACATTAGCCATGTATACACCACATATATACCCTAATACAGACAGTTTACCGCGTTTGTAGTAGACGGCGTAAATAGAAGGTTCGTGCAACCAGGGGCAACCTATGGCTATAAACCTTATACAGCAACAGTTACAGGGATTGATACGAGATTTAACCGCACTCATGAATAGATTTGTTGCACAAATACTTTTTCTAGCGCATAGACAGTAAAAGAACTTTGCCTAAAACGGAGCTTGGAGTACCTGGAAGTGTCTGTTTCAAAGTATTATCGCTCCGTCTCGAAACTGAAAAACATTGCCTAAAAGAAAGCAAAGTAGGCAAAGTATTGATCGATAATAATTATCAATAAAGTACTCAAAAGGGGTTGACAAATGTGACATCATACTAAAAAGCCCCTGGTTGCATGAACCTTCTATTTACGCCGTTACCAATGGTGCGGAAGGAAAGTTATATACTTGGACATATTGACAAAATCTACTTGCTTTTCAAGGTATTACTTTGACAACGTGTCGTTTGACAACGGTGAATTTTCGTATTGATAATATAACTTGCTTTCACTATTGCAGCATTTCTACTAAGTAAGTCTGCACAATATACTAAGAACGGTTAAAAACTAGACTTTTGTGTAGTTTAAAAAAGTCCACTTTTTAGCCGTTTAGAGTATAAAAAAAACTATGTGAAGAAAGATGAACTATGCTAAAACCCTCTTCCCTCCTGCCTCCTGCCTCCTGCCCTCTGCCTTATCCCAATGAGAAATATTCACGCCGACCTACTTAGAGTTGCGATTCTTTTGTGTGAGTGCAATTTTCATGTGGTGTGGGAGGATACTTTGAAATTGAAACAATTTTTATACGCAGGCTTTGCAGGTGTATGTTGTTTAGTGTTGGCTCAACCATGTTTTGCAGGAGAAAAGCAAAGAGAAACAGAAATTATTACTAAAAAACAAGATGCTTGGTCTCAGGTTGAGAAGAAACTGACAAGCACTACGAATGAAGCACAAAAAACTCAGACATCAATTTCAAATATTTCCCAACTGAGCGAAATTCAGTTCCCAAAAACGAGTGCAACTGATTTGCTGACCCAGGAAAATACAACTCCTCAAGTTATTAAAGTAACTGGAATTAAACTGCAAGAAACGCAAAGCGGTTTGGAAATTGTTTTAGAAACTCTTGAGGGAGAATTGTCACAGCCGACAACTAGAGTGGATGGTAAGACTTTGATTGCAGACATCCAAAATGCGGTATTGGCGTTACCGGATGGTCAGAAGTTTCAATCGCAAACACCCACTCCAGGAATTGCTTCTGTAACAGTTGTACAGCTAGATGACAACAAAGTGCAGGTGCGCGTGACTGGGGTAGAAGATGTACCGAGCGCACAGATGACGAGTAGCGATCGCCGTTTAATTTTCAGCTTAGCTCCTGCTCCCGAAGCAGATATTGAACTCATCGTTACCGCGCAAAAACGACCGGAAGACGCACAGGATGTACCGATAAGTGTTACGGTCATACCCCTTCAGGAAATAGAAGATGCTCAAATCGATTCTTTTGCTGATATTGCCAATCAAACGCCCAACTTTTACTTTCTTCCCACATCTTCCGGTGGTACTGAGTTTAATAATTACAGTTTACGGGGTTTGAACAATCAAAATTTCCTGACCGCTCAGGATAGTGTAGCCTTTTACATCGATGATGTTCCAATTGACTATAACGGCTTTCTAGACCTTGCTTTACTCGATCTAGAACAAGTAGAAGTGCTCAGGGGTCCCCAAAGTACACTATACGGTCGAAATAGTTCTGGTGGGGTCGTCAATATCATTTCTAGGCAAGCAACTCCAGAACCAGAAGCACGAGTGAGTGCAAGTTACGGTAGATATAACAGCCGCGAACTCCAAGTCTCTCTCAACGTATCGGCTCAATAAACAGGGGTAGTCGAGAAAAATAAAAAAACGAGCGAGGAACACATAGCGTCGTAGAATATGACAGATGACGCAAAAGCAATCGAGTGAAAAGTTAGTAGAGACTTTAGTGTAAACCATCAACCCGAAGGAAATTGCAGAGGAGTCCTTGCGTCAAACAGTAGAGATACTACTGAACCTGATAGAGCAATTACATACAGAAGTAAAAGAGTTACGAGAAGAAAACCAACGCTTAAGAGACGAAAACAACCGCCTCAAGGGAGAACAGGGTCAGCCAGACATCAAAGCCAAAAAACCGAGAGGGTTCTCAAACAACCACTCATCAGAAGAAGAACGAAAGACTCTGAAAAACCACTCCAAGGGCAGCAAAAATGCTCATCTAAAAATAGACCGAGAAGAAATACTGGAGTATCCCTTAGAATGACTGCCAGCAGATGCACAATTCAAAGGTTACGAGGAAGTAATCGTTCAAGACATCACCCTGGCAGCCGATAACGTATTATTCCGTAAACAGAAATACTATTCGCCGTCTGAAGGAAAAACTTATCTGGCAGAACTACCACTAGGTTACTCTGGAGAATTTGGCCCGGGAATAAAAGCCTTGGTGATTAGTTTGTACTATGGAGGCAATATGACCCAAGGCAAACTGTTAGAGTTTTTAGAGGATATTGGCATCTCCATGTCAGCAGGGCATTTGTCCAACCTGTTGATCAAAAACCACCCTTGTTTTGAAAGCGAGAAAAGTGAAATCTATGAAGCTGGGCTAGCTAGCAGTCCCTGGCAGCAGTTTGACCAGACTGGTGCCCGTGTTGCTGGAGTCAACTATACCACCAATGTAGTGTGTAACCCTTTGTATACGGTCTACTTTACAACTCCCAACAAAGACAGATTAACTGTACTGAAGGGATTACAAAACGGACGAGAACTAGAGTTTCTTCTTAACCAACTCACCTTCTCACTCCTGGAGGCTTTCCAACTACCGACTAAATGGAAGAATTCTCTAAAACTCTTGCCTCAAGAAACTGTATTTAGCTGCACAGACTTTAATACACTACTTGATACATATCTACCCAAATTAGGCTCTGTCCAACGTACTCGTGTTTTAGAAGCAGCCGCAATCGCCTTTTATCATCAGCAAAGAGATTGGCCAGTGGTGCAAGCTCTCGTATGTGATGATGCTCCTCAGTTCAAGTTACTCACTGATGATTTGGCTTTATGCTGGGTAGATGAGGGACGACATTATAAGAAGTTAAGTCCACTGGTTGCTTATCATCAACAAGCCCTTGATAAATTCTTGGATGATTTCTGGGATTATTACCGAGAATTACTCACTTACAGAGATTTTCCCAGTGCAGAAGTCGCACGAGAACTAAAGTCTAAATTCTGGAAACTTTTTGATACAAAAAGTGGTTACGAACAGTTGGATGAACGAAAACGATTAACTGTTGCCAAAGCTTCAGAACTGCTTCTAGTTTTAGAGCATCCGGAATTACCCCTGCATAATAATCCTGCTGAATTAGCTGCTAGGACTATGGTGCAGCGACGTAATGTTAGCTATGCAACTCAGACAACTGAGGGAACTCAAGCTTGGGATACTTTTATGTCTCTTGTGGCTACTACTCGCAAGTTAGAAATCAGCTTTTTTGAGTATATGCGTGACCGTATTTCTCAAATTCGAGCAATCCCCTCTCTTGCCCAAGTTATTCGCGAGAAATCTTCTCTCATTCCATTGGGCTGGTCGTGGCAGCTTGAATCACTGCCTACCCCAAATTATTGAGCCGATACGTATAAAATATTTTCAATTTCTGCTGGATAGACATTTTCACCACCATAAACAATCATATCTTTAAAGCGATCGCAAATATAAATGTAACCTTCTTCGTCAACATAACCAGCATCACCCGTATGAATCCAGCCATCTACTAAAGTTTTTGCTGTGGCTTCTGGTAATTTCCAATAACCAATCATATTTGCCGGAGATTTGATATAAACTTCACCCACTTGAAAGCAAGAGACTTCTTTACCCTCACTGTTGATGATGGCTACCGATACACCAGGAAAGGGTTTACCCGCAGCTTTGAGTCTGTCTTTATTTGTAGATGTATGCTCATCCGCAGGTAAAGATACTGCACAATTTCCTGTTTCTGTCAACCCATATATTTGCACAAAATGACAACCGAATGTGGCGATCGCTTTTTTGAGTGTTGCTTCGGCGATAGGGGAACCCCCATAAATAATGTATTTTAGTGATGAAAAATCTGTTTTTTGGCATGATGGTTCGTTCAACAGAATTTGAATCATCGCTGGAACCATAAATGTCTTGGTGATGCGGTACTTTTCAATCGCTTCGAGAACCTCAACGCCGATAAAATTGTCTAAGATAATATTTTCGGCTCCTGATGCTAGACCACGGATAGCCCACCAGAGACTGCCGATATGGAATAAAGATAAGGTCAGCAAACTCTTATCAGTTTCGTTCCAACCTATCCACTTTTTGCCTCGTTGAGCAAATTCTTTGGCGATCGCAAAAAAACTGTAATGTCCTAGTTGGACACCTTTGGGTCGTCCGGTAGTGCCACTAGTATACATTTGTACGGCTACATCATTGGCTTCAACAGCAAAATTGGGTGGTTGGTCACTATGTTCCTGACACCACATATCGTAACTCAGGCAATTGCCATCAATTTTTTCTAAGGCAATAATGGTTTTAATTGTAACTCTTGGATGTAGTGAGTCGCCATCTGTTCAATTTGAGTGTGAGCTTCGTACTCGGGATTAAGTCCAATTGCTTGTAATCCAGTGATAAAGCTAGCGTTTGTTTTTTCATCATCTTTCCAATAACCTAGCGCTAGTCCTATCCCCCCAATATAAAGCTGTCCTGTAACCCATAGCGGAGTTGGTTCCATTAATTCATTGAAGACATAAAACTGTTGATTCGTCAGCGGTTTACCATAGGGAATACTCGGACAATCGGGGGAGACTGCGGTGATGGGATAGCAAATCGACCAAATTGAAGCTTCCGTTGCTCCCCCCAAACTAACTATTTCAATATCCGAGCAAAACAAATGAATTTGCTCTGGTAAACTTAAAGGCAGCCAATCTCCACTTAGCAAAGCCAAACGTAATGATAATGGTACTATGAAAGGCTGTGCGGATAAATACTCTACCAACATCTGCATCAGAGCCGGAACTGAATTCCAGATCGTAACTCCTTGCTTAACTATTAATTCATACCAGCAAGCCGGGTCTTTAACTGCATCTTTCGGTGGAATGACTATGGTTCCCCCAGCTGCAAGAATACCGAAGATATCGTACACTGATAAATCAAAATTTAACGCCGAGAGAGCCAAGAGGCGGTCGCCACTTCCAACTCCAAAGCGCTGGTTAATATCAACAATTGTATTAACTGCACCCCGATGGTCGATGGCTACTCCTTTAGGTAATCCAGTGGAACCTGATGTATAAATTACGTAGGCTAGATTGCGGTTATTTTCATCGTTTAAGGGCGCGAAGGTCGGGTTAGTCTCTGCATTGCTATCGTCAACACATAGACTCTGCACCCCTGGAGGTAAAGAAAGATTGCTTTCTAGGTGGGGTAGGGTAACAACTAGTTTAACTTGTCCTTGTTCGAGTAAATACCACTGTCGCTGTTGGGGTAAATTGGGGTCAATCGGGAGATACGCCGCTCCAGACATTAAAATTCCTAGTACGGCTACAACTTGTTCCCAACCTTTGTCCATCACTACAGCTACTAAGGTGTTAGGGGTTGCTCCCGACTGTTGTAATCTACGTGCTAATCCTGATGCTCGCTGGTATAATTGTTCATATGTTAACTGGCATTCATTCGTAATGACTGCTACTTGTTGGGGTTGTGTTTTCACTTGCAAGGTAAACAAGCCGTGCAAAGTTTGCTGACAAATTGGAGCACTAGTATTATTTACCTCATGGCGTTTAGTTGTTTGAGTTGCAGGTAATAATTCTTGTTGTGCTTCCACCCAAGCCGATTCGGAAGTAGCCAGACACTTGAGTAAATCACAGTAAGCCCCAAACATATCACCCATAAGACCAAGAGGGAAGAGTTCTTCCACCACATCCCAGTTGAATATTAATGCTCCTTTTTGTTCGGTAACTTGATGGTCGAGCCAGACTTGCGGTGTTTGACTAATGCTATAAACTTCTTCTCCTAAAAAACTGAGTTCTAAATCTCTTTGATTTACAGAATTTAAACCTAAAAGACTGGTAAAAACTATTGGCATCACTGCGGTTAATCCAGTTTTTCTACGACGAACTAATTCCCGCAGTACCTCCACTCCACTAATATGAATATGGTCTAAGTCTTGTAATAATTGCTGCTGTATTTTCCGAGCGCGGATAGTAAATGTAGCTAGGGTTGAATTATCTACTGCCAATAAAATTGTATTAGTAAAATCGCCTATAATGCGATCAATGTCAGGATGGAGAGGAAGACGTTCAAACACGGTGAGATTGATCGTAAAGCGAGGATTCTTGCTCCACACTGTTAAAATTTCCGCAAAAGCAGCCAGCAAAATCACAGAAGGAGTCAAACCAGCATTTTTCCCTCGCTGTTTTAATTGCTCCCAAATATTGTGTTCGAGTCGAGCGCGGTAACGTTTAAATCTATAATCTTTTAATTCGCTAGGAAAATAAACTAGAGGTAATTTTGGTGCTGGGGGTAAAGTATCTAAACGACTGAACCAGTAATTGTGCGATCGCTTTATCAATTCTGGATCTTGTCGTGTTTGCTTATTAATTACATAATCTCGGAATGATACCTCCAATGGTTTAAAGGAAATTTCAGGATTTTGGTAAAGTTGATTCCACTCTTGGAATAGAATTTGAACACTAGCAGCATCCATCATCAATAAATCTATTTTGATATGAAGCCGCATCCGATGGTCGTCCAAATAAGTGGCTCGAATATCAAACAAAGGCCATTGATCGCAAGGTAACATCTGATGGGATAATTTTTCTCGCATGGCTGTGAGTACCCGTTCTGCTTCAAGATTTTGTACTTCTCGCAGATCCAAGGTAGAAATTTCATAGTCTGGAACTTCCTCTAAAATCTGTTGCTCTCCTGTAGGTAAGACTACAGCTCGCAGCATATCGTGACGATAAATTAATTTCTGCCAAGCTGCTGAAAGTCGCGACAAGTCTAAATTTTCAGTTTCAAACTCGATATAACCACTAATAGCTACATCCCCTAACTCAAATATGCCACTGCGTCCGATCCAATATGCTTGCTGAATATCAGTAAGGGGAAAAGGTTCATATCGGCTGGTAGAATCTGATTCAATTACTGGTACAGAAGTAGTATTTATCTCGGTTTGTTCTAGCAAACGTATAATATCTAGCTTATGTTCTGCTAAGGAGTTTCTTAGTTTTGGTGTCAATACTCCTTTTGGAGCTTCAATAATCAATCGTTCGTTTTTGACTGATAATTTGATTCCCTGTTGTTTCAGTTCTGTTAAAAGTTTATTTCTATTCATAATTCGATGATTTCTGTATTATTATCGGATTCAGCAGACAAGGGCACTGACTTAATTTTTGCTAAAGTTAATTGCTCGTCTACAGCTACAGCTAATTCTGCAATATTCGTTGCTTCTACTAACAATTGTTTCAGGGAAATATTGACTCTGAGTTGAGTTTGCAACTTATTCCTTAACTGCACTAATTTCAATGAATCCATGCCTAACTGAAAGAAATTATTATCTATACCCACTGCATATACCTGAAGAAGTTCTTGTACAATTTCGACCAAAGATCGCTCCATTTCAGTTTTTGGAGGTGTTAAAACTGCTTCAGATTTAGACCTGACTATATCGGGAGTAGGTAACATCTTGCGGTCTACTTTCCCATTCGCAGTGAGAGGCAAGGCATCTAATAAAATATACTCAGAAGGTACCATATATGTCGGTAGCTTCTGTTGTAAATACTCCCGTAACTGCACAGAAATTGATTGGAAACCTTTATCGGTTTTAGAGGAAAACCACTGTTGAGTTTGAGCTAAATTGATTTTGCCACCCACAAAGCTATAAAGTAAAACCTGACTCGATTCGAGCTTAAATAAATCTTGTATTTCGCTCAATTCCAGATAGCCAATAGGACACAATCCAATTTCCTGTTCTGGCGCAGATTTCATTAACAACTGACCGATATGACCCGCTTCTAAAAGACAATATTCTTTTGCTAATTCTCCATAAATCGGAGTAATAGCACTTAGTTCTCCAATCAAAAATAGCGAAAAAGCACCATTATCAAAAATTGGTTGATTGCCACGATAAACACTGCCATCAATTTCGCTGCTATCGCTGACCAATATCAAACGATGCTCAGCAGGATAATAGTAGTATATTCCTGCTGATAAACCTTCTACTCGGTTAGGTTTAATTAACAACTAAGTCTGTACGGGATAGAGACTACCAGCGGAAGGATAAAGATATTTTGGTAGAGGATAATTATCCAGTTTCATCTGCTGCAAGCAACTTAAAAACTGGCTAAATTGTGTTAAAGAAATAGGTTGAGGCAAAAATTGCCGATAACTTTGACGTTCTAGGTAAGCTTGAGTGAGGTTGTCATCAAACTCAGGTTGGGGTAATTTTACGCTATGTTGAGAGGGTTCTAACTGTCGTAATCCTGGTTGCTTGAGCTTAAATTCAATGCGTTCTACAGGATCTTGCAATACTCCTTCTTGTTGAGTAGGTTGGTAAGCTTCTGCTAGATTTTGAGTTGAGCAATATGCATTAACCAGACTGCGATGGGCGATCGCAACTCCTTTTGATGTACCTGTAGAGCCTGATGTGTAGACTACATAGGCTAGATTTTGTGATGTCGCACTATTAACTAGATTTGTTTCACTTTCCTGACTAATTACTTCCCAATCTTTGTCTAAACAAACTACAGGTGCATTCTGCTGAGGAAGAATTTCTATCAGTTTTTGTTGAGTTAACAGTATCGAGACTTGTGAATCACTGAGCATGAAATTTAAGCGTTCTTGGGGTAATTGCGGATCTAATGGTACATAAGCTCCACCAGCTTTAAGAATTCCTAGTAATCCTACAACCATCTCTAGGGAACGCTCGACACAAATCCCCACTAGCACTTCTGGTTTTACCCCCAAAGAGCGCAAGTAGTGTGCTAGTTGATTGGCTCGAAGGTTTAACTCTTGATATGTCAGTTGTTGGTCTTTAAACGATACTGCTACTGCATTTGGTGTCTTGTTCACCTGAGCTTCAAACAACTGATGAATGCACCGATCTTGGGGATAGTCTACCTGATTGTTATTCCACTCCTCAAGCAGATGTTGTTCGACTTCACTGAGCAAAGGTAATGAAGCAATCTCCTGCTCTGGGTTCGTCACAATTCCCGCCAGCAAAGTCTGAAAATTGCCTGCCATGCGGCTGATTGTTGTCTCATGAAATAGGTCAGTGCTGTACCTAAATATACCAACTAAGGATTCTCTTGTCTCAACAATGTCCAAAACTATATCGTTTTGACCTTCTTGTTGTGGGATGACAAAAGGTTCTAACCTCAAACCTCCCCAATCTTCTCTGGCTGTTGTTTGAGTAGACATAGATAATTCATATTCCGGTGCCATTTCCTGAAATTGCAACAGATTAAACGAAGCACGGAAAAGTCCTAGAAAACTGGGGTCGCGGTTTAACTGTAATCGCTCGATTAATAATGGAGAAGGATAATCTTGATGGGTGAGTGCTGCTAATACCGTTTGACGTACTTGAAACAAAAGCAAAAGAAAAGTAGGATTGCCCGTAAGATTGACTCTTAGGGCAAGCATATTCACAAAAAAGCCTACAGTATTGGTGAATTCAGTCTTACTTCTCCCCTCCGTAGGAGAGCCAACAACGATATCTTCCTGACCCGTGTAACGATGAAGGAGCACTTGAAAAGCAGCCAGCAGGGTCATGTAAAGGGTTGCTCCCTCCCTTTTCCCTATTTCTCTGAGGCGATCGGCTAATTCTTTAGTGAGTTCAAAACTAAAACAAGCTCCTTGATAATTCTGGACTGGCGGTCGGGGGCGGTCTGTAGGTATATTTAATACTGGTAACTCCCCAGCAAACTGTTTGTGCCAATATGCCCGTAGATTATCTCCTACAGAACTTTTGAGCATTTTCTGTTGCCATTGCACAAAGTCCTTATACGAGTCATGAATAGGAGCTAGAGATACTGCTTTACCCGTATTTTCCGCCTCGTAAAGCAAACGCAACTCATCCAGAATAATCCCAAATGAGAAACCATCGACAGCAATGTGATGTATTGTCAGCAACAATACATAGTCTTGTGGAGAGCAAATAAATAGACATCTCCGGAAAATAAATAATTCCTGGTAAAATCATATACAAATGTATTTTTACCAAACTATTGTGGGTTCTCTATTTGAGCATATTCAACATCATCCTCTAGATGCACAGCGTTTAATTGGTCTCAAGTATGAGCAATTAGAGCAACTTTTAGAACAAGCGAGAGAGGTGCATAACCAAAAACAAGTATCATCTGAGTCTAAAAAGGTAAGAATTATTGCGGGTGGAGGAGGTCGCAGACCTAAACTGTCGTTGGAAGAGCAAATAATTTTAACTTTGACATATCTCAGACATTTAACAACATTTCAATT
>NZ_JH992901.1:5462467-5464141 GCF_000315565.1 Mastigocladopsis repens PCC 10914 | reverse complement strand
GAATTGGCGATTGCGCGAAGCGCAGTGCCCCTTGGGCAATCGCACGCTAAAAGTCACTTCGGCAAACAATTTGAGTATTTTCGGAGATGTCTATTGAAATGCATCAACCTAAAAATGAAGACTTGAAGTATCTTGTTTTGGCAAGTTTATCGTTCCATTTTTAGTTTTCGGCAATGTTATGGTTCCAATCGTTCAATTAGTGTTGCGATCGCCTCACGAAATAATGAGCATTACAGCCTCAGTAGCGGCAACATTATGGTTCCAGTCGCGGCAAGATTATAGGTATACCGACAGCAGTACTTTCAGGCTATCTTGCCCCTGGTGACAGCTTCGCTATATCTACGCCAAATAGAGAAAGCCATTAAACGGGCAGTAAAACGAGATTTATTTGATATTAGGATTAGAACGGCTATACGCCCTCAGGATATTCGTAGATCAATCGCAGAAGAACGTCCCCAAATAGTCCATTTTTGCGGACATGGGATGAAGGATGGCAGCTTGTTGTTAGAAGACGATGGAGGAAATCGCAAACCTGTATCACCAGAAAGTTTGGCAGCATTGTTTAGGTTACACGTTGATTATGTTAAGTGTGTATTACTTAATGCCTGTTATTCAGCCAAATCTGGAGAGGCGATTAGCCAATATATTAATTATGTAATTGGTATGAATCAGCCAATTGATGATAAAGCTGCTATTGTATTTGCTCAAGGGTTTTATGATGGGCTGGGGTATGACAACACAAATAATCAAGATGTTATTCAAAGAGCTTTTGACGAAGGTATAGTTGCTATTGGATTAGAAAACCTTTCACAAGAGCAGATACCAGTCTTATACACTAGCACCGATGAGCTTAGGATAGACTACACACAACTGCAAGATTTACTGAAATTAGGAGAATGGAAAAAAGCGGATCTACTGACTTTAGCTGTCATGCTCAAAGTATCTGGCAGAGAAAAAGAAGGTTGGCTTAATGACAAATCTATCAACAACTTTCCCTGCACTGATCTCTGTATGATTGACCAACTTTGGGTAAAGTACAGTAACGGAAACTTCAGCTTTAGTGTGCAGAAGCGCATTTGGGAAAGTGTAGAACAAGACTATTCAAAGTTTGGCTATCTCGTTGGTTGGCTTAAAAATAAGTACATATATTACGATCATCTAACTTTTAGTGCGAATGCCCCCCAAGGTCATCTCCCAGCGAGTTTAGCAGTAGCAATTTCACCGTTGCATCACTGGAATCCATTGGAAGCGTTCAGCTTTCAGTTCTACTCGACCGTCTCTTCTCTCGCGTCCAGGCTTAGAAAGTGTAATTGTAATACCAATTCACTAAAACTATGATACAGATAAAGAAGGAATAAATATCAACGAGCAAAGATGGCTGGAGTCACCAAAGTAGAAATATATGAGTCAGCAGAAGAATTACAGGAACTGCTGAGAAAACAAAAAATAGTATCAAGTCGTGAACGGATTCAAGCGTTGTATTTGCTGAAAATAGGTCATGTAAAAACAATACAGGATGTAGCGGTGGTGCTAGGGAGAGCAAGGGTAACGGTACAAAGATGGTTGAAGGACTATACCGAATCAGGAATAAAAGGTTTATTGTCAACGAAAAAGAGTCCAGGAAGACCGCCAATGATTAACTTACAAGCAAGAGAGCAGCTAGACAGAGAACTT